>JAEZZE010000136.1 GCA_023418755.1 Bacillota bacterium | reverse complement strand
ACATGGCGCTGCCGGCATCCGCGAACAAGGAAGCGAACCAGATCATTATCGACTCCGGCTTCCCGGCGAACGTCAAGGCATTCGTGGACAGCGCGTCCGACGTTCGCATGACCGAGTTTATGAACGGCAAATACTCGGAGATCAACGACGTGATCTCCGAAGTGATGGACAAGCTGCTGCTCGGCCGGCTGACGCCGGAGGAGGCGCGGCAGGAGCTGATTGTGAAAATCAAGGAGAAGTCCTCGTAACGAAATAGACAAAGCGGAATTGCGGGCGGCGCATTCTTCACGGGCCGGCCGCGATTCCGCGAGCCGTTGGGAAGGGAGGCGGACCGATGGCCAGGAAAGAGGCCGCGTGGGGCTATTTCTTCATCGCCCCGATCATGATAGGGTTCATGGTTTTTATGCTGTATCCGTTTGCGTATTCCTTCTACTTGAGCCTAACATCGTCGGACGGCATTGTCGCCCCGGACTTTATCGGCCTGAACAATTACCGGAACCTGCTGCAGGACGAAACGTTTCTTCGCTCGCTGCGCGTCACCGTGTATTTCACGCTCGGCACGGTGCCGGTCGGGGCGCTGCTGTCTTTGCTGGCGGCGCTGCTGCTCAATATAAAGATGAGATTTACGACCTTGTACCGGACAGCTTTCTTTTTGCCCGTCATTACTTCGATGGTAGCGATCGCTACGGTCTGGAAGTGGCTTTACAACACGGATTACGGCTTGATCAACAGCATCCTGGGCAATCTGGGCTGGTATCAGCCGCCATGGCTGGCCAGCGAAAGATGGGCGCTGTTCTCGGTCATTATTATGAGCGTCTGGAAAAATATCGGCTTCAATATGGTTATTTTTCTGGCAGGCCTGCAAGGGATTTCGCCTTCGCTGTATGAGTCGGCCAAGATAGACGGCGCGGGCGCGTTCAAGCGGTTTGTCTATATCACGGTTCCCATGCTGCGCCATACGACCGTGTTTGTCGTCATTATGGCGGTGATCGGATCTTTCCAAGTGTTCGATCAGGTATTCGTCATGACGGACGGCGGTCCGGCCAAATCGACGACCGTTGTCGTCTACTATATTTATCAGAATGCATTTAAATATTTCAATCAAGGCTATGCGTCGGCAATGGCCTATGTGCTGTTCGCCATTATATTTGCGGTGACCTTGGTTCAGACGCGCCTGGCCCGAAGCAAGGACGTCAACGGATGAAAGGAGGCGCCCTTATGATCAAGCCTGCAAGGAGCGTGGAAGCGGTCAAATCCGCCTTGTTGCATGCGGCAATGCTTGTCTTGTCGCTGCTGATGGTCGTCCCTTTCCTGTGGATGATTTCCACGTCGCTGAAGAGCGTCAACGAGATGTACCTGATCCCGCCAAGCTGGATTCCGGCGGAAATCATGTGGAGCAATTACGTTTATATGCTGGAATCCGCGCCTTGGCTGCTTTATTTCTACAATACGGCGAAAGTTACGTTCTTTGTCGTATTGGGGCAGGTGGTCGTCTGCTCCATGGCGGCGTACGGCTTCGCCCGCCTGAAGTTTCCCGGACGCGACGCCTTGTTCCTGCTGCTGCTCGGAACGATGATGATTCCGTATCATGTCACGATGATTCCGACGTTCCAGATTTTGCGGAAGCTCGGGTGGCTCGATACGCATTACGCCCTTATCGTTCCGGCGCTGTTCGCGGCGTTCGGCGTTTTCCTGCTTCGCCAGTTTTTCCTGACGATTCCGAAGGAGCTGGAGCAGGCCGCGATGATCGACGGCTGCGGCTACTTCCGAATCTTTATTCATGTCATTATGCCGAACGCGAAGCCGGCTTTGACGACGCTGGCCATCTTCACCTTTATGTCGACGTGGAACGATTTTCTGGGTCCGCTGATTTATTTGAACTCCGACCATTTGAAGACGTTGACCCTGGGGCTGGCTACCTTTCAAGGCACGTATACGAATCAATGGAATTACATGATGGCGGGCTCGCTTATCGTGTCCCTGCCGATCCTGATCGTCTATGCGTTTGCCCAGCGTTATTTTGTGGAGGGCATCGTGATGAGCGGTCTGAAGGAATAATCCGCGAAAGGAAGGAACGATGATGACTGGAATACCGGACGATTATCCGGAACGGGTCTATGCGGGGTGGCTGGGCAAGGTTATCGGCGTCCGCCACGGCGGCAATATCGAGCAATGGACCTACGAGCAGATTGCCAGAACGTTCGGGGAGATCACGACCTACTTGCATCAGTTCAAAAATTTCGCCGCCGACGACGATACGAACGGACCGCTGTTCTTCTTGCGGGCGCTCGAGGATTATACGCATACGCGGGAGATCGGCGCCGAGCAGATGGGGCTGACCTGGCTCAATTATGCGCCGGACGGGCACGGCTTTTATTGGTGGGGCGGCTATGGCGTGTCCACGGAGCATACGGCCTACCTGAATTTGAAAAACGGAATTATGGCTCCGCGTTCCGGCTCGATCGCGCAGAACGGCGCTGCGGTCGCGGAGCAGATCGGAGGTCAGATTTTCATCGACGTATGGGGACTGATCGCGCCCGGCAATCCGGAGCTGGCGGCGGAATACGCCGGGAAGATGGCCAGCGTGTCGCATGACGGCAACGGGAAGTACGGCGGGATGTTCATCGCGGCCTGCATTGCGGCGGCTTTCACGGAGAAGGAGATTGCGGCGGTGCTGAAGGCAGGGCTGGGCGTCATTCCCGACGATTGCGAATTCGGCGCGATGACGCGGTCCGTAATGGATTTCCATGCCCGGCACCCGGAGGATTGGCGCGAGGCGTTTCAATTCGTGCACGATCATTACGGCTATCATCTGTATCCGGGCAACTGCCACATTATCCCCAATGCAGCGGTTATCGTCCTGTCTTTGCTGTACGGAAACGGAGATTTCTCTCGCTCCATCAACATCTGCAACATGTGCGGCTGGGATACGGATTGCAACGTGGCCAACGTGGGCACGATTGTCGGCGTGCTGCGTGGACTGGCAGGCATCGACGATTCGTGGCGCAAGCCGATCGGGGATTTCCTGTGCTGCTCCAGCGTAATCGGAACGTTGAATATTCTGGACTTGCCGTGGTGCGCCTCCTATATTGCCAGATTCGGCTACCTGATCGCCGGCGTGGAGCCCCCGGACCGTTGGGCGGACATCATGAGGGGGCAATCGGCGCGGTTTCACTTCGAATATCCGGGCTCGACGCATGCGTTCCGCACGGACAGCGACGATCCGTCCCGGAACGTCACGGCGGTCGTGGAGAATACCGACGCCTGCCGCGCCACGGGCTCCCGCTCGCTTAAAGTGCTGTTCGATCGGGTCAAGGGAGGATACGGCTATCGCGTCTATCACCAAACGTACTACCGCCCGGACGATTTTAACGACAGCCGCTACGATCCGGCTTTCTCGCCGCTGCTGTATCCGGGCCAGACGATCGGCGCAAAGGTGATGGTGCCGGAGTTCGTGCCGTTCGATATTCAAGTCCGTATGTACATCCGGGACGGCAATGGAGGGAACTATTTTTACGGCGAGAAAACAACGCTGCGCAAAGGGGAATGGATGGAGCTTTCCTACCGGATTCCGCGCATGGCCAACGTCTGCATCATGCAGGCCGGCATCGAATGGATTCCCGAAGCGGGCTGGAACAGCAATCTGGTGGCCTACATGGATTCGATGAATTATAGCGGCCAGGCCGACTATTCCATCGATTTCGGCAAGGAAAGAATGGAATATTGGAACTCCGTCCATCTCGAGGTCAGCCAATGCACCTATTTGCGAGGGCACTGGCTGCTTGAGAACGGGATGTTAAGCGGGAGCTACAGCGGGGAGCCGGCCGAATGCTATACGGGCGATCTGGCCTGGACGGACTACAGCTACGAGGCGGAGGTCATCCCGCAGCTGGGAGAGGATCATCTGATCCAGTTTCGGGTGCAGGGCGGGATTCGCAGCTATGCGGCCGGCTTCGCGGCGAACGGACGTCTGGCGCTCTACAAAAACGACAACGGCTACAACGTCCTGGCGGAAACGCCGTGCGCCTGGTTCCCCGGCGAAAGCTATCTGATCCGGGTAAGCGCCAAGGGCAACCGTTACCGCGTGTACATCGACGGGAAAGAACGGCTCGCATACACGGACGAGGAACGTCCGTATTTGAACGGACAGATCGGCTTCGCTAATTTCAACGGCAGCCGCACGTATTATAAGCGATTTTCGGTGAGCGCGGAGTAGCTGACGGCAGAGAGGACCTTCATTTTCGGCTATTGCTGCCGGGGATGAAGGTTCTTTGCGCCTACCGCACGGGCCCCATCGACTTGATTTTGACGTCGACCTTGACGTCGATGTTCGCTTGGGCGAACGCCTCGGACCAGCGATCCTGAACCTTTTTGAACTGTTTGTACTCGTAAGTCCGGGCATAGATGCCGAGCCCGATCGGGTCGATGCGGCTTTTCTGGAACCGCTCGATCAGATCCTCGAAAGGCCTCCACTAAAGGAAATCTCCTCGTCCCCCCGATTTCCCCCTCTCTGTACCGTTCCGAATCATAGTCCCTATTCATAGTTGTCCCAAATCAGAGTCCAATGTGCCAGGGATCCCGGTTTAATCGAGCGTGTTTGTTCCAATTGAATCAAATGATGATATTATAGAATGGAAAATATATGGCTTGTGAGAAGCTGATTGGTGTAAGTTCTTTGGGTCAACAGTTTATGTCAATTAATGGCGAAAGATAATGTTGAGGTGAGTTAATGAGATGGTTGTTGGCTTGTGTAGGGGCAATTCTTGTTTTAACTGCTTGTTCTAGCAGGGAAGGGGAAGAACTATCGATTACAAACTTGAATTCTCCGGTCAACGATTTGAATGAAAGTTCACCGAAACAAGATGGGGTTCTACCTATGATCACTCCTACACCGGAACAATCCGCAGAACGAGTCGATACCAATGAAACTTCTGCTGAGCTAAGCCAGGTAGTAGAAATAACGATTGATGTATGGAATATTGAAGAGGTTGGGAAATGGCCAATGGGAGCTTCTTTTTCCTCCTTGAAGGATAAAATAGAGAAGGGAGCCTTTGAGGGGAAAATAAACAAGTACGGGGAAGTCGTGTTCACGAATACATATTTCGATCTGTCTTTTCGAGAGGGGACTCTCTCGTCGGTTTATGTGGAACAAACGGGTCTAGGGATTGGCAACTCGCTGGTTGTCGGCGACTCGGTATCCAAAGCGGATTCGATTCTAGGGAAACCCGATGCAAAAATGGATCTCAATGAGATTTGGTATTTTTATGGAGATATAACGGGCGAGGGGCCGCTGGCTCTCAAGATTGACGACGGAAAAATTGTTGCGATTTCTTATATGAAATATAGCGAGGGAAATCAGGAAGAGCATCAAACCGCGATAAACTACTTAAACGAACTAGAGGGACCGCGAAATTCGGAGGATCAACTGACTGTTTCTAAATTAACGAAGAATCAGCTGAAAGAAATATTTGAAACCGCTCGGAGTGATATGAAGAAGTTTGCTGATATTCATAAAATGGATAACAGCGAGGAAAAGAAGGAACAAATTATTGAGATCTTGGATGCTGCGTACGAAATTCAAATAAAACTTGAGGAAGCACAACAAGGCGATATCGAAACTGAAGATAAGTTTCTTACGGATGCACTACTTCAATATACAAATACGATATACGACGACGCCTATTTATTCGAGTTTTTATTACTGAGTGCAAATGACAAATATGAAATTGCATCGTATAAAGAGAAGATTTCAGAAAGCATGTATGCTGCAATCAAGCAACAGAATGAAATTAATACGTATTTATTGGTTAAGAAATAACTTTTTCGGAATAGAATAAGCTGATCATCAAAAAGTTGGATAATGAAAAGCTGGAGTGCGGGGAAAAAACTTGGGGAGCTTACTATTGAGAAAGTTATTAGGGGCTATTTGCCTTTTACAATAATAAACCGCCTGTAATGATAGACCAAATAATAGGAGCATTTGTAGGGTTCGCTCTTTTATTTTCTTCACTAACATGGAGAAAAATCAATAAACATAAACAGAAATAATTAAGTTGAGGAATTTCTTCGTTTTAATATGGGTTTCCAGAATATTTATCCGCGCGAGTTTCCGGACTCGAAAGGCTACTAGGTCTGTCCGGTTTCGAGAAAGCCCCAAGGTCCGTATTGGCCTTGGGGCTTCTTAAATGGCACGAATACTTCCAACACCCCAAAGAAGAAGCTTCGCAAAGTTAATCATAAGCTTACAAATTTAACGAAAAGTTGACGCGAAGATCGGTTGAAAAATCGGCCGCAGAGGAAAATACGCAGAATAACCGAGTTTGCCTCGTGATAGAGTGAGGGTGTCCGTACAGCAGGCGCTGTTTCGGGGCATTAGGATCACTTATCAGCGAGAGGAGATTTGCTTCAAGTGTACAGATCAACAAAAACGTCAAGGCTAACATCGGCAATTTTGGCGCTTCTAATCGTTATTTCCGGACTCGCCGCGCCCAGGGCCGCTTCGGCGGCGGCTCCCGCGGCGCTTCCGTCGCAAATTGCGCTCAGCATGGCCGGCGGCGCGGAAGCGGGTAAATCTGCTTTAAGCGTGAATTGGGTAACCGATCCGACCGTGAACACGTCGGAAATCATTTACGGCACATCGCCTGATCTGGTTGGCGGAACGACAAAAAGCGCAACAATGATGGATCCGGTTGCCGCAAACAGCATTCCGGACAATAAGCTGGCTAACTTCAAAGCGATTCATGCCTTTCATGCGATCATTCGGGATCTTACGCCCGAAACCAAGTATTACTACAAAGTCGGCAATGCCGTCAACGGATATAGCGCAATCTCCAGCTTTATCGCGCCTGCCGATCCTGCCGGCAATAAGCCGTTCGCTTTCGTGGTCAGCCCCGATACGCAGGGGTATTCCGAAAGCACGTATGCCAACACGGGCACGTTATACGACTACATTAAGGCGAATGAAACGGATGCCGCGTTTCTTCTCCATAACGGCGACGTCGTAGAGGATGCGAGCTTCTCCGACCATTGGCAGTATTTCTTCGATGCGGCTCAAAACCTGTTGAACACGCTGCCGATTATGGCTACGCCGGGCAATCATGACGGCGCGTCCTACGACCAAAATTTCGTGCAGTATAACGCCAGATTCAACTACTCGTCGTTAAAGCAACCAAGCGGGCTGTCTCCTGCCGCAGCGGGAACGGTATACTCCTTCGAATATGGCGACGCCTTGTTCATTATTCTAAATTCTAATGTTTCATCCGCCGACAACGATATTCAATTTAATTTCATGGCTGATGAAGCCGAAGCTTCCGCGAAAGCGTGGAAAATCGTAAATATTCACGCTTCGCCCTATGACCCGGGCTCGAGTCACTATCAAGTCAACAATGCGTCCGGTAAAAAGTTTACCGATGCCGGCATCGATCTGGTGCTTTCCGGTCACGAACATGCCTATGCCAGATCCACGTTAAAGACAACCTCGTCTGCGGCAGGCACCGGAAGCATTGAAAAAGCGAAGTTCGGCGAAGCGCCTACCTATGTCATTGGCGGATCGGTGTATAATTATGCGTACAGCCTGGACACCCGCGACACTTCCTGGAACGACTTTTTCTACGATCTTCGCATCAACAAAACGGGCACGGGGGGCGGAGCCATTTATTCCCCCGGCGTATATAGCAGGGTAGAGGTTACGAGCAATGCGATCGTCTACAAAACGTACTATAAAGCGACGGGCGCCGAAAATCCGTTCCGCGTCATCGATACGTTCACCATTGCCAAATCCGGCGACCAGCTCGCCCAACCGACGGGCGGCGGCATAGCGCCTACTTCGGTAACTTTCTTGCTCGACTCGTTCAAGCAAGAGGCGGGCAAGTATATTGCCCGCTTTAACTGGGCAACGCCGGTAACCACGAAGACAACGCAGCTCTATTATGCTAAAAAATCGGACTTTGACCGCAATGGCGGGAAGTTTACGGACGTTGTTGTGGGAACGAATAACACGGTAGATCTTTCGAGCGCTATTTCCAACGCGAACTATAATGGCGCGGGTACGGCGTATTCCATTGCGCCGATCCAGAGCCATAAGGCGGAAACGGCCGTGCTGGAACCCGGCACGGAATATGTATACTCCGTTGGCGACGGCGCAAAGGATGTGACAAGTGTAGAATCGCCGGCCAGCTTCACAACTCCTGCCAGCAATCTCGACACCTTCAACTTTGTCTGGGTTACCGACGTACATGCCGCTCGCAACAATAGCGATGGTCACAATGACAAATCGCTCAATCAAGCCTTTGACGATTTCCCGAATGCCTCGTTTATTGTGAGCTCGGGCGACCAGGTCACCTACGGTTTCGACACCTCGGAATGGGATGGTTTTTTCGCGTCGAACGCCGATACGTTCGCGCGCGTGCCGCTGTATTTGGGGACGGGAAATCACGAGTACGACGGCGCTGGAAATAGTTGGGCGCCGAACAGCAGTTGGGACCCGGTGGACCCCACGCTGCAAAACCTGTTGGGACGCTACAACCCGCCTAAGAACGGAGCGTCGTTTTACGGCGGAGGCGACGGTACGCAAAGAATGGTAGCGGGTATGGACAAAATGCAGTTTGAGTCCAGCAACTACTATTTCGTTTATGGCGACACGCTTTTCTTAATGATGGATTATCAGGACCAGAACGATGCCTCGCAAATAAAAGCACAGCAAGATTGGATGAAGTCGGTCGTCAAACAAAATCCGACCAAATGGCGGGTTGCCGTGATACACAAATCTCTTTTCGGATATCGCATGGCAAACCCCGTCGCGTCCTGGACCGACGCATTCGATCAAGCGGGAGTCGACGTGGTGCTTATGGGACACGACCATCTCTACGTCCGTTCCAAGCTCTATGCGAACGGCGCAAACATCGAGCCCCAATCTTTCGGCGACGGGACAACCTATCTGACGAACTATTCTGGAAATAACGACAGACGCGGCCCTTATTTTGTAAGCAACAATAGGGATGCTGCAAAAATGGCTTATGTCGATGTAAGGGCAATAGGACCGGGATTTTCGAATATTTCAATTTCGCCGACCGAAATCAGAGTGACCAGCAAGGGATACGATGCCGACGGAACGCTGGTCTTCGGAGACAACGATGCGCTCGTCACCAATAAGCCGCGTACGCCTAACTTGTCGGCATGGAGCTATCCTGCGGTTCCGCAGGACGTCAACGAGCTGACGATCACGACTGTGGCCGTTGCGGGGATTGCCAAGGAAGGTCAAACCTTGAACGCCTCCGTGACTCCGATTGGCGCTACAGCCGCCTTCAGTTGGGAAAGCTCGACGGACGGCACGGCGTGGACAGCCATTCCGGGAGCAACAGCTGCGGATTATACGATCAAGACGGCGGATGTAGGCATGTATTTGCGCGCCGTTGCTACAGGAACGGGCTTTTACAACGGCGTCGCAGCAAGCTCCGCCACAGCGAAGGCGACTCCGCTTGCCGGCAGCGGCGCGACGGCCGTCAAAATCGGAACGGCAAGCGAGTTGGTTGTTTTTTCGGAGGGATTCGGAACATCCGCCTATCCGATCGACGGGAAATACGAACTGTCGGCGGACATCGATATGAACGGCGTAACCTTTTCGGCAATCGGCGGCGGCGCCGCTCCGACTCCGTTTTTGGGCACATTCAACGGAAAAGGATATACGATCCGAAATCTTAATATTTCGAGCAGCAACAACAGCACCGGCTTCTTTGCTTATATAGGCGCAGGCGGCCGCGTCGTAAATGTCAAATTGGCGAACGCGGATATTACCGGGGCCAACGGCACGGGGTCCATTGCGGGAACTTCCATCGGGACGATTGAAAACAGCTCCGCGGACGGCAAAATAACCGGCACCGGCTATACGGGCGGCATCGTAGGCTTGCTTCATGCGGGGACGTTAAAAAATACGTCCGTAACCGCGGATGTTTACGGCAACACGGTCGGCGGCTTGATCGGAGGCTCGAACTGGAACAATTCGGGTTCTCCTCTCACCCAAAGGGATACGACAAACGGGAAGGTCATTCTGAACAACTATGTGGG
>JAEZZE010000123.1 GCA_023418755.1 Bacillota bacterium | reverse complement strand
TTACGGAGGAGAAGCGGAGCTGACGATGGAGAGCGCGCCGGGCGAAGGCACACGCGTAACGATTCGTCTGCCGGACGAGATGAAGGGTGGGGAACGACATGAGCATGATCCGGGCGCTGATCGTGGATGACGAGAGCCTGGTCCGCAAAGGACTCAGGCTGACCGTGCCCTGGGAGGACTACGGCATCGAGATCGTCGGAGAAGCGGGAACCGGAGAGAAGGCGCTTGAATTCATCGGCGGCAAGCCGGTCGACCTGCTGCTGGCGGATATTACGATGCCGGGCATGTCGGGGCTGGAGCTGACCAAGCTTCTCCGGCAGAAATATCCCGGGATCAAAGTCGTCATTCTGACCTGCCATCAGGACTTCGACTATATTCAGGAAGCGCTCCGTCTCGGAGCGATCGACTATATCGTGAAAACGCAGTTGGAGGACATGGACCTGAACGCCGCGATGGAGCGGATCTGCAAGGCGGTCAGGGAAAGCGCGCGCGCCGGGACTCCGTCGCCGGCATTGTCCGCCGAGGCGCTTCGCAATGTCGAGGAAGCAAGCTCGGGACTGGGCTGGATCGCGGACGAAGCCCGGTTCTCCGCATTGACCGAAGCCGTGCGAGCGGCGGGCGGAGACGTCGGCGGTTCCGAGCTGAGCCGGGCGATAACGGCGGCGGCCGAAGGATGGAGAATCCGGCTGCCTATGTTCGCCTGGAACGAGCATCCGCAGCCGGAGGCCGCCCCCGTCCTCTCGACATGGCTGGAGCGGCTGCGGGAGGCGATTCTGCGCTGGCTTCGCCGCTCCCAATACTCGGAGGACGTCATCCAGGCGATTCTTAAGGCCGTCGACCGCATCGCGGAACGTCCGGGCAGCCATGAGAAGCAGGGAGAGGTCAGCCAGAGCGTCAACCTGAGCAAAAGCTACTTCAGCACCTGCTTTCGGGATATTACCCGGATGACGTTTACGCAGTTTTTGCAGCATATCAGCGTCTACGCGGCTCGGGACATGCTGCTGCAAACCAATTATCCGGTCTATATCGTCGCCGAAAAATGCGGCTTCTCGGATCAGCGCTATTTCAGCAAAATGTTCAAGGAGCAGACGGGCCTGCTTCCGTCAGAATACCGCCAGCGGTTTGCGGAACGGGCCTGACGAAGGGAAAAAGGAGCCGACGGCCTGACGAAGAGAAAAAGGAGCCGACGGACTTGACGGATGAAAGTAACGGGCGGCCCGATGGAGGGGAAGGAGCGGAACCGGAACGAAGCGGGCTGCTCCTTTTCTGATTGGCGGAATCGTGTTCTAAATCGGTAGGTCAACGATTCGGCGAATGGGAGAAGGAGGACGAATTTCCTACCAGACGAGGAAAAGCCTCGCTCTCGCCCGCCTTCGCCCGCTTGCTATAATGGCGAGGAAGTTACGAAACACGCAAAGGGGAGCCATTCGCATGAACCTTAAACAAAGCTTTACGGCAATTACCGCTTCCGCGCTGCTGCTGACCTTGCTGTCCGCCTGCAGCGGCGGCAACGACGGACCGTCGGGAGAGGCGAGTCCTACGACCGGCTCGCCGAGCGCGTCGGCCGCGCCTTCCGCCCCCGCCGATCCGCTGGGCAAGTACGACCCGCCGATCCGGGTGTCGGCCGTTAGGGCGATATCGGAAGGGCTGAAATTCAATGACGGAGAGTCGATCGACAACAACGTCTGGTCGCGCGCTTACGAGAGCGAGCTCGGGCTGGGCATCGACTACGTGTGGACGGCGCCGGCGGCGCAGTACGACCAGAAGCTGAATATCGCGATCGCCTCCGACGATCTGCCGGATATTATGCCGGTCAACGCCTCGCAGCTCAAGCGGCTCGTGCAGGACGGACAAGTCGAGGATCTGACGCAAGTCTACGAGCAATACGGTTCAGATTTTACGAAGAAAATCTTGAACGAGGACGGCGGCAACGCGCTGAAGTCCGCCACCTTCGACGGCAAGCTGTACGCGCTTCCGAACATGAGCTCGGGTCTCGGACAGACGCACGTGCTGTGGGTGCGCACCGACTGGCTGGAGAAGCTGGGCCTGCCCGAGCCGAAGACGATCGACGACGTCGTCGCGACCGCCGAAGCTTTCGTAACCCGCGATCCGGACGGCAACAGCAAGGCCGATACGCACGGTCTCGGGATCAATAAGGATATTTTCGGCTTTTACGCCGGCATGGAGGGCTTCTTTAACGGCTTCCACGCCTATCCGAACATCTGGGTGAAGGACGGGGAAGGCAAGCTGGCTTACGGGAGCGTCCAGCCGGAGACGAAGGCGGCGCTCGCCAAGCTGCAGGAGATGTACAAGAACGGGTGGATCGACAAGGAATTCGGCACGAAGGACGCTTCCAAGGTGAACGAAGCCGCGACTTCCGGCAAACTCGGCCTCTTCTACGGTTTCTTCTGGAACGTAGGCTGGCTGCAGGACGCCAAGAACGCCGATCCCGACATGCAATGGAAGGCGCTGCCATTGCCTTCCGTGGACGATCGGCCGGCCAAGGCGCAGGTGCCGTTCGCGATCAGCAAGTATTACGTCGTGAAGAAAGGCGCGAAAAATCCGGAAGCCGCCGTCAAGCTGCTCAACTTCGGCTTGGAGAAGCTATGGGGGGCCACCGCGCAGCCGGACGTCTATAACGTGGACGCCAATGGGCTGGCCACGTTCGATTTCGCGCTGCTCTACGGAGAGGCGCCGCGTAAAAATCTGGACGCGCACCTGAACGTCGTCCAGGCGCTCGCCGCGAACGATTCGTCGAAGCTGAACGCGGAGGAAAAAGGCTACTACGACAATATCGTCGCTTACCGGGGCGGAGACGTCGGCCTGTGGGGCAACGAGCGCATGTACGGCGAGGAAGGCTCGCTCGCCGTGATCAACGGTTACGAAACGAACGGCTACTTGATGGACGACGCCTACTTCGGCGCTCCGACGCAGGGGATGACCGACAATAACGCGACGTTGCAGAAGCTTCAGCTTCAGGCGTTCACCCGCATCATTATGGGCGGCCCGATCGACGAATTCGACGACTTCGCGGCCCAATGGAATAATCTGGGCGGCGGCACGATCGCCGGGGAAGTAAACGAGTGGCAGGCGTCCCGATAGGACGGCCTCGAACGCTCGGCAAGGAAGAGGCGGATAACGCATGAAAAGCAGAAGCTTCCGGGAACTGCCTTTGCACTTGATGATCCTGCCGGGGTTCGTGCTGGTGTTCATCTACAGCTATGTTCCGATGGCGGGCATTATGATGGCTTTCGAACGGCTCGTGCCGTCCAAGGGGATGTTCCTGTCCCCCTGGGTCGGCTGGGCGAATTTCGAATACATGCTGCGCATGCCCGACATCGCCCGGGTGCTGGGGAATACGTTCTTTATCGCGGCGATGAAGATGACGGCGGGCATCGTCGTACCGGTGACGTTCGCGCTGCTGCTGAACGAGGCGAAAAATCGGCTGTTCAAGCGCGGCGTGCAGACGATCGTCTATTTCCCGCATTTTCTGTCGTGGATTATTCTGAGCGGAATTCTCATCGACATTTTATCGCCGTCCACGGGTATCGTTAACGGCTTGCTGGGCTGGCTCGGGCTGCCGGCGGTTTATTTTCTCGGAGATCCCGGTTGGTTCCCGTTTACGATGGTCGTCTCCGATACGTGGAAGGAGTTCGGCTACGGCACGATCGTCTACCTGGCGGCGCTGGCAGGCATCAACCCCGCGCTGTACGAGGCGGCGGAGATGGACGGAGCGGGGAGAATCCGGCAGACGCTGAGCGTGACGCTGCCCGGCCTGCTGCCGATCATCGTGCTTATGTCGGTGCTCAGCCTCGGCAACGTGCTGAACGCGGGCTTCGACCAGATCTTCAATCTGTACAGCCCGCAGGTGTACGAGACCGGCGACATCATCGATACGCTGGTGTTCCGGATCGGCATCGAGAACGCCAACTACGGCGTGGCGACGGCGGTCGGATTGTTCAAATCGGTCGTTTCGTTCGTCATGATCGGCGCGTCCTATATGCTGGCTTACCGGCTGACGGGCTACCGGATTTTCTAAGAAAGGGGGAGACGCCGTGGTTGGGGCTTCTTTCGGCAGGAGGCTGTTCGTTGTTCTTAATTATTTGTTTTTGACGGCGACGGCCGCCGCCTGCCTGCTTCCCCTGGCGAACGTGCTGGCGATTTCCTTCAGCTCCAGCTCGGCCGTGGCCGCGGGGCAAGTCACACTGTGGCCGGTCGATTTCAGCCTGAAATCGTACGAATTCGTGATCGGCAAGCCGGAGTTCGGCAGCGCGTTTCTCATTTCCGTGCTGCGGGTCGCGGTCGGCATGCCGCTGAACATGCTGCTGACGATTCTGATCGCGTATCCGCTGTCCAAGGACCGGAAGCATTTTCGCTTCCGCAACGCGTATGCCTGGTATTTCGTGCTGACGATGCTGTTCAGCGGCGGACTCATTCCGTGGTTTATGACGATCAAAATGACCGGCATCCTCGATACGTTCTGGGCGCTGATCCTGCCGGGCGCGGTTCCCGTGTTCAACGTGATTCTGTTGCTCAACTTTTTCAAGTCGCTTCCGGACGAGATCGAGGAAGCGGCGGAGATCGACGGGGCGGGCCGCTGGCAGGCGCTCTGGCGCATCGCCGTTCCGCTGTCGGCTCCGGCGATCGCCACGCTGACGCTGTTTTGCATCGTCACGCACTGGAATTCGTGGTTCGAGGGACTCATTCTCATGAACAGGCCGGAGCATTACCCGCTGCAGAGCTATCTGCAGACCGTCATCGTCGGCCGCGACATGTCGCTGATGACGGCGGCCGACGTCGCCAGATGGGCGGAAATTTCCGACCGTACGTCGAAGGCGGCGCAGGTGTTCGTCGCGATGCTGCCGGTGCTGCTCGTGTATCCGTTCCTGCAGAAGCATTTTGCCGAAGGAATCGTCATGGGCAGCGTGAAGGGATAACTATTCATACCTAAAAGGAGCAGAGAGAAACTATGCTGAAAATCGCCTTTATCGGAGCGGGCAGCACGATCTTCGCCAAAAACGTGATCGGGGACTGCATGCTGACGCCGGCTTTGGCGGACGCGCATTTCGCGCTGCACGACATCGATCTCCAGCGGCTTAAGGAATCGGAGACGATGCTGCAAAACCTGAACGCGAACCTCGGAGGACGGGCGACGGTGCAAGCGTACGCCGACCGCCGGGAGGCGCTGAAGGGCGCGACCTACGTCGTCAACGCGATTACGGCCGGCGCGTTCGAACCGTACATTCTCGGGGATCACGAAATTCCGCGCAAATACGGGATCAAGCAGACGTACGCGGACACGCTCGGCGTCGGCGGCCTGATGCGGGCGCTGCGCACCGTCGGTCCGATGCTGGAGTTCGCGAGGGATATGGAGGAGCTGTGCCCGGACGCGTGGTTCTTGAACTATACGAATCCGATGGCGATTCTGACCGGGGCGATGCTGCGCGGAACGGGGATCAAGACGGTCGGGCTATGCCACAGCGTGCAGGTGTGCGCGAAGGAACTGCTGGAAGGGCTCGGCATGGACGCCGAGGGCGTGCGCTGGCGGATCGCCGGCATCAACCATCAGGCTTGGCTGCTGGACATTACGCGGGGCGGCGAGGATCTGTATCCGGAGATCAAGCGGCGGGCGGCGGCGCGGCCGGGGCCGCACGACGACATGGTCCGCTACGAGATCATGAACACGTTCGGCTATTACGTGACGGAGTCGAGCATGCACGGCGCCGAATACGTGCCTTATTTTCTCAAGAACGCCTATCCGGAGCTGCTCGAGCGCTACAACATTCCGACGGAAAATTACAAGGGATGGGGAAGCAGCAGGCAGGAGTATTGGGACAAGGTGATGAACGGGCTGGTGAACGACCGGTCGATTACGCACGAGCGGACGCACGAATACGCCTCCTACATTATGGAGGCGATGGAGACGAACGTGCCGTTCTCGATCGCGGGCAACGTGCTCAACGCCGGCGGCCTCATCTCCAATCTGCCGGAGGAGGCGTGCGTGGAGGTGCCTTGTCTGGTCGACGCGAACGGGATTACGCCAACCCGGTTCGGCGCGCTTCCGCCGCAGCTGGCCGCGCTGAATCGCACGAACGTCAACATGCAGCTGCTGGCGACGGAGGCGGCGCTGACCGGCAAGAAGGAGCATGTCTACCACGCCACGCTGCTCGATCCGCATACGTCCGCCGAGCTGCCGATCGACCGGATCAAGGCGCTGGTCGACGAGCTGCTGGAGGCGAACCGTCCGATGCTTCCGGATCTGCATTAATCGAAGCTTCTTTCGACGTCAACGGGATTGTCCGCAAGGCTCGGATCGATAATGATCCGCGGCTCGGCGGCAATCCCGTTTTGCGCGTATTCCGGCGGGATCGGATGTCCGATTTTGCAAGCGACGGGAGAAGCGAGAATGATATAATCATAGATGCGCCAATAGTGAACCCGCAAAAATGGGAAGGAGCTGTCCGACAATGAAATTCAAGACGATTACCGGCACCGATCTCGCCGCGTCCGTCATCAGCTTGGGGACCGCCGATCTTGGAGCCGCCGTTCCGGAGAAAGATTCGGAGGAACTGCTGAACCTGTATACGGACCGCGGAGGCAACTTCCTGGATACGGCCGAAGTGTACGCGAACTGGCTTCCCATCGAGCCCAGCAGCAGCGAAAGATTTCTCGGAAAATGGATGAAGTCGCGGGGCAACCGGAACGACCTGATCGTCGCGACGAAAGGGGGACATCCGCTGCTGAAGACGATGACGATCCCGAGAATCAATCCCGCGGATATTACCGCCGACTTGGAGGGCAGCCTGCGCAGATTGGGCGTCGATCATATCGACCTGTACTATTTGCACCGGGACGATCCGAACGTTCCGGTCGAGACGATCGTAGAGACGTTGGAGCGGTTCGCCCGCGAGGGCAAAATCCGGTATTACGGCTGCTCGAACTGGACGATCGCGCGCGTCGAGCAGGCGAACGAATACGCACGAGGCAAGGGGTATGCCGGCTTCGTCGCCGTACAGAATCTATGGAATCTGGCGGAGGTCAATCCGGGCTCGATCCAGGACCCGACGCAGGTCGTCACGGATCGGGAGTTCGTCGAATGGCATCGCCGCACCGGAACCGCCGCCATCCCGTATAGCTCGCAGGCGAACGGATTTTTCAGCGGGCGGCATCGCCGGAATACGGCGGCGGAATTCGCCGGCAGCGGAATCGTCCGCGCTTACTATAGCGAGACGAACTTCGCCCGCCTGGAGCGGACCGAGCGGTTGGCCCGCGAGCTCGGCTCCACCTCGACGCAGGTAGCTCTCGCTTATTTGCTGGCTCATCCGTTTCCCGTCTTCCCGATCGTCGGCTGCAAGAAGAAGGAGCATCTGCTGGACAGCTTGTCCGCGGCAGACCTCGAGCTCGATTACGACACGGCCGCCTCGCTTGCAGCGGAAGCCAACTGAGCGCGTTAAAATCTTCTTGCCCTTCGCGCCCCTTCACGCGCCTTCACGCACCGTGCCTCAAGCCCGTCTACGGAATCCTTCCGCTCCGTAGGCGGGCTTATTCGTCGCGGTCCGGACAGATATTCTAAAACCATTTTGTAAAATTGGTTTATATAATTACATCGTTATGTTAGAATGAATCTAATCTATCATACGAGAAGGACTTGTGATTGCCATGGCTGGAAACAATACGAAGATTTTAAAGAAAGCGAATACACATCTGGTGCTCAATTGCATCATCGCGGAAGAATCCATTACGATCGAGGACGTCGTCAAGAAGACGAAACTCAGCCGTCCGACGGTCGTTAATATTATTAAAGAACTGACCGAGAAAAACATCGTGTTCAAGTCGGGATTCGCGGAATACACGGGAGGCCGCCTGCCTACCTTGCTGTCGCTCAACGCGAACTCCTATTTCGCGATCGGCATCGATTTCGAATATCCTCCGATTCGCATGGCGATTTCCAATCTGAAAGGCGAGGTCGTCCTCAGTCAGGGCATTACGGTCGACCGGTCGTTTTCCAGAAACCGCATCATCGAAGAGATGTTCGAGGCGCTGGAGAAGATGATTCGCGAGTCCGGCATTCCGATGGAGCAGTTTATCGGCATCGGCATCGGACTGCTCGGCTACCTGAAGGCGAATCAGGGCATCTCGCTGGAGATTTTGCGCATTCCCGAATGGAAGGACGTCGACTTCAAGAAGCTGGTCAAGGAGCGGTTCGGGCTTCCGGTGTATATGCAGAACGATATCCACATGATGGCTCTGGCCGAGAAAAGGCTGTTTTTGACCGATCGCGCCGACGATTTCGCCTACGTCGGCATCCGTCCGGGCATCCGCGCCGGAATCGGGCTGGCGATGCATATCAACGGTTCGTTCTACGGCGGAGTTCACGGCAACGCGCATCTGCTCGGGCATATGACCATCGACATCAACGGGGAGCCCTGCCCGTGCGGCAGCAAAGGCTGTCTGGAATTGATGGCGGGGGAGCCCCATGTCGTCGCCAGATACAAGGCGCTGCTCGGGGACGATCCCGACGCCGAATCCATTCGCGGCCTCCGGGATATCCATGCCCGCTCGCTAAGCGGGGAAGCCGCGGCCTCCCGGATTTTGGACGAGGTGGGCAGCTATTTGGGGATCGGCATCGCCAACGTGGTCAAGCTGTTCGGCTTGACGACCGTCGTCATCGGCGGTCCGGACAGCGAGCTGTATTACGGACTTTTGCGCGACCATTTGAAGAAGAATATTTTCAAAAACATGTCGGGGGAGCTGGACATGATCGTCGGTCGGCTCGAGGAGGAGATGTATCCGCTCGGCAGCTGTTTCCTCGTCATCGACCAATACTTCAAAGAACCGACCCTCGACCTCTAAATAAAAGAAGCCTATCCCGGAAAAAATAACCTTCGTTAGCGCCAACTTAACGAAGGTTATTTTTTAAATACATTTTGATAAAGTATTTTACAAAATATATTGACTTAATAAAAAGCATCTTTTATATTGGTATTACTCGACAACGACGACAGAGAGGAGGGGAAAACATGGAATCGAGAGAAAGCAGGCTTCGCTATTACTCGTTGAATACATTGACCGCGGCTCTGGTCATTGCCAGTCTGCTGCCGCTGGCCTGGCTGTTCATGACTTCCATCAAGCCGCAGGTCATCGCGTTCGCCATTCCGCCCAAATGGGTGTTCGCGCCGACTTTTCAGAATTTTGTAAACGTTTTTACGGATGAAAGCTTTATGAAGAGCTATTACAACAGCATTGTCGTAAGCGTCATGACTACGGCAATCTCGCTATACTTCGGAGTTCTATCGGGCTATTCGCTGGCTCGATCCAAGTCGACGGCGGGCAAGGTGATGGGGCTGTGGATCATTCTCGTGCGCATGGCTTCGCCGGTCATGTTCATACTGCCGCTCTACATTATGCTGCGAGAGACCAGCCTGCTGGATACTTACCTGGGGCTGTCGCTGACCTATCTGCTGATCACGCTTCCATTCGTAACGTGGATGATGTCCAGCTTCTTCAAGGGAATCCCGGAGGAGATCGAAGAGGCCGCGCTGTTGGACGGCTGCAGCCGGGTGAAGGTGCTGATGAGAGTCAATCTGCCGCTAGTTCTGCCTGGCATCGCGACGTGCGCCATCTTCACCTTCATCAACGCCTGGAACGAGTTTCTGTATGCGCTGATCATCTCGGGCAGAGGCACGCGCACGGCTCCGGTTATGGTGCAGGGCTTCATCACTTTCGAAGGCATTAACTGGGGAGAGCTGGCCGCCGTCGGCGTATTCGTCACCCTTCCCGTACTGGTCATCTCGTTCATCTTCCAGAAAGGGCTGGTCAAAGGACTTACGGGCGGAGCCGTGAAATGAAGCGGCGCCGCGGCACGTCGGGGGAGGTGAGGGCCGGAGAGCAGAAGGCGGTATCGACGGGTTTTGTTGTTAGGCCACATATAACGGGGAGGTTCAAACCATGAGCAAATGGAAAATGACCGCAATAACGACGCTGGCCGTCTCCATCGTATTGGCGGGGTGCAGCGGGGGAACGAAGGAGAACGCGTCGGGACCGTCCGGCAGCGCGGCTGCGGAAGGGCAGTCCGACAAGCCTTACGAGGGAGAGAGCATCAACGTTCTGATTTTGAAAACGCCCGCATGGGACGAGCTGGTCAAGAAAGCGTCCGAATTCGAGCAGGCGACCGGCATCAAGGTCAACTTCGATTCGCTTCCGGAAAAATCGTATTTCCAGAAGCTGGAGATGTCGCTGTCGGCCCGAACAGGCGAATACGACGTCGTGTGGGGGAACAACAAAAGCTTGCCCTCGATGATTTCCGGCGATTGGATCGAACCGCTGAACGCGTTTCTCGACGATCCCGCCAAGACGGACGCTTCGTTCGACTACGGGGATTTCATTCCGAAGCTGGCCAAAAACCTGTCGATGGACGGCAGCGTTTACGGTCTTCCCGGCAACGGCGAAGCCAACATCCTGTACTACAACAAGAAAATGTTCGAAGAGGCCGGCTTGACCGCTCCGCCGAAAAATTTGGATGAATTGAAAGCGTATGCGGAAAAGTTGACGAACCGCGACAAGGACCAATCCGGCATCGTGCTCCGCGCGACGAGGGAAGGTAACGCGAACAGCTTCTCCTGGATCATGATCTGGAAAATGCTCGGAGGCAACTGGCTGGCCGAGGCGCCGGCTCCGTACGCGGTGCTTGACCGGCAGGAAGCGATCGACGCGACCAATCTGTGGATCGACCTCGTGAACAACTACGCTCCGAAAGGCATTCACAGCTACGGCTTTAACGAATCGCTGCTGGCGTTCCAGCAGGGCAAAGCCGCGATGATGATCGACGTCAACACGTTTATGCCCGAAGTGGAAAATCCGGAGAAGTCGACGGTGGCCGGTCAGGTCGGATACAGCGTCCTGGAAGGCATCGGCGACGAGTATACCGTCGGGCCGACATGGGGCATCTTCATGCCGAAGGATACGGAGAAGAAGGATGTCGCCTGGGAATTCATGAAATGGGCGACGAGCAAGGAAGTGATGCAAGTGATGGCGGACCAGAAGCTTCGCTCCGACGCGACGCGCACTTCCGTCCTGGATTCCGAGACGTTCAAGAGCAATTTCAATGCGGAATGGGCCGAGGCGAACAAGCAGGCGCTTAACCATGCGGACTTCGGTTACACGCCGCTCGTGCCGGAAGGCAACGAAATCCGCGACGCGCTGTCCGTCGCCATCGCCAAGGCGGCGACCAACCAGGCGAGCGTCGAGAGCGCCCTGAAGGAAGCGAACGACCGGATCGCCAAACGGATGGGCGGAAGCTAATCCGCCCGTCTCAGAGAGAATGAGCGAGGGATGGCGGCGTCATTCCTCGCTTCGGAAAGGAGGCGCATAGTCCGCAATGGCAAATTACCCCATGAAGCATCCGGGAGCCAGGAGAAAGCTCGGCGGACTCGGGTCGCGGGACAACCTGATTCTGCTTCTGCTAATCGCGCCCGCGTTCATCATTCTGCTAGTGCTTAGCATGGGCCCGCTGCTTCACAGCGTCTATACGGGCATGTTCGACTGGAACATGTCCAAGCCGGGCAAGACGTTCGTCGGTTTCGGCAATTACAAGGAGATTGTGCAGGACAGCTACTTCTGGAACGCCTTTCTGAACACGCTGTACCAAGTATTCGGCACCGTCGGCATTCAACTGATCGTCGGCTTGGCCGTCGCGCTGCTGCTGGCGAGAACCTTCCGCGGAGTCAAAGTTCTTCGCGCGCTGTATTTGCTGCCGATGATGACGACGCCGATCGTGGTCGGTCTCGTCTGGCGGATGCTGTTCAATCCGGAGCTTGGCCTTATCAATTACTATCTGGGCAAAATCGGGATTGCGGGGCCGAATTGGCTCGGCGATCCGAACTGGGCGATGCCGTCGATTATTCTGTCCGACGTGTGGCTGTCGACGCCGTTCATGACGATGATTTTGCTCGCGGGCTTGCAGACGCTGCCCGCCGACCCTTACGAGTCGGCGGAGCTGGACGGCGCGAACCGCTTCCAGACGTTCCGGTACATCACGCTGCCGCTGCTCAAGCCTTACATCTACATGGCGCTGCTGTTCCGGCTGATGGACGCGATCAAACGCTTCGACACGATCTACATCATGACCGGCGGCGGTCCCGGCAACAAGACGGAGACGCTCAACATTTACGTGTACCACCAGGCCTTCGAGTTTCTGAAAACCGGATACGCCGCGGCGCTGTCCAACGTTATGCTGCTGTTTATCTTGGTGATCAGCCTCTATTTCTTGCGCAAAATTCAGAAGTCTTAACGATAGAAAGAACGGGAGAGGGATAGGAATGGGGAAACCATGGGTACAAGTCGCCGTCGATACGCTTAACGTCGACAAGGCGCGCGAATATACGGCAATCGCTCTGCAAGCGGGGGCGGATTGGATCGAGGCCGGCACGCCGTTAATCTACTACGAAGGCGTTCCGGTCATCGGCAAGATGGTCGAGTTCAGCGGCGACGTTCCCGTCGTCGCGGACTTTAAAGCCCAGGACGGCGTATACAAATATTTCGCGGAGGCGGCCCGCCTGGGCGCCAAGGTCGCGACGGTGCTGGCGCAGATGAACGACGGCAGCGTCAAGGAGGCCGTCAGAGCCGGAAGAGAGCACGGCATCCAGGTGTGCGCGGATTTGTTCTCCGTTCCGGCGGATCGGCTGGTTCAACGCGCCAAGGAAGTGGAAGCGCTGGGCGTCGATTACGTGCTGAAGCATTACGGCATCGACGAATCGAAGCACTACCCGGAGCGCAAGTGCGCCGACGGCGTGAAGGAGCTGGCCGCGGCGGTCGGCATTCCGGTCGGCGTATCCACGTTCGGCATCGAGGACGCGCTGGAGGCGCTGGCCGCCGGGGCTTCCTTCATCGTGCAGGGAGAGCCGATCTTAAGTTCCGACAACGCATTGGAGAAGCTGACCTCGTTTATCGCGACGGTAAAATCGGCTTCCCGTTCTTGAATACAGAGAAGAGCAGAAAAGGAGACGGAGAGCCATGAAAGCAGCAGTCATCAGCGCCCCTTATCGTTTTAACATCGAGGATCGCGAAGCTCCGGGTCCGACCTCCGGAGAAGTGCTGATCCGCGTTCGCGCGGTCGGCATTTGCGGATCGGACGTGCACGGCATGGAAGCCGACGGGGGGAGCAGAAGACCGCCGGGCCTGATTATGGGCCACGAAGCGGCGGGCGAAATCGTCGCCGTCGGAGCGGATGTAGACGGGTGGAAAGCCGGGGATCGAGTGGCGCTTAATCCTCAGCTCTTTTGCGGATATTGCTATGCCTGCGAGAGAGGCTGGCCGAACCTGTGCGAGAACGGAGTGACGCTAGGCTCGGCGCGCAAGCAGCTGACGCACGGGGCGATGCGCGAGTATATCGCGGTTCCGGCGCGGCAGATCTACAAGCTTCCGGACGAGCTGAGCTTCGACGAAGGGGCGACGCTCGACTTCGTCGGCAACGCGGTCCATGTGATGAATCGTTCGAACAGCCAATTGGGCGACTGCTTCCTCGTGATCGGCACGGGGGCGATCGGGCTCGTGGCGGTTCAGTTGGCCAAGCTGAGAGGCGCCGGCAAGATCATCGCGGTCGATACGTCTCCGGCCAAGCTGGAGCTGGCGAAGAAGTTCGGAGCCGATCGGGTCGTCAACCCGCTTACCGAGGACGTGCTAGCCGCGGTCAAGGAAGAGACGGACGGCTACGGAGCCGACGTTGTGCTGGAGATGGTCGGCCTGCCCGCCACGTACGAGACGGCGGTCCGGGCGGCGAAGATGCAGGGCACCGTCATGGCGCTCGGCTTCGCGGCCAACGAAGTGACGCTGCCGATTCAGCCGTTGCTGTTCAACGAGGTGACGATCGTCGGCTGCACGGGCTTCTCCTTCGAGGGGCCGGTCGTGCTCGATATGATCGCCGACGGCCGCATCGACGTGAAGCCGCTCATTACGCACGAATACCCGCTCGAGGACATCGAGCGCGGCTTCGAAGCGCTGCTCGACAAAAAGTCCGACGCGATTAAAGTCATCATTCATCCTTAACGGATTCGATCGAGGGGGAGAGAAATGAGCATAGATACGGAGAGAAGCGCGACGCTGCGCAATTTCATCGGAGGGCGCTGGACGGAAGCCTCGTCCGCGAGAACGGAGGCGGTCTATCAGCCCGCGACGGGCGAAGTGCTCGCTTACGTTCCGCTGTCGGAGCAAGCGGACGTGGACCGGGCGGTGGAAGCGGCCGCGGCCGCCTATCCGTCCTGGAGCCGGACGCCGGTTCCGAAACGGGCGCGCCTGTTGTTCCGCTACCAACAGCTGCTCGTCGAGCATTGGGACGAGCTGGCCAGGTTGATCACCACGGAGAACGGTAAGAGCTACGAGGAGGCGCACGGCGAAGTGCTTCGCGGCATCGAGTGCGTGGAGTTCGCCGCCGGCGCGCCTTCCCTGATGATGGGCAGGCAGCTGCCGGATATCGCCGGCGGCTTGGAATCCGGCATGTATCGGTATCCGATCGGCGTCGTCGGCGGAATTACGCCGTTCAACTTCCCGATGATGGTGCCGTGCTGGATGTTCCC
>JAEZZE010000069.1 GCA_023418755.1 Bacillota bacterium | reverse complement strand
AGATCTTGGACCGTCTCAAGCTCCGCAATCGGCTCCGGCCGAAGCCCGCGGGGGCCGCGGACGGTTCGTCCGGCCGTTCGCCGGCCTCTCCGCCGATCCATTCCGAGAGGGAAGAGACGCCGAGCGCTTCGATGCCGGGAAGGAGGGAGGCTTCGGCCAAGGCGGAGCTGGGGACGACGATCCGGGGAATGCCGCGGCGCCGGGCCAGCTCGGTCATCGGCAGCACGCCGGGGACGCTTCGGACCGCGCCGCTTAGCGACAGCTCCCCGATGAACAGCGTATCGTCCAGCAGCGCCGAATCGACCTGTCCGCTCGCGTGCAGAATGCCGACCGCGATGGCCAGGTCGAACGCGCTGCCTTCCTTGCGCAAATCCGCCGGGGCGAGATTGATCGTCACCCGGTCCAGCGGAAATTTCATCCCCCCGTTCTGAATGGCGGCCCTCACCCGGTCGATCGACTCCCGCACCGCGGAATCGGGCAGTCCGACGACGTTCACCTGGGGCAGCCCCGAGCTAATGTTCACCTCCACCTCGATTAAACGTCCCTCGATGCCCAGCACGCTTGCGCTCATAACTCTCGCGTACATAACAAAAAAACACCTCCTCCGTCCAAAGTCATGGCGACGGGAAAGGTGCTTCCTCTCCGGAATATTGCGATTGCTACAAGCATACACGTCAGAAAAGCCGCTGTCAACGGGCGGCACGACGGCCCTATACGGGCCGACCGGCCGCCGTCCTGCAGCGAAACGCCCCGTTCGGGGAGCCGCGCGCGATGCGATTCGCCCGGGAACGGCTGAGGACGGTTCTCCCTGAAAATTAAAATTCATAATTGTACTCCCTGCCGCGATTCTTTATGATCAATAAATAAGCAAGCGCTTCCAACGCCGACGCGGCGATTACCGACAGAAAGCAGGTCAGCGAATGCCGTTGCCGAAAACTTTAAAGCATCGCCTTATCGTTCTGCTCCTTCTCAGCTCGCTGTTTCCCGTCGTTCTGATCGGCAGCATCTCGTATTCCTCCATGTACGCGATGCTGAAGAATAAGGCGGACAAAGGGATCGCGAGCAATTTGCACCTGGTGCGCCTGTCGTTCGAGAACACGCTGAGCCAGTTGAACCGGGCCTCCCAGCAGCTCGTGTTCGAGGGGGAGACGGGCAGCAAGCTGGATACGTATTTAAGCACGGACAACCTGACCATGAAAAGACAGCTGGGAACGCAAATCATGAACGAGATGAGCCTTATTCATTTTACGAATCCGACCCTGGGCGTCATTTTCTACTATTTGGCCGACACCAAGGAAGTCATTTTCCAAAACTCGCAGCTCGTTCCCGATTTCGATCTGTTCAAGCTGCCCGTGCTGGCCGAACAGCTCAGCATGACGTATTACGGTCCCCATACTTCGATCAACCCGCTCGACGGCAACCGGGTACTGTCCGTTATCCGCAAAGTGAACATTCCCGCCCGGGACGACGTTTATTTGTACATCGAGACGGACTTTAAGCTGACGGACCGGATTCTGAACACGGACGATATTTACAGGGAAACGTTCCATCTGTTCGTAGATCAGAACGGCACGATCGCTTACAGCGAAAAACAGGACGAGTTCCGGACCGGGGGAACGCTGCCGCAGTTGTCAGGCGCCAGGGGAGAAAGCGGCGGCTACTATTTGTTCGAGGAAATCAGCAACCAGTCGTGGCGGGTCGTGGCGGCCGTTCCGAAGCGCTCCTACAATCAGGAGATCGTCCGCTGGATCGTGCAGTTCGCCGTCATCGCGGTGCTGTCGATCGGCATCGGGTCGCTGCTCGCGCTGGCCATCTGGCGAATGGTCTACAAGCCGCTGCTGCATCTGCAGCGCAACATCCGCCGGCTGAAAAACAACCATCTGTCCGAACTGAAAGGGTACGACCGCGAGCCGCTGCTCGAGTTCGCGGAGATCCACCAGCAGTTCGCTTCCATGCGGGACCGGATCAACGAGCTGATTCTGGATATCGACCGCAACGCGAGAAGCAAGCGGCGGCTCGAAGTCGAAAACCTGCTGTACAAGATCAATCCGCATTTCATCCACAACACGCTCGATACGATTCGCTGGCTGGCGCGGGTGAACGGGCATCACGAGACGGACCGGCTCGTCTCCACGCTGAACAAGCTGCTCTATTACAATCTGGGGAAGGGACGGTCCGCAAGCATTCGGGACGAAATCGAAGCGCTGAAGCATTACGTCCTGCTGCAAGGAGTACGGTACAATTTCCACTTCGAGGTCCGCTACCAGGCCGCCCCGAGGCTGCTGGAGCTGCCCGTGCCGCGCTTTATTTTGCAGCCGCTCGTGGAAAATTCGATTACGCACGGTCTCCGGAACAAGGGAGGGGATCAGGGGGTCATCGAGGTCGCCGTCATCGAAGAGGACGGCGGACGGGTGCGCATCGAGGTGCGGGACAACGGCTACGGGATGACCGAAGCGGAGGTGGAGCGGATGTTGTCCGGCGGCGGCGAGCAGACGAGCAGGACGGGGCTGGGGATCGGCTGGCAGTACGTGCGCCGGATGCTGGAGCTGCAATTCGGAGGGAAGGCCGACATGCGCGTGCAGAGCGGCCCGCGGACGGGCACGACGATTACGCTGCTGATGCCCGTCGTAGGGGAAAAGGAGGATAATCATGCTGAAAGTGATGGTCGTGGATGACGATTACCTCGTACGTCAGGGAATTATTCGCGTGATGCCGTGGGAGCGTTACGGCATGGAAGTGACGTGCGAGGCGAGCAATGGCGAAGAAGCGCTGGAGACGTTGGCCGCGACCGGCGTCGACCTGCTCGTCACCGACCTGGCGATGCCGGGCATGTCCGGGCTGGAGCTGATCAAGCGGGTGAGGGAGCGGTATCCTCATGTCCATATGGTCGTCTTGACGTTTCATCACGAATTCGAGCTGGTCAAGGACGCGCTTCGCTTGGGGGTGCTCGATTATATTACGAAAGTGGAGCTGGAGGACGACCGGTTGGCTTCGATTCTGGAGCGGATCGCCGACCGCATTCGCAGGGTGCCGGCCGGATCCCGGAACGGAGCGGAACGCGACTCCGACGGCCGGTTCGAAGAGGACGAGGCCTATGCTTCTTTTCGAGTTCGCGGGCAGGAGAGGCGATGGAATGTCTCCGAGACGGCCGAAGCGGCGGCGGAGGACGGCGTAAACGGCGCGAATGGCACGGAAGGCACAGAAGGCACAGAAGGCACAGAAGACACAGACCGCGCAACCGGCGGCCCGGATGCTCCGGACGCCGTCGCATTTCGCGGCAAATGCCACCCGCTGGACGGCATCGTCGTCAAGTGGCGCGGCGTTAAGGGAATGGCAAAGCCGGAGCTGTTGCAGAAGCTGCAGCTGCGCGGCGAGAACGAGCTGTTTTACGGCGCGGAGGAAGGCGTTCGGCAGTACGAATGGCCGGTAGCGCTCCTGACGGAAGAGCGGGCGGCGTCGCGAGAGGAGATCGTGCATCTCGGGCTGGGCTGGTCCGGCTTGATCTGGCTGACGGATTCGGACGCGTTCGAGCAGCTCGTCGCGCGGACCGCCGCGCTGAAGCTTCCGGCGGCGCAGTTGGAGCAGATGATGTACGTGGCGATGGAGGAATGGGTCAAGGCGTGCGATCCGCAACTGCTGCGGTTCGACGAAGCCAGCCGGCCGCAGACGTGGCGGGCATGGGTGAAGCGGCTGCGGGACATCCGCTCGAGCGCAATGGCCCAGGCGAACCGGGAGACGTATTCGCCGGCGATCGTCGCCAGCATTTTCAAGGCGGCCGATTACGTCAAGCAGCATCTCGGCGAGGATATCCAGCTTCCCGACATCGCGCGGAAAGTGAATATGAGCCGGAGCTATTACAGCAAATGTTTTCGCGACATTACCGGCCATACGTTCCAGGAGTACGTCAGGGACTGCCGGATCGACCGGGCCGGGCAGCTGCTCCGCCATACGAGCAAGCCGGTCAGTTGGATCGCGTCGGAGTCGGGATATCCGAACGAACGCTATTTCAGCAAGGTGTTCCGCGAGTCGACGGGCGAGCTGCCGCGCGATTACCGGAGAAAACATCTGAAAAGTCACAATTGATCCGAGCCAAGGTGCAGTTTCGTCTTGTGCGTCTCAGCCTTGCGCCGAAGTGCAGGACGTTTTGCGACCGGAGTCAGGATGCGTCATGACGATATGATGAAGCGCTTCCATATATGATAGGACGTAGGAAAGCGACTTCATCCTAAGGAGGCTTTGCAATGGCAAAATCCAAAAGCGCATGGATCGTCGGTTTGTCGCTGGTGCTGGCGCTGACGATCACGGCGTGCTCGGGCGGCAAAACGAACAACGCTTCGGACGCGGGAGGGGCAAGCGGGACGAGCGAGACGAGCGAGACGAGCGAGACGAGCGGGGCCGGCGCCCCGGCATCTCCGTCCGGCCCGGCCAAGGAGATCGATCCGTACCGGCTCGACGAGCCCGCCGAATTCACTACGTTCAAGCATGTGGGAGCCAACTCGAAATTGCCCGCGGGCGATACGGTAGAGGACAACCAGTACACGAGGTACTTGCAAGAGAAGGCGAACATCACCGCCAAGGTGCTGTGGTACGCGTCGGGCAGCGACTTCGACCAAAAATCGATGCTGGCGATCGGCAGCGGCGACATTCCGGATGTTTTCGTCGTCGACGAGCAAACGTTCCGGACGCTCGCCAAGGCCGGGCAGATCGAGGATTTGACGGAGGTGTTCGAACGGTACGCGGCTCCGCTGACCCAAGAGATTCTCGCCTCGACGGAAGGCCGGGCGCTGGAAGCGGCGACGATTCAAGGGCGGCTGATGGCGATTCCTAACATTTCCGTGCAAGCCGACGCCGCGAGCATGCTGTTCGTGCGCCAGGACTGGCTCGACAAGCTCGGGCTGGAAGGGCCGAAAACGATCGCGGACGTGGAACGGATCGCCAAAGCTTTCGTCGACAACAAGATGGGCGGGGAAGGTACGATCGGGCTGACGGGGCCCAACAATACGCTGACCGTGCCGATGAAGTCCGGAAGGCACGATCTGAAAGGATTTTACGCCGCGTATAGCGCATTCCCCGGCAACTGGGTGAAGGATAAGGACGGCAACCTCGCTTACGGCTCGATTTTGCCGGAAACGAAGGAAGCGCTGGGCAAGCTTCGCGACATGTACGCGGCGGGGCTGATCGACAAGGAATTCGCGATTCGCAAAGATACGGACCAGACGGTCA
>JAEZZE010000131.1 GCA_023418755.1 Bacillota bacterium | reverse complement strand
CTCTGGGATTGCGATTACGGATTCTCGACGGCCGTGCTCGGACCGACGTCGCGGAAAGTTCTGTCGGTCAAAAACGCGGACGGAAACCTGCCTTACAACCGCGCGCCCAAAGTCGAATTCACTTTGCCGCCGGGCGTGATCGTCACCGGTATCCGTCTCTACTGGCCCGCCAAAGCCGTCTCTTCGCAGAACAAAGCCTGGTCGTTCACCGTGCGAACGAGCGACGCCAATCCGACCGTGTTGGCCAAAGTGTCCGGCGACAACAAGACGGCTCTTGCGAGCGGCTTTAACGTCGACTCCCCGCTGTTCTTCCCGTGCGATACGGACAACAAACGGCGCTTGGTCCTCGAAAGCAACGATAAGGTCGACCAAGTATCCAGCGCCTCGCTATGTTTGATCGAGTATATCGGCTAAAGGCCTCGGAACCGGCTCGGTCGGCCGAGAGTGTCGGCTTAGTTTTAGGCTTTGACTCTTAGGCTTTGACTCTTAGGCTATGCCTCCGGCTTGGACTTTGGCTTGGACTTTGGCTTTGACTCCGGCTCATGCTCGGACTTTCGCTCCCGCTCCGGCGCGTAAACAGGTAGGCGAGCAAGAGGAAGCTGGACATGTAGGCAAGAGCGTTCATGAGGTCGCCTCTCAGCAGAAACACCTGATAAGCCGACAGAAACGGCACGACGATCCGATAGACCGACATCGCCTCCAGGCGCCTGCTCTCTTCGTACTTGCTCTGCAAGCGGCGAGACGCGAATCCGTAGGCGGCAAACAGCAGGACGACGCCGGCGAAACCGCCGTTGAGATAGCCTTCCGCCCACAGCGGACAGGACAGGTTCGTATAAAAGTATCCGGATGCTTCCCCCAGCAATTGCCCGGAGCTGAGCGGCTTCCCTTCCCACAGCGAACGCGGCACCCAGAACAGAAGAGCTCCGAGCAATTGCTTGCCGTGAGTCGTCCCGTTCGTCCCGACGTAATCGACGGCGTTCAGCATCATCTGGAAAGCGTCGTAATCTCCTTTCTGCACGAAAATGTCCGATATTCCGGCCGTCTGAATGTCGCCGTCCAGGTTGTTGCGGAACAAATCCGTATAAGGGAAGACGACGATGAACAGAAGCAGATAACCCGCCGTCCATCCGAAGCGGCCGACCCTTTTCCAAGGCACGAACAACAGACACAGCGTCAGCATCACCGACCCGAACCAGTAGCGGGCGTTGGAGATCGGATTCGAAACGACCAGACAGAGGACGAGCAGCAGCAGCGTCGACAGCTTCGGCAGCGCGCTCCGGAACGCGCGGCGCTTCCACAAATTCAAACCGACGACCAGGCACACGAAGATCGGGACCTTGACGAGCTGATCGGCGATGAGGCTTTGCGATTTCGTCTCATAGACGCTTTGCAGCGCGTTGCGCGGAAGAAACAAGGAGTCGATGCCGCCGGATTGAACGAGAAGAGCCGTCGAGATCACGATCGCAAAGCCGGAGACGAACAGAAATCGCCGCGTTCCGCCTGGCCTCGCGAAATCGACGGCCAGGCTCCCGGTAGAAGGCGGCGAAGATTTGGACGGCTTGCCGAGCAAGGTCCCCGCATGGTAGGAGAGCAAGCCGGCCAACGTCATGAACTGCGCCGTTACGAGCGTTCCTTCGCCGTAAACGTCGGGCCACGGGAAGCGGCCCTCGGCCAGCTGAACGAGCGGGACGAGTCCTAGGAACACGTACGCGAACAGCCAGAACGTCATGTCGAGAATACGCTCTTTGTTCGCGGCGACCGGATAGCTCAGCATGGCCGCCGAATAGACGATCGCCGCCAAGCTCATGGCGACCGGGACATCCAACCGTCCCCATCCGTTCATCGGCAGGAAGAGAAGCGGGAGAAGCCCCCCCGACACGAGAAACAGAAGCGTCGCGTACATATACCGAAGGTTTACTTGATTCCCTGTGCCCATCTGGCTTTCTCCCTCCGTACCCAGTCGAGAGCCGCGCCCGGAAGAGCCCTCTTCACCGCCTTCTTCGCCATGCCGCTCAAAGTCACGGGGGGCCGATAACGACTCCAAGCCGTCAAATTCAAATAGCGGTAATACTCGCTTCGATACGGATGCACATTGTCGTAATGCCACGGCTTCGACGCCCCCGTGTAGTGAACGACGATCGGACCGCCCGGACCGACTATGCGCGGGTTCGCCGCCAGCATGTTGCTCTGCACGTTCCATTCGACCGGCAGTTCCAGCCATTCCCCGTGAAGCACGGCGTTCAGCGCGTCCTGATCGTGAAAGAGCAGGCGTTCTCCATGCTCGGCCGCATAGGCCAGCACCCGGTCCGTCAACTGCTCCTCGCGCCATCTCCTCAGGTTGAACATAAGAACCCCCGCGTTAAAGTACGGGCTGGAGCTCGGAATCGACAGCTCCTTTTTCCTGCATTGGCCCCCGATATCTTCGACCGCCGCCAGCGCGTAACCTCGGAGATCCTCCTGCCAGATCGGGGTCAGATCGCCTAGAACGATGACGTCGCAATCCAAGTAAAGCACCCTATCGATCGGGTAACGGCGAAGCAGCTCCGGCACGAGAATTTTGCAATACGTCGCCGAGCTCAGGTGTCCGCCCGCCCTTATTCCGTCGAGAAGCCCGGGGGCCATTCCAATCCAGCGGATGCGAACCCGGCGATCGGCCACGGTCGCTTCGAGAAGCTCGCGGCTGACTTTGGAAAGACCTCCGTCGACAATGTAAAAGCATGCTCGCGAACGAGGAGGAAGATGAACGGCGGCGGATACGAGCGCCGCCGCCAGGTGCTGGGCGTAGCCTTCGTCCGCGGCGACGGCGATCGCGATCTCGTTATGGATTGGCGCCAATGGCCTCCGCTCCTTTCCGGTGCGTTCTGCGAATCGTCCGAAACAGCTTGATCGCCGCTCTCCGCGCGAATACGCCAAGAGCCAGCCTCTCCCGCTTAGCGTCCACCAAAGTCGCCTCTCCCGCGAACGACAGCGTATGCAGGCCGTCCGGGTAGGGCCCGGAACGGTCCGGGGCCAGGCGGCGTACGGGCGTTTCGCGAAACTCCGTCGGCGTCAGAAGCTCGACGCGATTGATCCATACGGCGCCGCCGTAGGTTCCCGAGCAATCTTGGGCGGGGCGGAACAGCTCTCCCCCGGCGGTGAACGGCGTCCCCGCGGGACGAGAGGAACGGACGTCCATCTTGACCGGATTCGCCGGGTGGGGCCGCCATTCGCCCAACAGCTCATTGGAGTACCAGATATGCAGATGCGAATGCGGGCCCTCTTCCTGATCCGTGCAGAACAGCCACCATAAGCCGTCGTGCCGGAACACGGTCGGGTCGACCGCCTGGAAATCCGGAACGAGAACCTTTTCTTTCTTCCATTCGGCCGGAAACCTCTCGGAACGATAGATGGCGGCTTCCCCGGCTTGATAGCACTCCGGTATGCAGTAGATCCGTCCCTCGGCTTGCACGATGCAGGGATAGGACAGATGCACAGGCAGCTCAAGCACGGCTTGCTGCCACGGGACTTCGGAATCGATTCGCAGCCCGCGGTCGAGCTTCAGGAAGGAAATCTTCCCCTTCCGCTCCACGTGGTCCCATTCCTCGGCCACGATACCCACCCCCTCCTCCAGCAGCACCGCGAACGGATCGGCCACGAAGCCTCGCCCCTCGGGCAGCCATTCGACCGCCGGTTCGCCCCGCTCGCGCAAAATGGCGTCGATCGGCTGCCGAATCAGGCCGACGTTCCACTGCTCGACGATAAACCAAGCGGACAATTGGCGAGCCAGCTTGCGGTATCCGAGCAGAACCGCCAATCGGAGCGCCTGAAGAGCAGTCGGCACTGAGCCGGGGCGGCCGTTCTCCGCTTCGGTCAGACTCTCTTCCCCCGCGCAGGGCAGCTTGCCGGAGAGCGAAAGCTCCTTGCAGACGGAAGCCGGCCAGGAGCGGCAGAAACGATAAAGCTCGTCCAGCTTCTCCCCGAGGCCGGCTCCGTAGGAGGAGATGTACCCCCGTTTCAAGAGCAGATCCCGTTCCGCGGTCCGGCCGACCCGGACCAGCGATACGCTCCCCGCCGGATCGTCCCCGAGCAGAAGACGGAAGACGAACTCGGCGGCGCCGTCCGTCGATTCTCCGTAATTAAAGCGCCATAAGCCGAAGCGGACGAGATCGGCCAACGCTCTCGACTCCCCGGCGCGGCGCAAATCCACGATCGCATCCGGAGCGAAGGGGGATAGCGCCGCTTCGAGCTCCTCCTCGCCGATCCGGCGGAGCGCCGGAAGACCTTCCGTGCCGGGCACTGCCCTGGCGTGCTTGCCGACTCGACGCGCCGCGCGCCTGAACCACCCGGGAGAAGTTGCCGGGGCAGCCGCCGCCCGGACTTCGACGATGCAACAAACGCATGCATGTGGCGAGGCGACAAGAGCTTGAAGACATCCGATTTGCCCTTGATCCCAAAGGGCAGAATCACGCAAAACCGCTATTTTCAGCATGACTACCTCTCGATTCCTTTCGGGAAGGATAGAGGCCGGATCGCAGCGCGACCGCCTTCCTCTTTAGATCGTTCAGCTTCTTGTTCTGCCTCGCGGCCACCTTCAGCCACGTGCAGAACGCCAGATAGGCGCTTTTTCCGTTCTTGCCGCACACATAGAAGTGATAGTTCTTCCTCACCGAGTCGGTCCAATAAAACTTATGCTCCTGATCGCCTTCCTGAAAGTCGTATTCCGCGACTCCCCGAAGCGCGAAATGATCAAGCATTCTATGGGTCAGAATCATCCCCGTGCTGCTCTTGCCGCCCGGCCTGGAGTTCATCATTTCCCCGTATATTTTATCGCCGAATTTGAAATCCAAAGAGATGCACTCCGCCTCCCCGTCGATCTCGACGCAAGAGAAACTGAGTTGGCCGGCGAGGTGCGTCCGGTCCAGCAGCTTATCGAAAAACCGCTCGTATTGCGGATCGTGAAACCTGCTGTCTTTCCATCTCGCTTTATTCCATTCGACCAGTTTCCGCCATATCTCAGGGGTATACGGCTTATCGATCCATATTTCGACCCGATGCTTTTTGCGGAGCCCGCGCTCTCTTCGCTCGATGTTGTGCATCGCTTTTTTGTTCCTTTTGAGCATGCCGGGCAGCTTGACGTAGGTCGTCATGGCCGCCTCCGCCGCGAATACGGAGAACCTCTCCTCCAGCGCTTGACGCAGCAGAAACGTCAGCGAATGCTTGGAGCTGAAGCTGGTCAGCTCCGCGAAATCCCAACAGCCGCGGCGTTCGAACAGCGCGTCCCCGATCAGTTGGAGGAGACCCCGGATATGATACTCACGATGCAGCAGAAAATGGTTGCAAGGCGTCGTGCCGTGATTGATCGGCCGGAGCGAGCGGACTTTAATCAGACCTACTCTTCTCGGCTCGATGCACAAGGGAGCGATGCCTACGCACCGCTCTCCGTCGTATACCGCTATGACGAACAGCTCGGGTTCGGGGCCGCGCAGCGTCTCCAGACAGGAAAGCGTCCATTCCCAACCGTCGTGAAGCTCCGCGTCTTCCGATTCTTCATGCAATTGCTTCCACTTGTCCTCCAGCAGCAGGAACTCCGCTGGCCGAGTGATGACTTCCGTGCGCATTGCTTAACCCCCTTCAGCCGGTAACGGGAATCTCTTGCGGCGGAGCCGGCGCTATCAGCCGGTCCTTGAATCGCTCGACCTCAGACGGACTGCGCAGCACGAAGATCGATTTATCCGCCTCGAAAGCGCGGATCTGCCTCATGATTTTCGGCATCGTGGCCGCAGGGAACAGAAACACGAATTTCGCTCCCCTGAGCAGATCCCTGTTCAGCTTCTCGGCTATGTAATTGCCGGGCGAGCTTCTTCCGTAATATTTAACCGTTCTCCTGGCGTATCTCCAGAGACACAAAGATCTGGGCAAATTCAAAAAAACGATCGTGTCGGCTTCCGTCAGGCGCGGATCCTCATCCTCGTAATGATGGCCTTCGATGACCCAGCGCTCCTCGGCTACGATGGCCCGGATCAACGCCTCGGCCTCCTCCTTCCTTCGCGGCTTCCCGTCCGGCATATTGGCTACATGATCCATATGGTAGCAGGGAATGCCCAGAAGGCGGCCCAACTCGCCAGCCAAAGTCGACTTGCCCGATCCCGGAGACCCGACGATCGATATTCGTTTCATAGGTTTATCCTCCAACAGCGCGAATTTAGACGGCTTCCAACGGTTTCTCTTTTTTCAGCAATTGCCGGGAGTAGCCGAGGATTTGGTTTCTGGGCTTGCTCATGACGAGGAACAGCAGCAGCGGCAAGAGCAGCAGCAGCGCCCACGGAAACGGCAGCAGGGGAGCGAACATGGCCGGCACGCAAAGCAGGGTATAGAAGAAAGGCTCCCGGTAGTCGACGCTCAGGCTCTCGCTGACGTTGCGATGAATCGCGTAGTAGGTCGCAATCGCCGCCACCTCGGCCCAAGCGTAGCCGTTGAGACCGAAATGCGGCACGAGCAAGAAGGTTAAGAGCGCGAGTATTCCGACGTGCAGCAGGTTGAATCTCGTTACTTCCCAATTTTTCCCGTACACGTAAAGTACGTTCATCTGCAGGTTGAATATGCCGTAGATCATATACTTGAAGGCCAGAAAAGGATAAATGACGAGAATCGCGTCCCAGGCGTCGTCGAACAGCAGCGGAACGACCCAATGCGCCAGCGCCGCGAATCCGATCAGAAACGGCGCTATCGAGAAAATCTGCATCGTCATCGCTTCGTTAAGCGCCAGCTCCATCCGGCGTTTGTCTTGCTGGAGCTTCGCAAGGACGGAAAAGCTGACGCGCATAATCGTTCCGTTCACGACGCTAAGCGCCTGGATCAGTCGCATCGCGATCGAGACGACCGCGACCCCTTCCGGTCCGGCGAAGCGACCGACGATCAACGGGCTGATCAGCGCCCGCAGTCCCCAAACGCGCTTGGAGAACGAATTGGCGATCCCGTATTGAAGCATCTCCTTCAACGGCTGCCACGACCAATATAGGGAAGGAAAGTACTTCGCGTATCTGCATCCGATCGCAACGGCGGCCGCTCCCTGAACGATGTTCCCCACGACCGGCGCCCAGATTCCGAATCCCGCGTAGGCCAGCGCCAATGCGACCCCGTAATAGACGATTTGCGTGTGCATTTCCAGAAAAGCGATTCGCTTATAGTTCAATTCCTTTTCCAGCTTGGTCTGGGAAGGCAGCAGCAGAGCCGAGATCGGCAGCGCAACGAGCGTAACCAGAAAAGGCAGCTGGATTTCCGGACTGTTCAGCCAGCCGCTGAGAAAGAAGGAGAGAGCGACGCCCACTCCGATCGCCGCGATCGAAGCCAGGAAAGAGAACGTAAAAGCGAGATCGTATAGGCTGCGACCGACGACCTCTTCCTTGCGGATAATATAGTTCGACACGCCCATGAGCGCGATATCCGACATATAGCTGATCACGGTGCTGATCGTCACGTACAAGCCGTAATTCTCCGCTCCGATCAGCCTTGTCAGCAGCAGCATGCCGCCCAACCCGACGGCGAAGCCGATCGCGCTTCGCGCGGCGAGGTAGGACGTGCCGCGAACGATGTTGCTGCGCAAGCTCGTTTCCGCCAATCTAGATCACCGCGCTTCCCAAAGTATAAGACCATCGTTGCACGTCTTCTTCTCTCAGAGGACTGCCCGTCTGGATCTCGATCAGCTCCGAATCTTCGAAAGCCTTGAAGCTGTGTTTCTGCCGGGCCGGAATGCGAATGACGCAGCCGCGGCCGACGGCTTGAGGCGAGCCGTCCAGCAGCACCTCTCCGCCGCCGGATACGATCGTCCACACCTTCTCGCGCTTGGAGGCGCATTCCGTATCCGTGCGCATGCCCGTTGCGATCGTTAGCCGCTTCGTGATGATCTCGTTATTTTCGTTGATCCGCTCGTAGTCCAGCACCCGGCTCGTTCCCCAATCGTACTCGACGTACATCGGAGTTTGACCGGCATCCAGCACCTCCTTCAGCCGCGGGCTGGCTTCCTTGTCCGTGACGAGAATGCCGTCCGGACTGACCGCCACGACGATGTTGGATAATCCGAGCACCGTTACCGGAATGTGAAGCTCGTTAATGAGGTGCGTGTTCCGGCTGTCCGGGCTGACCGTGCCTTTGCCGATCTGGGAAACGCCCATCTCCTCGGTCAGCGTGTTCCACGTCCCGAGATCCTTCCAGTAGCCGTCGTAAACCATCATGGCGATGTTCCCGCAAGTCTCCGCGACTTCGAAGTCGAAGCTGGTTTTGGGCAGATTGCGATATTCCTTGACCAGCTTCGCGTACTGAACCGGCATCCCGGCATGGCGGATTCGCTCCACCATGTACCCTAGCCTGAAGGCAAACACGCCGCAATTCCACAGCGCCCTGCGCTCCTCGATCAACCGGTCCGCAACGGCTTCCGCGGGCTTCTCGTGAAAGCTCGCCACCCGGTCGTAAGCTTGCGAGCCGCCGGAAGCTTGGGGGACGATATAGCCGTATTTCGTGGAAGGATAGGTGGGGGTAACGCCGACCAGACCGAGATCGGCCGAGGTTTGTCCCAGCATCGTCTCGAGCTCTTTCAGCCTCTCGAAAAACAGGTCGTCCACGTAAGGATCCACCGGCAGGACGACGACGGCTTCGTCCGCGGCGATCCGGCGAACGCTATGAAGATAGGCGGCCGCGAGCGCGATCGCCGGATACGTATCCCGGCTCTCCGGCTCGACCAGCAGCGGCACCTCGTCCCCGAGCTGCCTGCGGAGCGCGTCGGCTTGCAGCGGCCCCGTCACGATCGTGCATATGTCCGCCAGCCCCGCCGCGCCGAGCTGTCTCCATACCCGTTGAACCATCGATTCCATATCCCCGTCCGGATTGCGCAAAATTCTCAGAAATTGTTTGGACCGCGCGGCGTTGGACAACGGCCACAGCCGTCTTCCCGATCCGCCCGACAGCAGTACGATTTTCAAGCGGATTCATCCCCCTTCGTGAATAATTTCGCGCAGCGCCCTGAGATTGCCCAGACAGCGCTCCCGATAGGTTTTCCGATAAGACCGGGCCAGGTTCTTCAGAAGAACGCTCGCGTAGAACACGTACTCTCTTCTGTCGAAGACGCGATGCTTCTTATATAAATAGTTGCGGTTGGCAATCTGCATATAGCCGAACTTCCGGCCGTTCACTCTGGCTTTCGGGCTTTGCAAATGATAGAAATACGCTTGATTGCAGCACTTTAGACGCCGGTCGCGTGCCACCCGCTTGGAGAAATCCCAGTCCTCCATCCAGCCGTACAGAGCCAGATTCTCGTCGAAGCGCAGATTGCCGACCGCCTCCGCCCGATAGACCATATTGCAGCCGTATAAGTCGGGGACGTCGATCAGCTCGTATGCCGGGTTGCGCGAGTTCCTTCGGTTCCCGTCGACCAGCGGAAAGCCGTTCATGCCTCCGATGCTCTTGCCCTTATCCCGATCGAAGGCCTCGACGATCATGCGAAGATAACCCGCTTCCAGCACGACGTCGTCATCGAAAAAGCCGATCAGCTCCGCGGAAGGACGCAGGGCGCCCAATCCGATGTTCCGCTGAACCGTAATGCCCTGGCGTTCGGTGCGAACGTAGACGACGCGCCAGGGCAAAGAATCCAGAACGGGCCTCAGACGCGGATCGTCCGGCGTTTCGGAGCCGTCAACGACGATCAATTCATCCGGGGGGAACTCTTGATTCCGCAGCGATTCCAGGAATCGGATCAATTCCTCCGCTCTGTCCTTGGTCGCGACGATGACCGAAACCTTCATCCTGAAAACTCCTTTTTTGGTTTAGCATGCCGTCCAGAAGGCGGCCGTAGCTTGCGATGGAATCGCTTTTTTTCAAGAACCTCTCCAAATGCTCCCTTCCGTTTCTCCCCATTCGTTCCAGCCGGACGGCAGGCAAATCCGCCATTCTCTCCAGCGTCTGCGCGAAATCGGAATAGCTGCCGGGCTCGACGATGAATCCGCAGCGGCTCTCGGAGACGATTCTTTCGGCTTCGCTTCCGCTCTCCAGCACGCCCAGCACCGGCTTGCCCGCGGCCAGCACGCCGTAGATTTTACTCGGAACCGATACGCCCTTGATCCCTTTCCGGCTGACGACCAGATGGACGTCGGCCGAGCCGAGCGTAATCTTAAGAGCGGCCTTCGGCTGGAAAGGAAGAAACCGCACGTTGTCCAGTCCGCGTTCCTTCGCGATGCGTTCCAATGCCGGCTTCACCGCCCCGTCTCCGATGAAGACGAACAGCAGGTCCGTTCGTTCGCGGAAAGGCTCGACCGCTCCAAGCAAATTTTCCAAGTCGTAATAGAGTCCGATATTGCCGGAGTACATCACGACGAATTTCCCGTTCATTCCGTGGCTCTCGCGAAAACGTTCCACCTCGGGATGCTCGCGGCCGAGAGGCACGATGTCCCGCTCGTCGGTCCAATTGGGAATGACCGTATGCTCGGGCACCCGGCTGCCCTTCAGCCGGCGGATCAGCGTATCCCGCATGTCTCTGCCGACCAGCACGACGTGATCCGCGCCGCGGCAGGTCAAATTGTCGATTCGGCGGGCGATTCCGTACAGCCGCTTGCTGCGGGCATAACCGATCGCCTCGGCCTGCTCCGGGTTAAAATCCTGGATGTTGTACAGATGGGCGCAGCCTTTCATGCGCTTTCCGATCGCGCCGATCAAGCCCCCGAGCACGGGCGGCGTCGAGATCGTATAGATCAGGTCGACGTCCCGTTCTCTCAGCAGCGCCGCGAGCGCGAGCATGAAATAGCCGGCAACGTAGCGAAGCCGGCTCCACTTGCTTTGTTTATTCGGTTCCGCCAGCCTGAGCCGCACGATCCGGATCTGCTCCAGCCGTTCCTCCCGGAACCGAGGCGCGGCGGCTCCCCGCTCGCCTCCCGAATCGGCCGCGATCACCGTAATGCGGTAGTCTCGCTGCAGCTCCCGGCACAGCTCCGTCATCAGTTGGCCCGTCGAAGCGACATCCGGATGGAAATAATTAATGACGAATACGAGCTTCTTCACGCGCTACCTCCTATCGGACTCGGACGCAACAATTCCTCGTATAGCCGCACCGTCTTGTCGACGTAGATTTCCCTGGTGAATTCCGCCCTCAGCGTCTGCTGGGCAACCTTGCCCATCGCCTTGCAGTCGAGTTCGAGCAGCTCGTTCAAAGCCTCTTTCAGCTTAACCGGGTCTGCCGGAGGAACGAGAATGCCGTAATCTTCTCGCACCATCTCCGGAACGCCGCCTACGTCGGTCGCGACGACCGGAAGGCCGGCGTTCATCGCTTCCAGAATGACGGTCGGGAAAATATCGTAGACGGAAGGCAACGCAAACGCGTCCGCTTCGGCGAGAATGGGGTCGACGTCCCTTCTTAGGCCCAGAAAATGAACGGCGCCGGACAGCCCTTGCGCGGCGGCCCTGTTCAGCAGTCGTTCCTTGTATGGGCGATCCTCCTCGAACGCTACGTCCCCGACGATGGCGAATTTGACGTCCTTGCGTTCGGCGAGCAGCAGCCCGGCGGCATCGATCAAATATTCGATGCCCTTCATCGGCGCCAGCCTGGCGACGGTCACGACCAGCTTTTCTTCCGTCGAGATGCCCAACGCCTTGCGGATAGGGTATGAGACGGAGTCGGCAGCGGCGTCGGCTCCCACGGGCTCCTTCAGCCGGATTCCGTTGTAGATTTTACGGATTTTGGCGGATTTCCGGCTGCGCCATTCGAACATGGAAGCGCTCTGGTCGCATAGCACGATGACCAGATCGTTGCATAGATGGTTCAGCCAAGCCATGAATTTATAGGCGAGCAACGGCCGCCGCGGCAGCTCGTGCACCGTCTGAACGGTCGGGATGCCCATCCATTTGCCGAGCAGATTGCCGCCCATCGCCTCCATCTTATGGGAGTGAATCAGCGCGATCTTTTCCTTCCGGACGATGGCGCGAAGCGCGCGCATGCTGGCGATCAGCTTGGCCAGGTTGACGAAATAGTACGACCAGCCCCGCGGCTTGCCGAACACCGCGACGGGAGCGAATCTCACCTCCGCCCCGATTTCCTTATATTTGTCCACGTACGGACTCGGTCCGGGCAGCACGACGAGTGGACGAAAGCGGGACTTGTCCAGACCGGCGATCAGCTCAAGCAGCACGGTATCCACTCCGCCGACCTGGCTCGCATAGGGTTGAATATATAAGATCGGAATCATGACATCACCTTGGGTCCGTAGTGTTGGCGTTGCTCCAGCATCGTTACGAAGATTTCCAGATGCCGCTCGGCCATGCGAGCGACGGTATAACCTTCCGCTTTGTTCAAAGCAGCTTGGCCGAACCGCTCGCGAAGGCTTTCGTCCCGCAGCAGCGCTCTGCAGCCGCGCGCGATGCCGGCCACATCTCCGACCGCCGTCACGAAGCCGTTAACTCCATGCTCGACGAGGCTGTAAGCCGCCCCCGCGCCGCGGGTAGTCACGATCGGAAGTCCGAAGGCAAGCGCTTCGTTCAGGACGAGTCCCCATATGTCGTAGCGGGTGGGCATGACGAAGACGTCGGCGCTTCGGTAGAACGACGTAAGCGACTCGGCGTCCATAAACTCGAGGAGGTGGACGTTCCTCAACCTCTTGTCGCGAATCATTCGCACGTAACGCTCCTTCAGCGGCCCTCCTCCGATCAGTACGAGCGAGGTTTTGCCGTTATCGAGGGAGCTGTACGCCGTCAATAACTCTTCGAAGCCCTTGCGTTCGATGAACTGCCCGACGGACAGGAGCACGCGCTCCTTCAGTCCGTGACGCCGCTTGAACTGCTCTTTCTCCTCCCGCGAATAAGGACGCAGTTGCTCATCCGTAAACGCGGTAGAGGAGAAGGGGTATTCCCAGATCCGGCCTCTCTTCGCCCCGTAATGAAGCAAGTACGCGGTTCCGTTCGTTCCCGAGGATAACCAGCCGTCCGCCGACGAGATGAAGCTGCGTTTCAGCCACCGCTTGATTCGGTTGTCGCGGCCGGGGAAGCCCCCGTCCGTATTCAGCAGAAACGGCAGATTTCTGGCCTTCAACCATCGAATGACGGTCATCTCCGTAGGAGAGCTGTAGCACCCCAGAACGTAGACGTCGAATTTCGATTCGCGAAGCTCCTTGCGCACCGTCCAGTTGAAGTGCTTGTCCAGGCCGAACGTCATTCCCGGCAGGAATTTGTAAGCGAAGTTCGCCCGGTCCAGCCGGACCTCCCATTGCCGATTCGCTTCGGTGGGGGCTTGGAACCAGACGGTTAACTTGCAGCTTCGGGCGAGCTCGTTAAAGAAATCGATCCGGTAAGGAGACGGGATATTCGTCAAATACAGTACGTTCATCCCGTCCCTCCTCCCAAACCCGGAAGCCGTCTCCCGGATTGCCCGTACAGCTTGAGATAATCGCCAGCCATTCTCTCCAGCGTCCAGTACGGGTTCGGTTCCTGTCGCTTTCGATCGGGACGGGCTTCGATCAGCTTCACGATCTGCTCCGCCCACAGCTCGGCGTTCCTGTCGAGGATCCGGTTGCGAGCGCCGGCCTCGGAGAGCTTGCGATTGGACGGGATGTCGGAGCAGACCGCGGGAAGTCCGCAGCACATCGCTTCGAGCAGCGCCAGACCGAACGCCTCGACTTCCGACGGAAATAAAAAGACGTCCGAGGCGCCCAGCAAGTCTCCGACGTTTTCGCGAGGGCCGAGCAGCCGGACCTCTTCGGTCAGGCCGTGCTCCTCCGTTAATCGGCGGACTTCCCGGACGTAGCGGACATCCTCGAAGTTGCCTACCAGCAGCAGCATGAACCTCGCGCCCCGGCTTCTTAAGCGTTCCGCCACTTCCACGAGGAAGTGCTGGTTTTTGAGCGGCACCATTCTTCCGACGTGAATGAGCAGAGCGGTGTCGGCGGGACAACCCAGCGCTTCCCGCCATCTCGCTCTCTCCGCGGGAGACGGCGGCGCATATCGCTTCGGATCGATGCCGTTCTCGATGATCGCGGTCTTGGAAGCCGATCGCGGGTATCTCGAACGGTACGATTCCGCGACGTGCTGGGCGACGCAGACGACCCTGGTCACTCCGAGCAAGCTCAATCTCTCCAGTATTTTGCTCTTCCAGTCGGGCCAATCGTCCGTCCCGTTATGTACCGTAGTCATCGTCGGGACTTTGCGTCCCCAGAGATTGGCGATTCCGGCGTACATGTTCGGTACCGGTCCGTGGGCATTGACAATGTCGGGAGCGATATCCCGCAGAACCCGCTTCAGCCGGGTCATCGATCGGAAAGTCCCTTCCCCGGGCCGCTTGTTCAGCTCGACTAGCCGGATCCCTTGAAGCTCAAGCGCCTCCGCGAGCCGATCGCGCTTGTCCCGGTCTCTGGATTCGTAGATCGCGATCAGCCAGCATTCGATGGACAAGCCGCGGAATCGCCCGATCAGGTCGAGAACGATTTTCTCAGCCCCCCCGTACTGCAGGGAAGTAATCATAAACGCGATTCTCATAGCGCCGATATCCCTTCGATTGAATGAATTGAACTCTTTCCAGGTCGGCTTCGACCATCATGGCGATCAGGCTCTCGAAATCGACTTTCGGTCTCCAGCCCAGCTCCGTTCTGGCCTTGGCGCAATCCCCCAGCAAAATGTCCACCTCTGCCGGCCTGCATAGCGACTTGTCCTGCACGACGAAGTCGCGGTAATCGAGCCCTACGTACGAGAAAGCGATTTCCAGCAGCTCGCGAACGGAATGCGTCTCGCCCGTGGCGATGACGTAATCCTCGGGTTTATCCTGCTGCAGCATCATCCACATCGCCTCGACGTAATCTCCGGCATAACCCCAGTCTCTCAGCGCGTCCAGATTGCCCATCTTTAACTCGGATTGCAGGCCGCTGGCGATTCGGGCCACTCCGTCGGTCACCTTCCGGGTGACGAATTCGATTCCGCGGCGCGGCGATTCGTGATTGAACAGAATGCCCGAACAAGCGAACATATCGTAGCTTTCGCGATAATTCACCGTCATCCAATGCGCGTACACCTTCGAGACGCCGTATGGACTTCTCGGATAGAAGGGGGTCGTTTCCCGCTGCGGGCATTCCGCGACCTTGCCGAACATTTCGCTGCTCGACGCTTGATAGTAACGGGCTTCCGGCTTCGCGAGCCGTACCGCCTCGAGGAGGTTGGTCGCGCCGAGCGCCGTGAGGTCGCTCGTCAGCAGCGGCTGAGGCCACGAGGTGCCGACATAGGACTGGGCGGCCAAATTATAGACTTCGTCCGGGTCGGAGACGCGGACGGCCCGGATGAGCGAGCTCAAGTCCGTCAGGTCCCCTTCGAGCAGTTCGATATCGCCGAGCATATGCTCGATATTCTCTTGATTGGGCGTGCTCGTTCTTCTTCGAAGGCCGTATACCCGATATCCCTTCTCTAGCAGCAGCTCCGCCAAATATGATCCGTCTTGGCCGGTAATGCCCGTTATAAGCGCTCTCTTCACGATAGAATCCTTCTTTCTTCCGTTTTGGCGGCGATATTTTCCAGAAACCACCGATAGGTGCTCGCAAGGCCGTCCTGCAGCGATATTTTCGCCTGCCACCCCAGCCGCTCCATCTTGGAGCAATCCAGCAGCTTGCGCGGCGTCCCGTCGGGCATGTCGGGGTTAAAGCGCAGCTCGCCCGAATACCCGACCGCGGATTTCACGAGCTCCGCCAGCTCCCTTATCGTCAAATCCTCGCCCGTACCGATGTTGACGATGTCGTCCTCCCGGTACGTCTCCATCAGATGCACGCATGCGTCCGCCAGATCGTCGGCATGCAGAAATTCGCGCCTGGGCCGGCCGGAACCCCAAACCTCGACGAACGGTGCCTCGTTTTCCTTGGCTTCGTGCATCTTGCGGATCAGACCGGGCAGCACATGCGAGGTCTGAGGATCGAAGTTGTCGCCCGGACCGTACAAATTCGTCGGCATCGCCGAGAGGAAGCTCGTGCCGTATTGGCGATTGTACGCCTGGCACATTTTGATTCCGGCGATTTTGGCGATCGCGTAAGCCTCGTTCGTCGGCTCCAATTCGCCCGTCAGCAAATACTCCTCCCTCAGCGGCTGCGGAGCCAGCTTCGGGTAGATGCAGCTGCTTCCGAGAAACAGCAGCTTCTTCACGTAAGTCCGGTAAGCCGCATCGATGACGTTCGTCTGGATATAGAGGTTATCGCGGATAAATTCTCCCGGTTTGTCCCGATTCGCCAGAATTCCTCCGACCTTGGCCGCCGCCAGAAAGACGTAATCGAACCGCTCTTGCCGGAAAAACTCCGCTACCGCCTGCCCGTCTCTTAAGTCGAGCTGGCTTCGCGTCCGCGTCACGATGCGGCGGAAGCCTCTGGAGATCAGGTTCCGCTCGATGGCGGAACCGACCAGTCCCCGATGTCCCGCCACGAATATTTTGGCGTCTCGCTCCATCCCGCAACCTCCTCAATAAGCGTCTTTAGCCCTCAACATGACGACCACCGTTCTCATGATCAGCTTGAAGTCCAGCCAGACCGAACGGCGTTCGATATAATCCAGATCCATCTCCACCATCTCCGCGAAATGAAGACGGTTTCTCCCGCTTACCTGCCACAATCCGGTACATCCCGGCTTGACCTGCAGACGAAGAAGGTCGTATCCGGTATACCGCTCGACTTCCTCCGGCAATGGCGGACGCGGTCCGACCAGGCTCATGTCTCCCCTCAGCACGTTGAACAGTTGGGGCAGCTCGTCCAGGCTCGTCTTGCGCAAGAAGCGGCCGGTCCTCGTAATTCGCGGATCGTTCTTGATCTTGAACATGGCGCCTTCCACTTCGTTCAGATGCCGGATTCGGTCCAGCTGCTTCTCCGCGTCGCCGATCATGGACCGGAATTTGTAAATCCGGAACGGCTTGCCGTCCTTGCCGAGACGAGTCTGCGCGTACAGCACCGGGCCGGACGGCTTCTCCAGCTTGACCGCGAGCGCGATCAGCAGCATAAACGGCGCGAGAAAAGGAAGCGCGGCCGAGGTCAGGACGAGATCGACGATCCGTTTGACCCGGTCGTACGCGGAACGGCCGGTACGCGTCTGACTGAGCGTATAGGGAGCGTATGGCGCGTAGGAAGTCGAAGCGATTTCTATATTGGCTTCTTTTGTATTTGGCATAATCTTTTCATCCTCGGAGACCCATATTATATTCGATAGGATTGAGCCGCCTGCAGCAGCTTTTCCATTTCCTTCAGAACCGGATACTTCAATTCGTCGTTGCGCAGGGCGAAGTCCAGAGTCGTCAGGATGAAACCGAGCTTCTCTCCCACGTCGTATCTGCGTCCGTGGAAATGATAGGCGTATACCCGATCCAGCCTCGACAGACGCTGAATGGCGTCGGTCAATTGGATTTCTCCCCCGGTTCCGACGACGTGCTCGTCCAGCAGCGCAAAGATGTCCGGCGTCAAAATATAGCGTCCGAGCACGGCCAAATTGGAGGAGACGGTTCCCCGAGGCGGCTTCTCGACGACCTCGGACACGAGCGACAACCGTCCCGAGCCTTGCTCCGGCACGACGATGCCGTACCGGTGGGTTTCATCGTACGGGACGGGCTGAACGCCGACGATCGATTTCTGAGTCTGCTGGAATTGTTGGATCAATTGCCGAAGGCAAGGCGTATCCGCCTGAACGATATCGTCTCCGAGCAGCACCGCGAACGGCTCGTTCCCAATGAACTTACGGGCGCACCAGACCGCGTGTCCGAGCCCGAGAGGCATTCTCTGGCGAATATAGTGAATGTCCACCAGATTGGAGGATCGCTGAACCTCCTCCAGAAGCTGAAGCTTGTTTTTCTCGTATAACGTTTGCTCGAGCTCGAAATGACTGTCGAAATGATCCTCGATGGCGCGCTTTCCTTTGCCGGTAACGATAATGATCTCCTCGATTCCGGATTGCACGGCCTCCTCGACGATGTACTGAATCGTCGGCTTGTCTATGATCGGAAGCATTTCCTTCGGCATAGCCTTGGTCGCCGGCAAAAAGCGCGTGCCGAGACCGGCCGCCGGAATAATCGCCTTCTTTACTTTTTTCCACTTTCTCAACGTCAACCCCGCCTTTTCGCATGTTAATCTTCATAAAAAGATCAAGATCGGCTTCTTGCCGCGAATCCTAAAGCTGACTTCAGTCCAAATGACGCGGCGTCTAGCGGCGCTTATCGAAACGCTCAAAAAGCCGCTCCTGATCCTTCTATAGGTACTACCTCTACTGCAAATCAGTGGGGCATCCAACCCCTCCTCACGTCAAACCCTCGACGATTCACGTCTAAGGCGGAAAGCCGCCCACAGCTTGACCGAGTGCCTGAATGGATAACGGCGAATCAGGCATTGCCGCCCCGAGCGGGTCGAGGTCATGTATTGGCGTCCGTTAGCCGGACGACCTTCAAATCTGCTGCTTAAAACGTATCGAAAGCGGGTCTCCGGCAAGGCCGGCGGGTACCGGCGCCGAGCCGGACGTCTTGCCAAGCTCGGACCGCTTGATCTTGGAAATCTCGGCAAGCGTCGGCTTGTCCAAGTAATGCCGAACGTCTTTCTCGTCCTTGAGCGTATCGTCCATATACTCCTTCAGGAATACGGCCGACACGGACGCTATCAACGACAGGATGAAGGCCAGTGCAAGCTTGAACGTCAATCCCAGGGAAATCGGCACGAGCTCGGAGGGATTCTTCGACTCGCTCAGGATCGTAACGTTGTCTACGTTCATGATTTGAGGGATCTCGTCCCGAAAGACGCGGCCGATTTCGTTCGCTAGCGTAACCGCCCGGGCCGCCGATTCATCGCGGAAAGCGACGCTCATCACCTGCGAGCTCGAAGAGGAATGCACGCGCGTCTTGCGAATCAACTCGTCGGCCGTCAGTTGATATTCGGGATGCTTTTCCGCGACCTTCTGCATAATGACCGGCGTGGCGATGATTTCCTTGTACGTGTCGATCATCATGATATTGGAAGTAATCAGATTGGAATCGGGGCGCATCAGACCGTCGACTTGATTGGCGGTATTTACGATCAGCTTGATGCTCGCTTCATAGACCGGGCTTGCGTAGAGACGATCGTAAACCGCGGTGGCTCCGCAGCATAGGAGGACGATTCCGCAAATCAACCACCCTCTTTTCAATAGGATTCTCAAGTACTCTTTCATATCCGGCTCCATAATCAGCCTCCGATCGCCTTAGTGAAACGAAATGTATCATTTCACTTCTTAATCTATGCTACAATTTGTATCATGTCAAGCTTAATTTAAATTACATCTCGTAGCGGTAGGAAATCTTCTTTTTCTTCGTGCGATTGAGCACGGTGCCGATCACGTTGGACTGCATGTATTCCAGCTGGGCGATCGCCTTTCTGGCCAATTCCCCTTTCGTGGAACGGCATTGGAGAACGAATAGCACCCCGTCGGCCTTCGCGCCGAGCACTTGCGCGTCCGTAACGGCCAGCACCGGCGTCGTGTCCAGCAGGACGAATTCGTACTCCTGCTTGAGTTCGGCGAGAAGCTCGTCCATTCGCTGCCCGGCCAGCAATTCGGCCGGATTATGAGGGATCGTGCCGGAAGGCAGCAGGCTTAAGCCTTCGACATGGGTCTCCTGGACCGTCTGCTTGAGCGTGAGTTGTCCATTCAGCAGGTTCGACAGCCCCGCGCGGTTCGCTTTGTTGAAGTAGCAATGCTGCGTCGGTCTGCGCATGTCCGCGTCGACGATCACCGTTTTTTTGCCCATCAAAGCAAAGGCGGCGGCCAAATTCACCGCCGTCGTCGATTTGCCGGCCCCCTGTTCGGCGGAAGTCACTAACAGCGTCCGCAGCGGATTTTCGACGGATGACCATTGAACGTTCGTCCGCAGCGTCCGATAAGCTTCCGCATGGACGGAAACGGGATTATCGACGGTAATGATGGCGCGGCGTTTTGTCTCCTTTGTTGCGCTTGTCATGACAATCCTCCTCAAATTAATGATACAATTCGTAACTTCTTCCTCTTAAAAATACGATACTAATTGTATCATGTCAATCCTAAAACTCCTTTTTTTTAACTACGGTTCAAATGATTCGATTTTCAGCCAAGGAAGCGGAATGAAGCTCCCGATATTCACGAAAAAGACGCTTTCGACAGCCGCGAATCCATGCACGGCCGTGAAAAGCGTCCTGTCAGAGGTAGGGGATTCGAATATTCCACCACCGTAAGCCGGACTTTCGCGTTATGCTTTCCTCCCTTTGCAGCTCTTCGTCCCGAATAAGCCGTTCCGCGTTTCGCATCCAAAGCTCCGGCAGCCGTTCGCCCCATTCGCCGGCCGCCAATGCATAGGCCGCCTTCAGCCTGTTCGGCCGAGAGCCTAGGTTATGGGCATCCGAGGCCAACAAATGAACCCAGCCGTTCTTGGCCATCGTCCAGGCGGCCTCCTGCACGACTTTCCCGTTATGGCCGGTGAGGGACGAGGCCGTAAGCTGCGCGTATGCGCCTTCGAGCAAAAACGAAACCAGCTTAAGCGGATCGCGTACGAAAGGAAGGTGCCGTTCCGGGTGGGCAATGACAACCTTCAAGCCTTTTGCGCGGAAGGCGGCCAAGTCTTCTTTGAATGAGGCCGGCGTTCTCCGACGAGGGAGCTCGAGCAGCGCGTATCCGGTCGAGCCCAGCGTCTGCAGCCCCTCGACGGCGCGATGCCAGGGCGCGTTCCCTTCCCAGTGGAATTCCTGTCCTTCCAGAACGGTAACGGAAATCTTCTCCTTCTCGGCCGCACGATTGAAACGCCTGACGATCTCGCGAATCTTCTCCGGCGGATTATCATAATGCGCTCTCCGATGGTGAGGCGTTGCGATTATCGTACGAACGCCTTGGGCTGCGGCGTTTTCTGCCATCTCCAAGCACGTCTGCCATTCGGCCGGCCCGTCGTCGCACATGGGCAGCAAATGGCAATGCGTATCGATCATGGCGCACACTCCCCGCATTAATGAACAAGCTCCATCCACAGCAGCTCCGTCCCGGCGCCTGCGGACAGACGTATGCGATTAGTTCCTTCCGCAAGCTCGACGGACCGGATCGTCTCGGCCGCTTTCCCTTGCGTGGCAGGCAGCCGCAGCGGCTCGGAGAAGGTCCCGTTAACGCTCAAAGAAGCGGCGGCGTCTTCCGCCGACCGGTAAGCGAGCCGAAGCATTCGAACGCCCGCGGCCGTCGAGGATACGTTTGCCTCCAGCGATGCCTCCTTTGCCGAAGGGACCGTCTCCGTCGTTTCGTATTTGGCGGAGACGGGCGCCCACACGATCCGCTCGATAGAAGCGGGGAAATTAGCCCCGCCGACCAGTTCCAGACGATGAAACCCCGTCGTCATATCCGCCGAAAACACCGACTTTCCGACGGGCTCTAGAGGCCCCGTCGCGGGCAAGAGGATTTCGAACTCGGAACCGTCGTCCCAGGAAGCCTGCATGATACCAGCGGTTACTCCCGGATTCTTGTAGTAGACGGTCACCGCGTAGGTTCCGTCATGTTCGAACCTCATCCGGTCGAAGGCGAGCTTCGTTTCCCGAGACGTTTTCTTCTCGACGCCCGTTCTCGATGGCGATACTTGAATTCGGTCGATCGCCGGAGCCTCGTCGTCCAAAGCGATAAATTCGATGGAATTGGAGATTTGGTCCAACTCGACGAACAGCTCTCTCGCGCCCGGTTTATCAAGCCCTATGCCGGAAGGAGGAAGCTCCAGCGTTCTCTTCGCTCCTTCGTTGACGCGCATTTCCAAGCGGCCCGGACGATCCGACACATAGTGCAGCACGACTCTGTGCATGCCTTTCGCCGTCGCGGTAATCCGCGAAAAGCGCACTCCTCCGGCTGCGGCCGCTTCGACTTTCCGGTAACCCGAGCATCCCGTGCACGCCGCCTCCGTCGTTTGCCCCAGCCTGACATGGCTCGGGCTTTCCGCTTCGTACACGTCCCCCTCCTCTCCTTCGAGCTCCAGCGGAACTCGGGACAGATGAATCGCCAATCCCCCGTTTTCCCTAAGCGGAATCCGGAGGGTTTCTTCCCGGGTAACCGTCCGGCTGCTCGCGTCGATTTTCCAATCCTCGTCCCCGTCTTGGAAAATCGTAGCCGTATAACGTCCGGTCCCCAGGAACGACAACGGAATGACCGCTTCCCTGGCGTCGGTCGAGACGGAGCCCACAAACCAGGTTTCCCCGTTGCGGCGGGCCAGCGTTACGTATTCCCCAGGGTAGCCTTCCACGAACCGCAGCTCGTCCCAGACGGCGGGAACGGCTTTCAAAAAGTGGCGGCCGATCCAGTGCGCGTACACGTTCACGTTATCGGCGAAATGCTGAAGATGGGATTCGAACAGCACCGATAGAGCCAGTTGATTGGCAAACGTCGTCATTCCCTCCGCTTGCGAAAGAGTAACCGGCGTATAATCCATCGGTCCGATTACTCCCCGCGTGAAAGGGAGAGTCGCCTCGTGTGCGGCCACCTGGGGCTTGCCCTCGATCTGCCATTCCGCGCCCCTTACCGCTTCCAATGCGAGAATATTCGGCCAAGTCCGATTTTCGCCCGACGGCTTCGTGCTTCCGTGAAAATCCAAAATCAATCCCTGCTCGAACGCTTTGCGGGCGATTCGTTCATAGCTCTTCATCGTATCCGCGTTATCGTTTTCGAAAAAATCGACCTTCAGCCCCGCAACGCCCCAGCTCTTCCACTCGGGAAGAAGCCGATCCAGCTTGTCTTGCGTGTCCAGGTCTCTGGAATGCACCCAGATGATCACGCCTACGTTTTTCCCCGCGGCATACGGGATTAACGATTGAATCTCCCTCCGTTCCCATTTGGAATCGACGGTCACGTATTCCCAGCCCATCCGGGAGGCGAAATCCACATACCTCATCTGATCTTCAAGCTTCTCGTCCACATCCTCGGACCAATAGGACCATACCGCTCTCCCCGGTCGGATCCAGGAGATGTCCGCGTCGCGCTCGGGAGGCGGATTCAGGCTGTAGACGAGATTGGATTCTACGATCGCTCCCGGCCCGTCGCCAACGATGACCGCACGCCAAGGCGTTCGGAGCGGACCGTTAGCGACGGCTCGTCCCTGCTGCTCATCGGGAAACGCCAGCTCTAACAGGCCGTCCTGACGCTGGTTTCCGACCAGCTGCGAAGCGGGAAAGCCGCCCCCGGAATTAAAAACGCTCGCTTCCGTGATCAGAGCCCAAAAGCGATTATCCTCGGCCGAGAACAGCGCAGGCATCATGTACGGGCCTTCTCCGATTTCCCGTATCGCATGCGGCTCGTAGACGGCTTCGTAATGCGGCACGTAATCCGCGAGCCAGCCGATCGCGTCCGGCGGCAAGCGGAATCCGCTCTCTTCTCCGAGAACGACCTGCCGCCCCGTTCCGGGAATCACGTACCGGAATGCGATTCCGTCGTCGTAAGCGCGGATTTGCAATTGCATTACGGCGTTATTCTTGGCGAAATCGACCGTCCATTCGTTCGCCCGGACGGAATACGGCTCGGTTTGAGCGCCGCCAATCCGATACGTCTCTTGAACATGGCGGCGGTTTTCTCCGGCAAGCTTAACGCCGCCCGAGCTGAAATCGACCGTATCCGTAACGAGTCCGAGCGGGGAATTCATCAGAACCGGAACCTTGCCGTAATACAGATCGTAGCACCAATTCCCGTCCGGTCCTTCTTCCAGCCGGAAGACGATTTGCCCGTTCGGGGAACGTATTTCGGGTTGAATGGGCTTTTCCTCGAATGCGGTCAGTACGGCGCTCAACAGAGTCATGAGCCCATAGAACAGCGTCAGCATGATTCCTGCTCCCCTTTTCTTATCCTGTCTACAACTTCAACTATAATGATACGTATTGTATCATTAATCCCCTCGAATTGGCAACTATTAGACGCACGCAAGCGAAGTAAGGGGCCATGGACCCATGGGATTACAAGCAGGAGAGTAGATAGGCAACCGCGATGGACAATAACCGGAGCCGATTCGATGAAGCATCGGACAAGGAATCGGGAGTTGGCGAGGAGCGATTCTGGCGAGCCATTAATCGGAATAGGAGACTGGCGAGGCGAGGTGAGTTAATCGATTCTGTCGGGCCATTAACCCTTGCGGAATACGAAGGAGCTGCCTCAAAGCAAGCAGGTTGCTTACTTTGAAAAGACAGCTCCTTCGTAATAACTGGTTTGGAGAGCGGCAGTCCCGGAGGATCCTTAGGCCGCCACGTCGCGCTTGCGGAACACCGTCCAGGAGACGGCGTTGAAGAGGACGAAATAGACGGCTAGAACCGCAAGCGAGAAACCGAGCGTCGTCGGGTGGTTATAGATCGGTCCGCGGCCTCCGTCGATGTAGCTGGTCAGATCCAGATGCATGAACAGAACGTACTTCACCCAAGCCTTGTTCGCCAGCGCGAACAAGCTGGTGATCATATTGCCCGCAAACAGAAAGACGATCGACAAGCCGATGGCCAGTCCGCCGCTGCGGAAAGCCGAAGACATCGTGAAGCCGAACGTCACGATCATCACGAGAGTGATGAACTGGAACAGATAAAATCTGAGCATGTACTCCCAATTGGACAATCCCGAGGAAGACAGAGCGGAATCGCCCAGCCCGAAGATCAGCATATTGGACACCAGCGTCACGATAAACGCGACCACGGTGAAAAACAACGCAAACAACAGCGTCGATACGTACTTGGACAGCAAAATCGTCGAACGGCTCCACGGCCGGATCAGCAGCAGCTTGATCGTTCCCCACGTAAACTCCCCCGCGACGCTGTCCGCCGCAACGACGACGGCGAATACGGTAATGAGGGAGTAGAGAATATACGACTCCGTCATCATCATGCTCCAGCCGGACAAATCCCCTCCGGCCAGATAGACCGCCAGGGATACGAGCGGCGGAATGAGCAAGACGAAACCGAGCATGATCCACGTGCGGATTCGTCGGTAGATTTTCATGTTCTCGTTCAGGATCAGGTTCATAAAGTTAGCCAATGGTTTCACTTCCCGTCATTTCGAGGAATTGGTCTTCCAGCGACTTCGTCTTCACGCGAATCCCGTAGACGTTGATTCCCGCCTCCACCAATTTGCGGTTCACGGCCGCGATCCCTTGACGATCGGTCGTCAGCGTCAAGAAGCCTCCCTCCATCCTGCCCTCGCCTTGGCCCTCAAGAATGCCAAGCGCCGCGTCGGGATGATCGACGTCGAATTGAACCTCCTCTTGGGCAGCTCTCTCCCCGTCGGCGGCTTGTCCTCTGATCGAGCGAATATCGATGATCCGCCCATTTTGAAGGATGGCCACCCGATCGCACATCAGTTCCATCTCGGATAGAAGATGCGAGGAGACGAGCACGGCCGTCCCTTCGTCTTGAGCCAGCTTGCGCAAGTAATCCCTGAGCTCCCGAATTCCGGCGGGATCCAGCCCGTTCGTCGGCTCGTCCAGCACGAGCAGTTTCGGTCGGTGCATAACCGCCTGGGCGACGCCCAACCGTTGCCGCATGCCGAGAGAATATTTCTTCACCTTGTCGTGAATGCGCCCTTGAAGGCCGACCAATTCGATAACCTCTTGAATTCTCTCCTTCGTAACGGAAGGATTCATGCGAGCATAGTGGAGCAAATTCTGATAACCGGTCAGAAACTTGTACATTTCGGGATTTTCCACGATCGCGCCGACGTGCACGATCGCTTTGGGGTACTCCGTCTTGATGCTGTGCTCCGCGATGTGAATATCTCCCGCGGTTAGTCCCATCAAGCCGACGATCATCCGGATGGTCGTCGTTTTGCCCGAACCGTTCGGGCCCAGGAAGCCGAACACTTCTCCCGGCCGGACTTCGAAAGACACTCGGTCGATGATCGTCCTTTTGCCGATGACCTTCGTCACGTTCTGCAGCCGGACGACAGGGGTCTGTGACATTCGTTTACCTCCGACATATTCGATTTGTTCTAGTTTCATTATACCAACATTACCCGTTCGATCCGAAACTTTACACAAATTTAAAACATGCCGGGTCGATACCGATCGAACCAAGACGGAAAACCCGTTCCCGCGCGGCAGTCGCCGTTATCCCGAAGTACGCGCCGCCAGCTTGCAATTGACGCAGCAGCCTAGCGGATACTGCGCGCGGTAGTACCCCGTGCGGAACAAAATGCCGGCCTGCTCGATCGTCTTCAATTGCTCGCATTTCACGCAATAAAACAATACGGCTTGCTCTTTCATATGTATCCCTCCATGATCCGTATCAATTCGCGTCCAAGCTCTTCAGCATTTCCGACTGGATTCTTCGGCGTTCTTCCGCCGTAATCGTGTAATAGTAAACTCCGTCGATCACCTTTCCCTTTCCTTGCAAGTGCATAATTTCAACGTTGCCGGTCGCCGACCGATACTTCGTGATCAGATCGAGCATTTGGCCGGAGGTTAAGTTCGTTCGCACATATTCGGACAGATGAGACAGCAGCTTCGGAAGCTTCGTCACCGTTCCCGCTCCGGCCACCCGGTCGATCGCGTCGGACAAAATCTGCCTCTGTCTTTGCGTTCGTCCGAAATCGCCTTGCGGATCTTCCTTGCGCATTCGGCTGTAAGCCAGCGCCTCTTCGCCGTTCAGATGCAGGTCGCCCTTCGGAAAAGAGTGGCCCTCGTAATGGAATGCCCGCTCGTTATTCACGTCGACTCCGCCCAGCGTATCGACGATATCGATGAGCCCTCCCATGTTTGTTTTCATATAAAAAGCGATCGGCACTCCGAAGGCCCTCTCCACCGCCTCGACGGACAACGCCGTGCCGCCGAACGCGTATGCGTGATTGATTTTGTCGTACTTGCCGGAATTCGGCATGAGCACTCTCGTGTCCCGGGGAATCGACAAGGCGATCGCTTGGCCGCTTCGAGGCTGTACGGTAAGCAAGATCATCGTATCGCTTCGCCCGCGGTCTCCGGGGCGTTCGTCCACGCCCAGCAACAGCATGGAGAAGGGCTCCTTGTCCGCCGTATTCGGGTTCCTCAGCCTGGCAACGTCTTCCTCGCTTATTCTCGCCGGCTCCGAAGGATTCCGATCGAGCAACGTTATCCGAACGGCCGGCGGCTCGCTTTCTTCTTCCGTTATAAGTCCGCTTTCCTTCGCATGGCTTGCCGGCACGTCCGACAATTCCGTCTCCGCCTCCGTCTCGAATACCGGATCCACCCACTTCGCGGACGGGATCGGCTCGTACATGGCGTTTAACGTCCGCTGCGCGGATACCCATACGTATCCGCCGGTTCCTGCCGCGATCAATAGCGCAACGGCTGCGGCATAACCGATCGCTTGAACGATTTTTGCCCGATTCGGCTTCATGTTTCCCTCTCCGTCCCTCTACGAAGTAACGTCCAGATGCCGGAACCGACCGTCGTCCCGGCGATCCGAAACTTGCTTGTACAGCGTATGAATATGCGGACTGGCCGACAGCATCGACCGGATATATTCGTCGAACCGATATCGAAAAGCTTGCCGTTCCAATCCCGTCATTCTCCACTGTCCGCCGTAGAAGAACAGACCATCCTCTTCGCCGGCATGCAGCAGTACGATTCTGGGCTTCGCCGCGTAATGGCCGAGCTGCACTTCGATCCTCCACTCCACGTCGTCGCGCACCGGCAACCGCAGGCTGGTGGCGAAGCTGCACCCTCCGAGGCCGATATCCCGCAGCAATACGCGTTGAGCGCGGCTTTGAAGCTCTCTGTCCCGAACTTGCCACAGCGTCAGCTCCACGTGCACGGGCGTTTGCGGTCTGAAACGGAGATGCTCCCTTCTATTGCTTGCAATCTGTTCGTCCATCGCTTAATCAAGCCCCTGACCGATACGGTTTGTATCATGAGATGGAATTACTTTACGATACATAACGTATCAAGTCAAGAGAAAATCGGAATACACGCAAAAAACCCTCGTTTTATTTGCATTCTCGCTTGGTTAATAATAAAATAGAATAGCATTCCATGCGACATTTTGTCGCATTTAATGAAATTGCCAAGCGTCCATATTATGATGAAAATATCGACCATCCTGGGAGGGATCTGATGAATATTGGTAGTCGTCTCGCCTTTCTACGAGACCAACGCGGTTTAACTCAAGAAGAACTTGCTGCTTCCCTGGGCATTTCGCGCGCGGCGCTGTCCCACTATGAGAAAAGCCGTAGAGAGCCCGATACCGAGACGCTAGGCAAAATCGCGGACCTCTTCCAGGTTTCCATCGATTATTTGGTGGGCAGAACGCCGCATCCGCAGACGACTCTGGACCCCGAGGTCCGGCAATTCGCCGACGAGCTGGAATTGTCGGACGAGCAGATTCTCGACCATTTCGCCTTAACGGTCGACGGACGCAAGCTTACCGTCGACGAGGCTCGCCGCTTCATCGCATTCGTACGGGCCGAGCGCAATATGAACGGATAAAGACGGATCACATACAAAAAAACCTCGCGAGCGGATGAGCCTCATCCGCCCCGTTCCGAGGTTTTTTTCATGCAGTCTCTATGTAGTTGAATTAGTGCTCCCGCCGGCGAGTCGCGGTTACGAATTCTTCCGGCCACTTTTCCTTATGTATGCCCAATTGTTCCAGAATCCTGCGGATGTCAACTTCCAATGGCTGCTTGCATGCGCTTTGGTCCATCGGTAATCCTTTCTCCATCTCCGCTCCCATACCCTCTCTTCGATCCCGGATTGCAAAACTAAGCCTAGTATAGGATATAGGACTTGCGGAGGGTGTCGACCGATGTAAACGCACCCGTTGTTTTTAATCGGAGGTTTTGTCGAAACGCCCCCGTATCCGCGAAAAGTTCGAAGATCGAACGAACGCCGGCGGAAACCGTCGGCAGCCCGGCAGAAAACCTAG
>JAEZZE010000339.1 GCA_023418755.1 Bacillota bacterium | reverse complement strand
GTCGAGAAGATGGGCTTCGAGGCGGGCGAGGGCGAGGCGTTCGAAGCGCTGTTCGCGAAGTTTCTGGCACTGGCCGACGCGAAGAAGGAAGTGTACGACCACGACGTATTCTACTTGGTAACGGACCACAACGAATCGGATCGCGGCGACAAGCAGCTGTACGCGCTCGATTCGTTCCAGGTCGTCAGCAACGATACGTTTCCGACCGCTTCGGTTCAATTGAAAAAAGGAGCGGAGATCGTCAAAGGAAGCGCGGTCGGAGACGGTCCGATCGACGCGCTGTACGGCGTCATCAAGTCGCTGGTCGGCCTGGAAGTCGAGCTGAACGATTACAAGATCAGCAGCCTGTCCAGAGGGAAGGAAGCGATCGGCCGGGTGAACCTTCGCGTCTCCTACGAAGGCAAGACGTATACGGGCCGGGCGATGGATACCGACATCGTGAAGGCGAGCGCCAACGCGTTCCTGAACGCCATCAACGCGATATTGCTCGACAAAGCCGCGGAATAGACGCTTTCCCGCATGGAACCGGAGGAACCGATAGGCCTTTAATAGAGAGCGAGCAGTGTCAGGATCCGTTGGCGGAGTCGGGGGTCGATAATCGGGTAGCGGAGCTGCCGGGCGGGGCGGCCGCGGCCGTCAAGGGATGCTGCTTGTTAACGAGACGCTTTGATCGGAGGGGGGATACCCTCCGGTCGAAGCGTTTTTTCTTGTCCGGCACGGTCGTTCAACTTAACAGGTCATGTATGACCGTCAACGTTATCCTCCGTTGATATTCCGGGCAATTCGACATTTTATCATTTTTTTCGACAAAGTCGACAAGTTCTTTGGATGCTTTTGGGTTTGATGAAGCGCACGATCTTGCTTTGATGCTGGCTTATACCCGATCGGGTCCAACAGAGAGGTCATATGACTTGCCGAAGCAAAATGATGACCCTCTGTCACTTGTTGGGAATTACTGGGCTGCTTTAAGATAGAGCCGACAACGGATGGGAGGGGAATGCGCTGCGGAAAATCAGGGTGCTGCTGGCGGCGTTGCCGGAAGAAGATCGGCAATGGCGGCGGAAACTGACGGAGGAGTTGGAGAGCGAGCCCGATCTCGAGGTGATCGGGACGGACGCGACGGCGGAAGAAGCGATAAAGGAGGTCAATGACGGGAAGGTGGACGTCGTACTGGTTGACGCGGGCATGTTCGCCGGGGTGGAAGAACGCGCGCGCGCCATGAGCGAGATGGGAATCAGTCGGAAAGTCAGGCTGAAGACGATCGTACTCGTCTCGAACGCCGACCGCGAGGCGATCTTAAACGGCTTCCAGAACGGCGCGGTGAACGCCCTGGATCGGTCGAAGACCGGCGACATCGCCATAGCGATTCGCGATGCGCACGCAGGCCGATCGGCGATTCACCCGGACGCCGCCGATATCGTGCGCGAGGAGTTGAAGCTGATGACGCTGACTCCGATGGAGAGGGAAGTCTATCGGCTGAAATGCAGGGGCTTCAGCAAAAGACAGATCGCCGATCGGCTGTTCAAGTCCGAGAATACGATCAAGACGCAAATGAGGAGCATCCGCGACAAGCTTCCGACCTGGGGTGACTTATTTTCATCCTCCTCAGACCCCCTTGGCGGGTCTATAATCCGAAGAGTGAAGAGGAGGTGAAAGCCATGAAAATCGTCATCCGCGAGGTAGAAAACCTGACGCCGACCGCTATCCATGCGAACCCGGAAGTGCTCGACTTCAAGGCATAATCGATGATCCAACGGGGCCGTACGCACGCGTACGGCCTTTTCCCTAAATCCGAAGGGGGGCAGACCGACGGTGAAACCAAAATTGAAATCGTATTGCCGGCATGTGATGAGCTTCGGGAATGGAGTCGTCCGATTTAAGATGGAGCGCGCGTCGCTCGAGATTCCCGATCCCGACGGGACCATTCATTCTTTTATCCAGCTGCTGGACGGCACCCGTACGGCGCAGGAGCTGTCCCGGTTCACGGGGTTGACCTCCCGGGAAACGGAGGAGGCCATCGCGCTGCTAGACCGCTATCGGCTGTTGGAAACCGATGCGATCGGGTCGTTCGGTCTTTCGGAGCGAGAGCAAGTGCGATACAAAAACAACTTGACCTACTTTTCGTTGTACGAAAGCCTGACGAACAGCCGGTACGACTGCCAGGCCAAGCTGAAGAACGCCAAGGTCGCCGTCGTCGGGCTCGGCGGGGGCAGCGTCATCGCGGCCTGGCTGGCGGCGATGGGAGTCGGAACGATTGTCGGCATCGATTATGACCGGGTCGAACTGAACAATTTGAATCGGCAGTTTTTCTATACGGAGAAAGATGTCGGAGAATATAAGACGGTTGCGTTGAAGCGTCGGCTGGAGGCGCTTAACGGAGATATCCGGGTGGAAGCCGTGCAGCTCAAGGTCGACGGCGCGGGCTCCCTGCTGCAGGCGATATCGGGAGCGGATTTCGTCGTGGGTGCGATCGATACGCCTCCGATGCTCGGATCGAGGTACGTGAATTCCGCCTGTCTTCGCTTGGGCATTCCCTCGTATTACGTGTCGATCGGCAACAAGCTCGGCTTCTATTACCGCGTCGATCCGTTCGAGACCGGCTGCACGGACTGCCGGCTGCTGCACATTCTCCGAACGGAGCCGGAGCTGCTTGAGACGACCAAGCGCAAATGGCGCGGGGACGTTCCGGACGTCGACTTCGGCAATCCCGGCTTCGCTCCCAACGTTGCCGTAATTACGGCGCTTATCGCCTCGGAGATCGCCAAGCGGCTGACGGGCTACGGACAGCCGTTCGCCCAGCCGTTCGGGCTTGTCGACTTTCGGGAGATGAGCGTCTCGCACCGGAACATACCGAAGGCGGACGACTGTCCGAGCTGCGGTCCGGGAAGGCGGTCGGATGGTCCGGAGCCCGTCCCGATGGAAACCTTGTTCGCCTTGGCGGAATCCGGCGTTCCGGCCGGTTAAGGAGGAAGCGGAGATGCAAGAGGAGGACGAGAACGCGGTCATCGATCTGTCTCATCTGACCGTTCAGCGGGACGGAGAGCATTATACGATCGGCGACCCCGTCATTCCCCGATTTATCCGGGTACCCGAACCTGCCGTTTACATCGTCGAGCTGGCCGACGGGACAAGGTCGGTCTCGGAGATCAAGCGGACGATCGCGGAGGAGAAAGGCCTCGATCTGGACGTGGCGGATTTCGCGTCGGATCTGACGAGGCTCGGCTTGCTGGAACGGAGCGAAACCGACGCGGATCGTCCCCGGCCAAGGAAGCGGGAACTTCTGGCGGCCAAGCTCGGCGCGGTGCTGTTCCGGTCCCATGCGAAGTGGCCGTATCTCTTGGCGCTGGCGGCGGCAATCGGATTGACGCTGAACGATCCCGGCCTGTTTCCCCGCTATCGGGATATGTTCGTTCTGCCGGTGATCGGCACGAATTCGCTGCTCGTTTCGGCGACGGCTTGCGCGTTGATCTTCCTTCACGAATGCGCCCACTTGCTGGCCGCCTACGGCGCGGGAGTCAGCGCGCGGATGCGGTTGAACATTCGCTTCGTGTTCGTCGTGGCGGAGACCGATATGACCGGGTTGTGGGGTAAGGAGAAGAGCCGGCGGTACTTTCCGTATCTCGCGGGAATGGCTTGGGATACCGCGGTTCTGGCGGCGGCCTTGCTGGCCCAGTACGTTCTGCCGGAGGGCGGCTTCGCCCATGCGATGGCGAGATTGGTCGCGCTGCTGATTCTGCTCGGGCTGCTCTCCCAGTTCATGGTCTTTCTCCGCACGGACGTGTATTACGTGATCGGCAACGCCACGCATTCCGCCGATCTCGCCGGAAGCGGCAGGCTTTTTCTCCGCAAGCTGTGGATGAGGGACGATTCGACGCGCGCCGGTTGGGAGAGCTTGCCCCGAAGCGAACGAACGGCCGGCCGATGGTTCGCCGCGGCGTATTTCGCCGGAATCGGAACGGTTGCCTATCTGTTCGTCGTCTACAGCGTTCCCGCGGGTATCTACGCGATTATGCAAGCCGTCGGCCAGGTGACGGGAGGCTCCCTGGACGGCCCGTTCTGGGACGGGGCCGTTCTGCTGTCGCTGGCGGCGCTCCGGCTTGCGCTGTTCGTCAAAGGGGCCGGAACGGCCCTGAAAGACAGAAGGAATAGGCGACGCGCTTTTCGTCAGGCTTAAGACGCCCCCGACTCAGGTTGGGCGTCTTTTTTTTTGAAGTCAGGTATAATAGGAGGGCAGGTCTTAAGAGAAGAGGACGAGAGAAAAATATGAGCTTTAACATCGAGAAATTGTTCGATCAATACGGGTACGAAGTCCTGTTCTTGGGATTGCTGCTGGAATTCATCGCGCTGCCTTTTCCCGGGGAGACGACGATGCTGTATGCCGGATATTTGTCGTATGCGGGCATTCTGAATGCCTGGAAGGCGTTCGCGTGGGCCTTTGCCGGCACGACGATCGGAATGACGATTACGTATTTAGTCGGACTTAAGGCGGGAATGCCGTTCATAGAGCGGTACGGCAAGTGGGTGCTGCTG
>JAEZZE010000329.1 GCA_023418755.1 Bacillota bacterium | reverse complement strand
ATCATCGACAGCGTCGTACAGGCGCGGCTGGCCTCGGTAGTGGCCAAATGCCGTCCTCTGGCGGCGGTAAAAGGAGTGTAACCGAACATGACGATAACAACTGCGCGTCTCGCCGCAAAGCCTCATTTTCTGGTCAAGTCGGCCGAAGCCGGCGAACCGCTGAATGCGGAGAGCTATTTTAACTATATCGCCGTCGTGCAAGCCATCGTCGATTTTCTGGGCGAGCGGTATGGGGGCGGCTTCCGTCTTTATTACCAGGATGACGGCAACGAAGCGTGGAACGGGCTGGAGGAGGACCTTCGCGACGGTTATGAGGGAGTGGAGCATGCGGCGAGCCTGTTCGATCTGGTCGAGACGGAGGTATTCGAGTACGCTGCCGACTCCGATTCGCGGCAGACGGTCTACGCGGTTCGGCCCGCCGTGCGCAACAATCTGTTCGTGTACCGCGAGCAGCTTGTCGCGTTGGCCAGAATTCCGAAGATCACCCAGCACGGCCTCGGCTACGAGGATCTTATTTTCTGCCGATCGGACGAGGAGCTTGTCCGCTTTCTGGAGGAACTGAGATCACGTCGTCTCGCCGATCCGAAGATCATCGTTTTCACCGACACGCGAGACGGTCTGGAGCAGGAACGCAAAGCGGTCGGGTACGCGGTCGGACGGGACGACGTATTCATGGAAGACGAGCTGAAGACGCAGGTTTACCGTTCGATCGACGAGTTTTTCTCCAAGGATCGCGCGTTTTTCCAAACCTACGGCCTTCCCTATAAGCGGGGAATTCTGCTGTACGGCAAGCCGGGCAACGGCAAGACGACGCTGGTGAAGTCGATCTCGTCCACGACGGGCGCTCCGGTCGCCTACTGGCAGATTACGGAGTATACGAGCAGCGGCTCGATCAAGGAAGTGTTCGACACCGCGTCGCAACTGGCGCCGATGGTGCTCGTCATCGAAGATATCGACTCGATGCCCGATTCCTGCCGCTCCTATTTCCTCAACACGCTGGACGGGGCGACGTCGAAGGAGGGGATCTACCTGATCGGCACGACGAACTACCCGGAGAAGATCGATCCGGCACTGATGAACCGGGCCGGGCGTTTCGACCGGGCGTACGAGGTGAAGTCTCCGGACGAGGCGATGCGTTGCGCATATTTGGCGCATATCGGCTTGGGGCGTCTTGCGAGCGAGGAAGAGTTGGAACGGGCGGCCCGCCGAACGGACGGATTTACGCTTGCCCAGCTCAGCGAGTTGTACGCCTCGGCCGCGCTGCAGATGCATTACGAGGACGAGGTCGATCTCGAGCGGCTCATCGCCGGGATGAAGTCGGACTACGCCAAGGATCGCAGCCGGGAGTGGATGACGGAGGACAGGTCGCGTAAAATGGGATTTGCATAAGACGAAGGATGACGGACGATCGGTCGCGTAACGGGATTTACGATGAACGAAGAAGGACAGCGGATCATTCGCGTAACGGGATTTGCCAAATACGAGCGATGCGGAGGGAACGAGATGGAGTTCGAGCGTTTGAAGAAAGTCGTGGCCGAGAGCCGGAACATCGTGTTTTTCGGCGGGGCGGGCACTTCGACGGAAAGCGGAATTCCGGACTTTCGGTCGGCGGACGGATTGTACCAAGCGGCGAGCGGGGGCAGGATCGCTCCGGAGGAAATTTTGAGCCATGATTTCTTCATGGCTCGTACGGCGGACTTCTACGCCTTTTACAGGAGCAAAATGCTGTATCCGGACGCCCTGCCCAACGCTGCCCACTATGCGCTTGCCAAGATGGAGGAGCAGGGGCGGCTCGCCGCGGTCATTACCCAGAATATCGACGGGCTCCACCAGAAGGCCGGAAGCCGCAACGTACTCGAGCTGCACGGTTCGGTACACCGGAACTTCTGCATGGATTGCCGAGAGGCCTACCCGCTGCAAGTCGTGCTGGCGTCGGAAGGGGAGTCCCCCCGCTGCACCCGGTGCGGCGGCATCGTCAAGCCGGACGTCGTGCTGTACCAGGAAAGTTTGGACATGGATCTGCTTCAGAGAGCGGCGAATTACATCCGGCAGGCGGACGTCCTGATCGTCGCGGGCACGTCTCTGACCGTCCAACCGGCCGCCGGGCTGGTCAGGCTGTATGAAGGAGACAAGTTCATTCTGATCAACAAAAGCGCGACCCCGATGGACGGCGCAGCCGATTATGTGATTTCGGACAGCGTAGCGAAGGTGTTGGAGAGGTTAGTAAAAGGCGGGTAACCACGATAATGGGGGGGCTTCCCGCGGGCGGGCCGCATTGCTTTTCGCTATTTCGGGCCGAATGAGCTATAATGAATATATAAACGTGCCTGACTCACATATCGTAAAGGGTTATTCTTGTTTGCAATAGCCTTGTACGCTATGTGATTTTTATTTTTATCAAATACGAGGCTCCTGCGAATACTAACGTTTCGGAATAACTCCGTCGGCGAATTCGCAGTACCCATCCTAGTACAGAAAGAGGGAATGTACGTGTATTATTCTCGAAAAAAACCGTTCGAAGAGTTGCCGGAAGAGATGACCGCCATTTGGCTTTGCTCCGGGAAGAACTGCAAGCGATGGATGAGAGATAATTTCACGTTTTCCCTTGTTCCCGTCTGTCCCGAATGCAATTCCGAGATGGTCAGAGGCGAAAGAATGCTTACCACGTTAGAGAATACGAGCCCGAATCAGTCGGAGGGGCGGCGCTGACGCCGGCGCCGTCCCCGCAAAAAAGATTGACGCGGAAAATGATGTGGTGTACGATGTCATATATCATAGTAAGTTAGTGTGATTACTATGGTTTAATATCGTTGTCAACTGGACGACCAGAGACAAAGACGATCCCGTGGGGAGAGTCTTTTTTTTGTTGCCGCGAACCATCCGAATATCGCGGCGCCCGACTGCACGACATTCCACGACGCGGAGGTACTCTATGCTTCAAGACAACAATATCCAGCCCTATATCGGATACGTTCTGATGGCGGGGCTAGGTCTGATTATGCTCTTCATTGCCTTGGCCGTCCGCCGATCCCTCGTTCGCAATACGCACGATTTCATTATCGCGGACCGCAAAATCGGCCTTGGATTCGGAGTCGGTTCGGTCATCGCCGTCTGGACTTGGGCCATGGCCGTCATGATGTCTTCCGGACAGGCGTATACGTGGGGGTTGTCCGGACTGTTCTGGTTTACGATCCCGAACGGGATCGCGGTTATGGCGATGGTTCCGTTCGCCATGAAGCTGCGGAAGGTCATTCCGAACGGATATACGATCACGGGCTTCATTCGTTCCCGATTCGAGAATCGTCCGGCGCTGGTCATTGCGATCGTCGGCATGATTTTCGGCATTTTCCTCGAAATCATCATTAACCTGAAGGGAGCCGTCCTGCTCGTCGAAACGATTTTCGGCATCAAAGAAATCGTGGTCCTGGCGATCGTCATTTTTATCGTAACCGTTTATTCGTATTTCGGGGGAATCTGGACGTCCGCGATCACGGCAACGGTCAATACTTTGCTTATAACGGTTCCGGCCGCCGTCGTTACGTTGTACGTCCTTTATCAGGTCGGGGGAGCCGGGTTTATCTTCGAATCGATCAAGAAGCAGGACCCGGAGCTGTTGTCCGTCTTTCGCCCGGAAGCCGCGGCGGGATTCGGGGTGACGCTCGCGCTGGGATTGCTTGCCTCCACGGTGGCCGACCAGACCTTCTGGCAGAAGGTGTGGGCGATCAAACCGAATCACGTCAAGCGCACGTTCATCTGGGGAGGGGCCTGGTTTTATCCGATCCCGATCGCCCTCGGGCTGCTCGGCCTGGTTGCGCTTGGCGTCGGTCTGAATCTGAACGATGCGGGAGGGGACGCGGCGGCTGTCGGCCCGTATCTGATCTCCCACCTGGGATTGCCTCTGATCATTGTTATCCTGTACGTATTGCTGGTGCTGAATGCCTGCTATTCGACGATCGACGGAGCATTCTCCGCGCTGTCTTCGCTCGTGGCGGTCGACATCGTCAAGCCGTTGTGGCCCAACCTTTCGGAAAAAAGACTGTTTGCCGTCACCAAGCTGAGTATCGTCGCCTGCGCTTTCGTGGCCGGAGCGATCGTCATGTCCGGCGTCAACTTCGTCAGTCTCGTTCTCACGACGTATGCGATCAAAACCTCCTTGCTCATCCCCTTGATCCTTGCGATTTTCTGGCGGCGCATGACGAGCAAAGGCTTTCTCTGGGGAATCGTGCTCAGCATCGCGATCGGCTTGCCGCTTCGAATCGCGTACGACGAGCTGCTGGGGACGCTCGTGATTTTCGGAATCAGCGCCGTCGTCCCTATCGTTTGGAGCCTGCTCTCCAAGGATAGACCGTTCGATTACGCCGTTCTGAAGCATACGGAGCAGTTGAACGAGAACCCGGCAGCCGCACCAAGTCGGACGATTAGCGAAGGAGCGTGAGTGAACATGGCATACGTAATCGCGGCTTCGATCCTCTCGGTCGTTGTCAGCCTCGTCTATTTGGGCTATACGTGGGCGGCTTTTCGACTAGTCAAAAACGGCAAGGAAGCGGAACGTCCGGACGCGTCTTCCGAATGGGAGGCCGAATCGTGGTTCAGCTGGAAAGCGCTTGTCAGCATTGTTCTGTCCAGCGTCATTCTCTTCCTCTTGGGGAAATCGGCGGAATTTTGGAACTTCGTGCCTTTCATCGCGATCGGAACGGCGATCGCCGTTATTTTCGCCTTTGCGCTGGATACCGGCAAGAAGGGAGGGCGTCAGCCATGAGCGTACAATCGCCTAAAAAACATGCGCACCTGCTCGGATTTATTCAGCACGGCGTGAACAGCCACGCGATCGGCATGTGGCGGCATCCCAAGGACAAAGTCAACTGGGACTGGAAGCTGCCGGAATACTGGCAGCATATGGCGCGCACGATGGAGCGCGGCCTGTTCGACGCGATGTTCATCGCCGACGAATTGGCGCCGTATAACACCTATCAAGGCAGTTCGGACGCTTGCGTCAAGTATGGTGTACAATGCCCGACGCACGAGCCTTCGACTATCGTGCCCATTATTACGACCGCGACCGAGAGACTAGGCGTAGGCGTCACGCTGTCGACCGCGTTCGAGCATCCCTATTCGATGGCTCGACGGCTCTCCAGCCTGGACCATCTCTCCGGGGGCCGGGTCGCATGGAACATCGTCAGCTCGTATTCCAAGAGCGAATGGGACGCCTACGGTCAGGAAATGACGATGCGCACGGATCGTTACGACCGCATGGAGGAATACGTGGATTTGTGCTGCCGGCTGTGGGATTCCTGGGAGCCCGACGCGATCGTCGCGGATCAAGCCTCCGGCATATTCGCCGACCCGGCTAAAGTGAAGGAGATCGATTTCGAGGGGAAATATTTCAAGAGCAAGGGCCGGCACTTCTGCGCGCCGTCCCCCCAGGGCCGCCCGGTGTTCTGGCAAGCGGGATCGTCCGATCGCGGACGCGATTTCGCGGCCCGATATTCCGAAGCGATATTCGCCGTACATCCGAACGTGGAGCGCATGAGGCAATATACCGACGATATTAACGACCGGCTGTCCAAATTCGGACGTCCGAAGGACTCGGTCGTCCGCATCTACGGCCTGCAGACGGTGGTCGGATTGAGCCGGAGCGAGGCGGAGGAGAAATACGCGCGCATCCGGGAAGGCATACATCCCGAAGCCGCCTTGGCTTGGATATCCGGGCATTTCGGCTTGGATTTCTCGCGGTACAGCCCGGACGAATACGTTCAGAACATTGAAGTTCCCGGCATTCAGGGCCTGTTCGAATCCGTCATCTACTCCAAAGGAGGGGCTCCCGTCACGATAAGGGAAGCGGCTCTTCATTACGCGCAAGGCATGGGCATGCCCATCGCCGTCGGAACGCCCGCGGATATCGCCGATCAAATGGAGCTCTACATGGACGAAGGCGGCGCGGACGGCTTCATGCTGATCGCGACGAACACGCCGGGCTGCTTCGAGGAGTTCGTCGATCTGGTCGTTCCGGAGCTGCAGCGGAGGGGCCGTTACCGTACGGACTATCCGGGACGAACGCTGAGGGAAAATCTTTTGAACGCCTAATCTTTCCGTAGGATCTCCGACCCAAACGCCTTCTCCGACCCAAACGCCTTCTCCGTCCCTAGGACGCCGAAGGCGTTTTAGCGTGCCTGGCCGCTTTTTTTGTTACTCCGGTGTAGGAATTTTGTAAGAAGTTTGTTTGTCGAGGCTCCTACAATAGTCAATGTTAGCCATAATGACTATTCTGGAGGCTGGAAATGAGAAGAGAATTAAAGAAACTCGGCGGTTTCATGGCGTTTTTCATTTTGTGGAGCTGCTTCATCCCCGCGCTGGCCTTTGCCCGGCCGGACGGAGAAAGCGGCGGCGCAACCGGACATTGGGCGGAAGCCAAGCTGGCGAGCTGGGTGGACAAGGGGTGGCTTGCCGGTTACGGCGACGGTTCGGTTCAACCGGATCGCGCGGTAACGAGAGCCGAATTCGTGACGTTCGCGAACCGCTCGTTCGGCTTCCAAGAGCAAGCGGACATTCGGTTTCCAGACGTGTTCCCGGACAGCTGGGAGCACGAACAAATCGCCAAGGCCGTCAAGGCCGGCTTGCTGAAGGGGTTCGAGGACGGCAGCGCTCGTCCCGGACAAGCGATCAGCCGGCAAGAGGCGGCGGTGATAACGGCGAGGCTGCTCGGGCTGCCGGAGCTTCGAACCGGGGCGGCGAAGTTCGAGGACGGCCCCGGCATAGCGGAATGGAGCATCGGCGCGGTCGGCGCCATGGCGGATAAAGGGCTGATGTCCGGTTATCCGGACGGAACGTACAGGCCCGAGCGGCCGATCACCCGGGCGGAAGCGATCGTATTGCTGGATCGGGCCCTGGCTCTAAGGACGAACGCGTTCCATACGGCCGGTACATACGGACCGGAGTCCGGAACGGAGACGATCGGCGGCAGCGTGACGGTGAACGCGAGCGGCGTTACGCTGCGGAATATGCGGATTTCCGGGGACTTGTTGCTGGCGGAAGGGATCGGGGAAGGAGACGTTTTTCTCGAAAACGTGAAGGTGTCGGGCAAGACGATCGTCCGAGGCGGAGGAGCCGACAGCATTCATTTTACCGATACGGTTCTGCTTGCGGTCATCGTCGATAAAAAGCAGGGCACCGTGCGTCTTGTCGCGAAGGGAACCAGCTCGATTCAAGAGGTTCGGCTGCAGTCTGCCGCGACGATAGAAGAGAACGGGTTAACCGGCGCTGGCTTTAGGGAAGTAAACCTGACCGAGCTGCTGCCTTCCGGCTCTCGGGTAACGTTGATCGGGGATTTTCAGACGGTAGACGTCGCGGCGAAGAGCATCTCGCTCGAGATTCCGAGGGGCAGCATCGAACGATTGAGCGTATCTAGCCAATCGGGCGACGTGCAGCTCAGCCTCGGCGAAGCCGCGAAGATCGTTTCCCTCATTCTCGACGCGGTCGCCAAAATCATCGGCAAAGGCGTCGTAGAGAAAGCGACGATCGGCGAACGCGCGCAAGCGTCTACCTTCGAGCGCGCGCCCTTGACGCGGGAGGGGCCGGGAGCGAGCGCCGGGCAATCCGGCGGCGGCGGTGGCGGCGGTGGCGGTGGCGGGGGAGGAAATAACAATGGCCCTGCGCAGCAACAAACTTCCGCCCCAACCGTAACGGGCGTCGTATATTCGAATTCCACCGGGCTATCGGGCACGGCGGAGCCCCATGCGAGCGTCGTGGCGAAGCTGGGTTCCCTCGTGGTCGGCGAAGCCGCGGCGGCAGCGAACGGAAGCTATGCCCTCGCGTTTAATCCCGACGTCGCGTTAACCGCGGGCGCTGCATTAACCCTTACGGCGAAGGCGCCGAATAAAACGATCAGCAACGCCGCGACGGTAATCGTCCAAGCGGCGCCCGGATCCGGGGAAGACCCGTCGCCATCGGTAAAGCTCGAATATTTGGCGCATTCCTCGTTTATTCTCGAGACCGCCGAACGGACGGTGCTGATGGATCCGTGGCATCCGGAATATTTAGCGCGCCTTGGATTGCCGGAATACGAGCCTCCGATAACGGCCAAAACGGTTGATCTGCTGACGATCAGCCATCAACACGAGGATCACAATTATCAAGAAGCCGTCTCCGGCGCCTTTATTTTGGAGGGAACGACGGGAGATTCTTGGGAATCGGTGTTCCGGAATGTCGATAACGCCGTTCACGGCGATCTTACGATAAGCACGGCGAACGTGCCGCATTTCGTGCCCGAGCCGGGCAACGAGGGCTTTTTGCCGAATGCCGCCTTTATTTTCGAGACGGGAGGCATGCGAATCGTTCACCTTGGCGACGGCATGGGCCCGATAATGGAAGGGATGAAGTCCGTCGCGCACGAGGACTTGGCGAACGCTCTGAGAGGATCCGGAATCGACGTCCTGATGCTTCCGGTCGGTTCGTTTAACGGGATAAGCGCAATCGACGGCGCGCTGCTCGCCGAAGCGATCGAAGCGCTGCAACCGAAAGTCGTCATTCCGATCCATCCGTGGCGTACGATCGATTCGTTCGTGACCGCCATCGGCAACGCCGGGTACGCGGTGCACAACAAGCCGAGCGAAATCGAATTCAGCGCCTCCTCGCTGCCGAACGAAGCGAAGTCCGTCATTTGGGTCATGCAAGCCGGCTACGACCCGATCTCCGACTTGGCCGCGAGCGCCAAGACGGACGCCACGGTATCGTTATCGTTCAGCCCGCCCGCCGGAGCAACGGCGGTAAAGCTGCAACGGTACGATGATTCCGGCGAGAGTTGGGAAGACGCGGCGACAGCGGAGCCTTTGAACCAAGCTTCAACGTTCGCTACGGCAACCGGTTTGGAATCGGGGACGCGTTATGCGTTCCGGCTAATGGTTACCGGGGGCTTGAAAAAAGGCGCCTCCAACCCGGTAGTAACGAATACGCTTTTGTCCGAGGAGAGCGTGAAGCTGAATTCGCTGGAATTGTACGATTCGAACGATCAACCGATTGCCGGCTTCGGCTTTAATCCGAACGATCCTTGGCAAGGCGAAATGATCGTCGACGAAACGGAATATTTCCAATTGAAGCTCGTCGCCGAATTCGATGAGGCGGAAGCGGAGGAGGTGTGGGCTAGCAACGATGAACTGTTCGCGAGGCAGCGGATGGCATTCGGCGAGGCCGTGTACCTGCCTTTCGACGTGTTCTACGGCCCGAACGAAACGACGGTTACAGTGACCGACAAAAATCATAACCAGGTGGAGTATTCCTTTATCGTTGCGAGCCGGGTCGAAGTTCGATCGGATCTGTTCTGGGTTGGACTCGACACGATTTCCGGGGTGCCTGAAGGCATAGCCGTAGCCGACTTCCTTCGCCACATCGCGTTGCGCGAAGGCGTGACCGCGACCGTCTATGCTTCGTACGATCCGGATACCCAGACGTACGGTACCGAAGTTGCCGAGGGGGGCGTTCGTTCCGGCTACGTGTTAAAAGTGACCGGCCCGGATCCGCGGCTGACGAAGAAGTACAAGATCGAATCCGATATCATCACTTAACGTTTCCTTCATCATCGGAAGAAGGCCGACAGGGGCTGTCCCATAAGCCAACCAAGCTACTTTGAAAGATAATCGATGAACAAGGTGCAAGGGGGATGTACCTCCTTCCGATGCTATACGCTCCTGAAATATCAATGGCAAACCCGTGATAAGGTGATTTCAGGAGCGTATGAGGCAGTCTCCAGGAGGCACATCCCCCTACTTGATCAATCGATCATCTCAAGTAACTCTGCTTATGGGACAGCCCCTTCGTATGGCGGGGGGACAGAACGGCCGATAGTCCGATTTCGCGGGGCAGCTCCAGCACGAATGTCGTCCCCCGGCCCGGACTGCTCTCCGCTTCGAGCGTGCCCCCGTGGGCGAGCGCCAATTCCTTGGCGATCGCCAGGCCGAGCCCCATGCCGCCGCTGTTTCGCGCCCGAGCTTCGTCCGTCCGGTAAAAGCGGTTGAAAATTTGCTTGAGCTGCTCGGGGGCGAGGCCCGGGCCGGTGTCGGCGACCGCGATTCTCATCGCCCCGCCGCTTTCGTCGTCGGGCGGCTTCTCCCGCACGCTTAACGTTACGCTCCCGCCCTCGGGCGTGTAGCGAACGGCGTTGACCGTCAGGTTGAGCAGCACCTGGGTGATCCGGTTCGGATCGACCCGGATCGGCTTTGTTTCCGCTTCGTTCTCCAGCGAGATCCGAATGCTCTTGCGGTCCGCCTCCGGTTCCAGATGCCGAACGACTCTGCGGACCAGCTCGGCCATATCCGTCAACTTTCTCTCCAGCGGCAGCTTGCGGGCTTCCGCTAGCGACAGCAGATGAAGGTCTTCCACCAGACGGGACAGGCGAATCAGCTCGTCCTGAAGCGGCAGAAGGGACTCCGGCGCGATGGCGTCCCCGGTCTGCTGGATCAGCTCGAGCTTGCCCCGAACGATCGTCAGCGGCGTTCTCAATTCGTGCGCCGCATCGGCTACGAGATTGCGGCGGACCTCCTCGTTTTGCCGCAGTTGGGCGGACATCGCGTTGAAGGCGTTCGCGACTTGGCCGTACTCGTCCTTCGAGACGATAGGAGCTTGGATTCCAAGCTCGCCCTGTTTTAAGCGATCGATGGCCGGGATCAGCTTGGTCAGCGGAGTCGTAATCCTCTTCGCGATCCAATAGGCGGCCGGCAGCGAGAAGAGAACGATCAGAACGGTTGCGGCCAATAATAACACGCCGGCGGAGGCGGGAATGCCGATCCGCAGCTTGGACATTCCGGCGATCTCGGAATCGTAATAATGCAGATATGCGATCGTTCGGCCGTCCGTCCGCAGTTTTCTCGTCATCCCCAGGTTTCGCATCGCTTTCGGATGCGTCTCGCCCATGGCGTAAATCTCCGTACGGCCGACGTCCGTTAACGAGAGGCCAACCTCCCGTATGCCCTCCGGCAGGACGTCGTCGAGCCGAAGCTCCCGCACGCCGTCCCACGAATGTCCGTTATGAACGTAATAGCCGACGAACCGCTCCGCCAGCGCATCCAGAGTCTCCCCGCGGCTGCTGTTCGCCATCGCTTCGAACGATT
>JAEZZE010000326.1 GCA_023418755.1 Bacillota bacterium | reverse complement strand
GCCGTAAATTCTGGAGTCTTTGTCACCGTCCGTCGGAAACCTCTTGGCCAGCTCGAACACTTCTTCCCAGCTCATCGAATCTTTCGGCAGTTCCACGCCATGCTTTTTGAACAAGTCGATATTATAGTAGAGGGCCGAACTGGAGAACTCCGGCGACAGACCGTACAGCTTGCCGCCTCCTTGTTCCCTCAGCAGCTTTAGAATAGCGGGATGGATGCCTTCCGTCTCGAATTTATCCTGTTCGATCACCGAATCGAGGGCGAGCAGCTTGCCTTCCTGCGCCAACTTCTCGTATTCTCCGCTTTGGAGCAGCAGAACATCGGGCTTATGCTCCTCAAGAAACGCATTCATCCGTTCCTCCATCGTGTCCGAGGAATCTTGACTGTACATCGACTGCATGTTGGCAACTTCGATGTCGATGTTGGGAAACTGGGTGGCGAACATATTGCCGTATTCCTGGAAGAAATAATTGCTGTCCCAGAACATCACCTTGATATTCGCTTCTTCGTCCTTGCCGAGAGGGGCCAGTTCCCCTTCCTTCGTCCCCCTGCCGCCGCATGCGGCAAGCAATCCGAAAATCAGAACAAAGCCTAACGACGTCAGTATGATTTTTCTCACTCGACAACCCCCTAAATAGATAGAACTATCCACATCATATAAGAAATTGGATAAATATACTTTAATTTTTTCATAATTTTTCTATCTTTAAGATCAAAGTGTAAAAAAACGTTGCATAATATAAAAAAGGGACTGTCCCCTAAGCAGAGTTGCTTGAGATGATCGATAAACAAAATAGGGGTATGGACCTCCTGGAGACTGCCTCATTCGCTCTTGAAATCACCTCGTAACGGGTATTTCGGGAGCGTATAGCAGCGGAAGAAGGTACATACCCCTTGCGGCTTGTTCATCGATTATCATTTAAAGCAGCTTGGATGGCTTACGGGACAGTCCCCGGATTCAGGAATCCGGCTTTCCCAACAAGGAATTCGACTTCTTGTGCTTTATCAATTCGGAGACGGTCACCATCTTGTAACCGCGCTTTCTCAGCTCGGGCAAGATCGTCTGCAAAGCCTGAACCGTCTGCATGGAGCCTGCGACATGGTCATGAAACAGCACGATATCGCCGTTACGAACGTTCTTTAACACTTTGTCGACGATTTTGGCCGTACCGGGCGAGCTCCAGTCCTTCGTATCCTGGTGCCACGACCATAGCACCATCGTGTAGCCGCGTTCGCGCGCGATCCGAACGACCGAATCGTTGAAGAAACCGCCCGGCGGCCTGAACCAGGGGCTATGCTTCCCGGTTAGGCTTACGATTCGCTTGTCCGTTCGGGCAAGCTCGTCCACCAGCCGTTCCTGACTGATCCGGTGATTCAAATACAGATGACTGTATGTATGATTCGCGACTTCGTGCCCTTCCTCCGCCTCTCGTCTCACGACGTCCGGGTACCGGTCCATCCGTTTGCCGACTACGAAAAAAGTCGACTTCGCTTCGTACTCCGCCAGCAGATCAAGGATCTTCGGAGTGGTAACGGGATTAGGACCGTCGTCGAACGTTAGAGCGATCAGCTTCTCTTTCATCGGCACTTCCCATACGACTTCTTCGCGTTCCTCGTAGTACGCCCTGGTCTTTCTGACCGGTTGCGCCTCATATCCGCTCGTCATCGCGGCTATGAACAGGCAAGCTCCAATTAGCGTCGCCGACTTGATTACGGACATGCGCTCCCTCCACTCTATGCGTTACAAGGATAGTATGGAGGTTTTGCTCCGCAATTATTAGCGTCGAGCCTGCTCGCGGACCGGGATGCCGGATTCCGAATTCGCGGCTCCGTTCGATAATCGCTATCGCGACAGCGCGACCGGCCTCTTCAGTTCCGCGGAACGGTAAGCGGCCAGCGCTACCTCCAGCGCGCGCAACCGTCGGTTCCCGTAACCGAGACCGGCTTGCCTTCCGCGACGCCAGCGATGAAATGATCGATTAGCGCCCGGTCGGGATCGTCCACCAGAACGGCTGAGTCGTCTTCATCGTGTCATCGCTGCGCCGTAATTCGGCACGTCGGCGCGCTCCGCCAGTCTGCCGGCGGCTTCGGCCCGTTCGTCGGCAATGCCGGCCAGCCGGGCTCCGCGAACGGATGCGTATGCCTCCGCGTGCGCGCGTCCATCATGCCCGCGCCGATCAATCCGATTTTCAACATCGGAAATCGCCTCCTCGCTCGTCCTCTTAAGTCGCTTTATCGGAGACGTGCACCCTTCTGCCGCGCACGTAAGTTTCCAGCAGCTCCAGGTTTTCGTCCAGCACGAGGAAATCCGCGTCCTTCCCCACCTCCAGCGTGCCCTTGCGGTCTGTCGCCCCGGCTTCGCTGGCCGGGACGGCCGTAAACGAAGGCAGGACGTTCTCCAATGTCCGGCCCGTGTAAGCCAATACTCTGCGAAGCGAACCCAGCATCGTGGACGAACTGCCGGCGAGCGTGCGGGTGCCCTTCAAATAAATTTCGCCCCCGATCGTCTCCGCGGAACCGTAGTCGCCGTCCGGAAGTCCGGCCTGCGACACGGCGTCCGTGACGACGCATACGTTCCGCACGCCCTTCACGTCGAATAAAAACCGAACCGCGGCAGGATGGACATGAAGGCCGTCGGCGATCAGCTCGGTCGTTAGCAACGGAAGCATCAATCCCGCTCCGGCCGTCCCGGGATCGCGATGGTGCAGCGGACGCATGCCGTTAAAGTGATGCGTCGTGCGCCGTGCTCCCCAAGCAACCGCATCCCGCATCTGCTCGTAGGTCGCGTCCGAATGCCCGACGGAGACCCGTATCCCCATCGCGCACAGCCGACGGACGAACGCTTCGCCGCCATCCAGCTCCGGTGCTAGCGTGACGATGCGGATCGTCCCTCCCGACGCGTCGAGATACCGGTCCATTTCGCCGCCATCCGGCGGATGAAGCCAGGCTTCTTCGAATGCGCCCTTGCGCGCCGGGTTAAGAAACGGCCCTTCCAGATGAACGCCGATCACGTCCGCTCCTCCGGTGTTTCGCTCCTCGATCGTTCTGCGGGCATGGCCAAGCAGCTTCAGGGTATGCGCTTCGGGTGCTCCGCCGGTCGTCGCCAACAGAGAAGTCGTGCCGTGGGCGGCGTGATAGCGGGCGGCTCCCGCGAAATCCTCGGGCGTTCCGCGCAGCATATCCCAACCGCCGCCGCCGTGAACGTGAACGTCGACGAATCCGGGCAGCACGAGACGCCCCTTCAGATCGACGATCCGTGCGCCTGCCGGCGCTTCCGCGACCAACCGTCCGCCGCCGGCGTCCGTTATGATGCCCGTTCCGCCGACAAGCAAGCTGCCGCCGCGAACGACTTGCGTTCCCGTGTACATCATGCAGTTATGGTATAGCACCGAATCTGCCGTCATTTTCGCCCCGTCCCTCCTTAAGCTTCGGGATACGCAAGATACAAGGCGCCGAGCGGCACCGCGTCCTCTCCCAAAGCGCTCTTGACGATCCGCAGCTTGCCTT
>JAEZZE010000307.1 GCA_023418755.1 Bacillota bacterium | reverse complement strand
CCCGTAACCCGTGGCGAGGCGGGTGCCGACGATCGCGATCGCCGGCCGTTTCAGCAGTTCCAATCGCCCCCTGTAGTACAGCACCCAAGGAGGATCGGCGATTTCTCTCAATATCTCCGGATAGTCGTCGTCCAAATAGGTGAGGACGCCCATCCGCCCCGCCGCATGGCGGCCTCGTCTCCGCTCTCTTGCGGCGAGGCGCACGCTCCTCTCGGCGGCTTGCGCCTGCTTCGCGCTCAACCCCATGTCCCGCCAGTCCCCGGCGAGATAATCCCCCGTATGCCGTAAGGAGCCCATGCCCTTCATGACGCCGTACAGGAATATCGTCGCGATCGTCACCCGTCCGACTCCTTCGGCTTCGTGCAGGGCGATCAGAATCTCTCTCGGCATGCCCGTCCCCAACGCTTCCGCCAGCGATACGACTCGGACATTGTCCTTTTTCTTGTTCTCCTCGTTCTCCCTCATTCCTTCGATCCCCTCTCCGGACTCGTATACGACAAAAAGCCTTCCACTCCCTCGAAGAGGGGCGGAAGGCTGCCTGCCTTGCCGATGGCGCGGAGAACCGTCGAGTCCTCCGCGGGTTATTCGTATATCGCTACTGTACCATTAACCTTTGCACTTTTCCAGCAAGCCTTTTTCCTCGAGCACGGCGACCAGCGTCGCGCCCATGTCGGAAGGCGTCGGAGCGACGCGAATTCCGTTGGCTTCCAGCACGGAAATCTTCTCCGCGGCGGTTCCTTTGCCGCCGGAGATGATCGCGCCCGCATGGCCCATTCGTTTGCCCGGAGGCGCCGTCGCGCCGCCGATGAAGCCGACGACCGGCTTCGTCATGTTCGCCTTGATCCATTCCGCCGCTTCTTCCTCCGCCGTACCGCCGATTTCGCCGATCATGATGACCGCGTAGGTGTCCGGATCTTCGTTGAACAGCTTCAGGATGTCGATGAACTCGGAGCCTTTGACCGGGTCTCCGCCGATGCCGACGGCCGACGATTGGCCGATGCCGCGCGTCGTCAGCTGGTGAACCGCCTCGTAAGTGAGCGTTCCGCTGCGGGATACGACGCCTACGTGGCCCTTCTTATGAATATAGCCCGGCATAATGCCGATCTTGATTTCTTCCGGCGTAATGACGCCCGGACAGTTCGGCCCGATCAGGCGCGTTTTCTTGCCTTCCATGAAACGCTTGACTTTGACCATGTCGAGCACCGGAATGCCTTCCGTGATGCAGATGACCAGGTCCAGCTCGGCGTCGACCGCTTCCATGATGGAGTCGGCCGCGAACGGAGGCGCGACGTAGATGACGGACGCCGTGGCGCCGGTCGCCGCTACCGCTTCTTTCACCGTATTGAAGATCGGGAGCGTCACTTTCGTGCCGTTCTCCAGATCGAAGCCGATCGTTTGGCCGCCTTTGCCCGGCGTCACTCCGCCGACCATCTGCGTGCCGTAGTCCAAAGCACCCTTGGCGTGGAAAGATCCCGTCGCGCCCGTAATGCCTTGGGTGATCACCTTGGTGTTCTTATCGATCAAGATACTCATGATTTACACACTCCCCGGTAAGTTCTCCCTTGTCATTTCACGAGCGACACGATTTTCTGCGCGCCGTCCGACATCGAATCCGCGGCCACGATGTTCAGGCCGGAGCCGTTCAAAATTTCTTTGCCCAGCTTCACGTTCGTTCCTTCCAGACGCACGACGAGCGGCTTGTCGAGACCAAGCTCGCGAGCGGCCGCGACGACGCCCTCGGCGATGATGTCGCACTTCATGATGCCGCCGAAGATGTTGACGAAGATGCCCTTGACGTTCGCGTCGGACAGAATGATTTTGAACGCTTCGGTTACTTTCTCCTTCGTAGCGCCGCCGCCTACGTCCAGGAAGTTGGCGGGAGATCCGCCGAAATATTTGATAATGTCCATCGTCGCCATGGCAAGACCGGCCCCGTTAACCATGCAGCCGATGTTGCCGTCGAGCGCGATGTAGCTCAAGTCGAATTTGGAAGCCTGGATTTCCTTCTCGTCTTCCTCGTCCAGGTCGCGCAGCTCGAGAACGTCCTTGTGACGGAACAGCGCGTTGGAATCGAAGTTCAGCTTGGCGTCGAGCGCCATAACGTCGCCGTCTCCCGTGACGACGAGCGGATTGATCTCGGCAATGGAGCAGTCCTTGTCCACGAACGCGCTGTACAGCGCCAGCATGAACTTGACCGCTTTGTTGACGAGCTCTCCCGGAATCTTTATATCGTAAGCCAGTTGGCGGGCTTGGAACGTGGTCAACCCGACGGCCGGATCGACAACGACTTTGACGATCTTCTCGGGCGTGTTGGCGGCGACTTCCTCGATATCCATGCCGCCCTCTTCGGACCCCATCATGACGACGCGGCCGGTTCCCCGGTCGACGACTACCCCGATGTAGTATTCCTTCTTAATGTCACAGCCTTCTTCGATCAGCAGGCGTTTTACTTCTTTGCCTTCCGGACCGGTCTGGTGCGTGACGAGTACTTTGCCGAGCAGTTCTTTCGCGTAGCCGGCGACGTCCCCCAGGCTCTTGGCGATTTTGACTCCGCCGGCTTTGCCGCGCCCGCCCGCGTGAATCTGGGCTTTGACTACGGTAACCGAGCTTCCGAGTTCTTTCACTGCGTTGACGGCTTCGTCGACGGTAAACGCCACTTTGCCGCGCGGCACGTTAACGCCATACTGCCTCAAGACTTCCTTGCCCTGATACTCATGAATATTCATGACTCTGGCATCCTCCCGTTGTGCGCTTAATATCTGGTGCGGCCCTGTCGCAACGGCGCGGAAGCGCCGGGGCGGGGCCGTCACAGCTTGACCCCTGTTAGCGATCCACTCATCGCTAGCAGCCGTTACATAAGAAATATGTAACAAAACCTCCACCATTGTATCACTAAATGTCGATGGGCACCTCATTTTTTCGTTAAATTATCAGTCTTCTTTGGCAATGATTTCATCGAATATTGAGATGGAACAAAGGCAAATGTATCTCTCAATTGTAATAGATACCTAAAATGCCCTTTATTCCGCTTTATTTTGTCCAAAGCCGTAAATCTCATGCCCCGACACCGGGACCCATGCCGCTTCTACGCATCGTTTGTACAAATTTACAGCCGCGATAACCAAGCCGGATCCGGCGGGAGCGCCCCCGCCCCCAGTCCGGCCGCTGCGGCCTCGGCATCCCCCTCTTCCGATACCGCCGCATCGGTACGCAAAATAACGGATTACATCGGCCACGAGGTTGAGATTCCGGTCTCTCCCGAGCGCGTAATCTTCGTCGGAGAAACGTTCAGCGATTTGTTCGCGCTGGATGTCCAAGCGGTCGGCACCTCGACCAGCATGGCCTCGGAAACCGTGTACGAAGATCGCCTGAGCGGCATCGAAGACGTAGGCTTCCCGATCAATCTGGAGAAAGTCGTTTCGCTCGCGCCCGACCTTGTTATCATTGCGGATACGGACGACAAAGTCTACGATCAACTAAGCAAAGTCGCGCCGACGATCGTTTTCGATACGTTCGCTCCGCTCGAAGAGCGCTTGCCCCTGCTCGGAGACGTCCTGGGGAAAAGGCCGCAAGCCGAGGCGTGGTTGGCGGAGTACGGAAAGCAAGAGGAACGGATGTGGAAGGAGCTTCGGGCAGCGGGCTTGGAACCGGGAGAGACGGCTTCCGTCTTTACTTATTATCCGGGAGAGCGG
>JAEZZE010000304.1 GCA_023418755.1 Bacillota bacterium | reverse complement strand
CCTTGGCGTAGTACAGCTCCCCGAACTCGCCTTGCTCCGCGAATTCCTTCAGCATTCTCACGTTCGGATCGTATCTGCGGACGTAGCCGACTTGCAGCAGCTTGCCGGTTTCGCGCACCGCTTTTTCGACTTCGTAGGCCTCGTCCATCGTGCGGCAAAGCGGCTTCTCCACGAGCACGTGCTTGCCCGCCCGCAAAGCCGCGATGCTGATCGGCGCGTGCGTATTGTTCCAAGTGCAGATGCTCACGGCATCGATGTCCGCGTCCGCGAGCAGCTCGCGGTAATCGACGTACACCTTGCCCGCTCCGTACTTGTCCGCCACTTGACGCGCTCTGGCTTCGTTCACGTCGCAGATCGCCGCGATCTCCGCGTCAGGATTGCGCGCGTACGAATTCAAATGCATCTCCGAAATCGATCCCGTGCCGATGACGCCAATTCTAACCTTTCGCACCTGCTTAACACTCCTTTTGCCCTGTTTATGCTTGCTAATTCGTATTATAATGGGATGCAGAGCGGATACCATGCAGAAGCATGCTCATTCTTTGCACGATCGTGCGGTTACGGAGGGATACTTTGAAGAGACCTGTCGCTATCAAAGAACAGATGCCGATGCCCAATCCGTCGTTTCCCATTAAAGTTCATCCGCCCATGGTCCATAAAATCGTCAACGGGCAGGCGCTCTTCGTTCCCCACTGGCACGAGCATATGGAATTTCTGTTTTTCGTCTCGGGCAGCGCCGTCATTGAATGCGGTTCCAATCCAGTCAGCTGCCGGAGCGGCGATCTGTGCGTCGTAAACAGCAACGAACTGCACTATGGATTCAGCACTTCGGATGATTTATCCTATTATGCGATGATCGTCGACATCTCCCTGCTTCACAGCCATGCGATGGATGCCGTGGAAACGAAATTCATCACGCCGATTATCCGGAACCGGATCCTGTTCCAGAATCTCGTCTCGCGCGACGAGGAGATGAACCGCTGCATGCGGTCCATCATCCATGAATTGCAGCAGCAGGAGCTGGGCTACGAGCTGTCGGTCAAATCCCATCTCTACCGTATGCTCTCCCGGCTCGTGCGCCAATACGTGGCCACGACGTCCGAGCTCGACGAGTACCGTCATCGGCTGAAGGAGCTGGAGCGGCTGGCGCCGGTCTTCGCCTATATCGACGAACGCTATAAGGAGAAGCTGACCGTCCAGCAGCTCGCGGACATCGCGGGGTTAAGCCGATACCACTTCAGCCGGCTGTTCAAGCAGGCGACGGACAAGTCCTTGATCGAATACATCAATCTGATCCGGATCAATAAATCGGAGAATATGCTGCGGGGCAAGAGCATGAATATATCGGAGATCGCCTTGGAGACGGGCTTCAGCGACATCTACTATTTCAGCCGAACGTTCAAGAAGCTGAAGAAAGTGTCGCCGACGGAATGGAGGAACGGCGAGCCGCAGCTTTAGTCGCCGTCCGCCAGCTCCCCGTCCCATTGCCGCTTCCATTCCGCCAGCTTTCGGACCGAGGCGGCGTCTCCCGTTTCGCGCAGCTGCCGCACCAACCGTTCGTACGCCGAGCTCCGGTAAGGATCAAGCTCGAGGAGCTTCCATAGCAGCCGTTCCCTGACGGAACCGTTCGTCGCTTCGGACAACCGATCCAGATGGCGGATATACGTCGTCCTCAGTTCTATTCTTCGGTTTTCCGCCCAATCGTAATGCTCGGTTTCCAAGAAATCCCCCTGGTACAGCTCCAGCAGTTCGTTCACTTCCCCAGTGCCGCCCCGGCCCATAATCGCGTTCAGCCGGTCGGCATCGCTGAAGATATGATCCGCCTGCATCCAATAACGCTCGTCCCCGAACGCCACCATGTCCGGAAAGCCTTCCGTCCGCAGCAGGTTGCGAACGTTGTACAGAGTCGTATGAAACAGCGATTTGGCTCGTTCGGAATCGACATCGGGCCAGAGATGGTCGAGAATATGGTACCGATATACCGGCTTCCCCCCATGACTCCATAAATAGGCGAACAGCTCCTTCGTTTTCCGCGTCCGCCAAGTGACGAGCCGTCCCTCTCCGCTATACAGCTCGAAGCTTCCCATCACTCTCAAGCTCAAAGCCTGCCGGGAATCCCCGGACGCGTCCTCGCCCGATTTCGCGCTCTCTTCGGAGCCGGATCTCGCTCTCCTCGCCGCCCTCGTCCGCAGCGACTCGTACCGTTCAAGCGTCTTGCGGAGCCGATCTTTCGCGACGGGCTTAAGCAAATAGCCCATCGCGTTCCTGTCGAACGCCTCCAACGCATATTCATGATAAGCGGTCACGAAGACGATCTCCGCGTCGGGACAGCGCGCGTTCAGCAGTTCCCCCGCGACGAGTCCGTTCGTTCCGGGCATCTCGATATCCAGGAAAATCAAATCGGGGCGCAGCTTGTCCGCTTGCTCCACCGCCTCGGACACCTTTTCGAACTTGCCGGCAACCTCGACGCCTCCGATCTCCCGAAGCAAAATTTCCAGAACGTCGAGGGCGATTTCTTCGTCGTCTATCAATAGCGCTCTAATCATGGGCTTCCTCCCGGTATGCGAAGCTTGACTTGCGTGCCGTGCCCGGCCAGACTGCGGTAATCCAGCTTGCCTCCGTACAGCATTTGCAGCCGCCGATTCACGTTGCGGATGCCGACGCCCCCCGTCTTCTCTTGTTCCAGGGCGTCGAGCGTTTCCGCGTCCATGCCGATCCCGTCGTCCTCGACGATAATTTCTATTCCCCCGCCGTGGCGGCCGATGGTAACGGTCAACGTCCCTCCTTCGGGCTTGGGACCGATTCCGTGCCGCACGGCGTTCTCCACGATCGGCTGCAGCGTAAGCGGCGGCAGCAGGCAGCGGACCCCTTCATCGATCCGGTACCGGACCTGCAATCTGCTGCCGAAACGGAGCTGTTCGATGGCGAGATAGGCTTTGACGAGCTCCAACTCCCGCTCCAGCTCCACCCGTTCTCCTTGAAAGACGAAGGTGAACTTCGCCCGCAAATAGGTCGTCAGATGATGGATCGTTTCCCTGAGCTTGTCTATGTCCTTATAGCTGAGACCGACGAGCGCGTTCATGCTGTTATACAGAAAATGCGGAGTGATCTGCGCCTGAAGAAAGTCCATCTCCCTTCGAACGGCCTGCTCCGACGAGTTCTTCATGGCCAGCAGGGACTGCACTCTCGCCTTCAGTTCCGCCAGCTCGAACGGCTTCTGCAAAATATCGTTCGCCCCCGCGGCGAAAGACGCCTCCATATCTCCCGTCTGCCCGGAAGCCGTGAGCATCAGCACGGGAAGCTCCGCCAAGCCGTGCAGCTTGCGGATTTCCCGGCAGACGTCGAGCCCGGACACGCCCGGCATCATCAGATCGAGCAGCACAAGATCGGGCTTGGGATGCCGAAGCAGCGCCGCGAGCGCCTCGGCCCCGCCGCCGACCGCCGTATAGCCGCAGCCCATCGCGCCAGCCGCGTGGATTAATACTTTCAGGTTGGAGGGCTCGTCGTCCACGATCAGCACATGGAACCGCTGCGCCGGATCGCGATGCGACATGCCGGCCAACGAGGAGAAAGAGACCGATTCCGGTTCCGCCGCGGCGGCGACTTCCTCCGACGCGGAATCGACCGGCAGCGTAAACGTGAACCGCGATCCGACGCCGACCTCGGATTTGACCTCCAGACGGCCTCCTTGAAGCTCCGCCAGCTGTTTGGAGATGCTCAATCCGAGCCCCAGACCGGAATTGGAGGCGCGTCTCTCCTCCTCTTCCTCGTATTGTACGAACGATTGGAACAGCCCGGCCAACGCTTCGGCGGGTATTCCCCTGCCCGTATCCGTCACCGATATGGCCAGTTCCTCGCCGCGGCGTTCCGCCGTCACCTCCACCGTCCCTTTTTTCGTATTTTTCAACCCGTTCTCCATCAGATTGTGCAAGATTTGCCTGAGCCGGTTTTCGTCCGCCCTCACCAGCGGGAGAAACGGAGGCAGCGCGTTGACGAGCATGACGTCCCGGTTCGTCGAAGCGATCGCCAGCGTCTCGATGACGAACCGAACGGACATCCCCACGTCCACGGAAGTCGGTTGAATCTTCAATTGCCCATGGCGGATCCGGTTCAGGTCCAAAATATCGTTCACCAATCCCGAAAGCCGGCGCCCCAGCAAGTGCAGCATGCGGATATAGTCTCGCTGCTCGCCCCGCAGAGGCGTCTCCCGATCGTCAAGCAGCGCCTGCGACAAATTCACGATCCCGTGAAGGGGCGTGCGAAGCTCGTGCGACGTCTTGGCCAGAAACTCGTCCTTCTGGCGGTCGTATTGCAGAAGCCGGGCCGTCAACCGCTCGCTTCTCCGAAATGCGTTCTGCATCCGGCTCGACATCAAAAACGCCTGGGAGAACACGAGCAGCATCGGGGTTACGATCATGTAGTACGGATTATCCAGCGCGAAATGGTAACGGGTCTGTCCGTATATCCAAGTCGCGATCAGGAAGAAACAGCCCATCATCATATAATAGCCGTCCTGGGGGCTGCGCCGATGATTGCGGAAGATCGCGTAAAAAATTAATCCGAAGGCTACAATCTGCAGCGCGATCGCCACCGGCCAGAAAATGAACAGGTAATGGTTCGGGGCCATCGCGAACAGAGCCAAGTAGACGATGCCGAACTTGCTCAGCCAGAGGAACAAGGAATCGTTCTTCTCGCCCAAATAACGATAGACGTATAGGCCGAAGAAGACGAAGGTCAAGTAAGCGAACAGAAAAATCAGCTTTTGCAGCCAATGGAAGGGGATGCCCGGCACGAGCGCGGTCGCCAGAATCTCGTTGTCGATCGAGAAAAACAACCCCGTCGACAGGCAGAAAAAGCAGAAATGCATCAGATGCCTTTCCTTGCGCCATTGCTTGAACATCCCCGCGTAGTACAGCCCGAACACGAGCATCGTCGTCACGAGGATCATGTCGGCCAATCTCGAATGGTCGCGGCGATCCATCACGATAGGGGTCGGCCCGAATTCCGGCGCCTGGACGAGTCCGCCTACGATGTATCGGAAGCTCGCGACTTGAATGATGATTTCCACCGTTCCGTCCCGGGATGAAGCCATTCCGAAGAACGGAAAGTTGCTGGGAACGAATTGATCTTCGCTCAGCGCCGTGCGGCCGTTCCCGCCCAAGTCCGCTCCGTTCATGTAAATATGGCTGGACAACCGGATCTTCTTCGCCCTCAAGCTGTACGAATCCGCTGCGCCCGCCTGAACGATCAGACGATATGTACCTGCCCCGTAGCCGTCTATCCCGTCGGAACCGAGCACTCCCTCCCAGCTCCCCGGCACGCTGACGATCGTTCTTTTTTCCTTCAGGCCGGACGAGCCTTGACCGCGGAAATCCTCCGGGCTTAACAGCAGCCCTTCGTAGAACTCCCATTCCCCGCGCAGCGGAATAATCCCGCGTTCGCCGTAGTTCCAACGGGACGAGTCGAGCACTCCGTCTTTCGCTTCCGGATATTCGGCCATCGGATTCAGCCAGTTGAACAGATTGACGCCGGTCACGATTCCGAATACGAGGATCGTCCCCAGCAAAATCGACAGTTGTTTGTTCATGTTTTCATCATATAACAATCCGCGACCCGTTTCGATCTTCTTTTGCGCATAAAGCGGCGGATTTTACTCCCTTGAAGATGAGGACTATACTGAATGAAGTCAGGTCGCGGTTGCGTATTATTCCGTAGAAGAGGAGGATGATTCATGTCTCGAAAAATATTGATCATGACCGCCGTCGAGGCGGAAAAAGAAGCGGTATTGAAGGGGCTGCGGGGAAATCCGGACTGCGAGGTGCAAATCGCGGGCGTCGGCCCGGCCGCCGCGGCCGCAAGCACCGCGATCGCGCTGGCCGGGAGAGCTTCGGATTACGGACTTGTCGTCAGCGCGGGCATTGCCGGCGGTTTTGCCGGAACCGCCCCGGTCGGAACGATCGTCGTCGCCGGCGAGGCGGTCGCGGCGGATCTTGGCGCCGAGACGCCGGAAGGCTTTGCCTCAGTAGACAAGCTGGGCTTCGGAACGAACCGGCTTGAGGCCGATGCCTCGGTTGCTTCGCGG
>JAEZZE010000289.1 GCA_023418755.1 Bacillota bacterium | reverse complement strand
TCCGTAACGCCCGTTACGAACTTGTAGTGAGTATTCGGAAAAAGACGCGTCAGCCGCGGAAGCAGCTCGGGAACGACATAGTTCGATACGGTTACCGTACAGCCGATCTTGATCTCTTCGGGCAACGACTTCTTCCGGTTGACGTGCAGCTTGCCCTTTCGATAGGTCATCAGGAGCTGCTGGGCATAGGGCAGAAATCGCTTGCCTTCCTCCGTGATTTGCACGGTTTTGCCTTGGCGGTCGAACAGTCTGCAATCGAGATCGCGTTCCAGCGATTGGATACGGGCCGTAACCGACGGTTGGGATAAGTATAACGCTTCCGCCGCCTTATTGAAACTCCCGCAATGGATGACGTAGACGAACGCCTCGATATTTTCGATATTCATCGTCATCCCTCCGAGCCTTACTCTTTCCTCTTCCAACCTACAAGCAGCGAAATACGCGAGCTCGCATTTATATCCAATATAATAAATCGGAATTATCGGATTGTAAAGATCTCTTCTTTTTCAGACTTTTCAGCAGCGAATACAGGGCTAACCCATAGCCCTTTCGTTTCAGCGGTGAATAGGGAACTCTGCTACACGGGGCAGCTGCATTCGGGGTCCGGGCGCTATTCCGGGCACTATGCCCCTCTTTCACTCGGCCCTTTTGTCGATATCCCATCCGCTCAGTTAGCCGATGGTAAGCTTGAGTATGAAAAGTGGGAAGATGGATGAACGTGACACATGATCTTGACAAAACAGCGAAAACAAGAAGGAGGCGGCAGGGAATTCCAGTACATCCTCTGAGCCAATGGGATATCGGCAAAAGATCCTCTGAGCCAATGGGATATCGGCAAAAGCGAAAATTTTCTGCAAAAGGTACCGCCGAGCTTTAACATGTGACGCCGACCGGTTCGGTTCATTTCACTTGTTCGTAAATAGTGCCGTCGCAGAAAAAAAGCCCGCAAGCGATTAAGCTGCAAGCCTCTTCAGCACTATGACGCCCTTCCTTTTTCGCTTACGTTCCAGCTTCCCATTTCTCTCGCTTCCCGTCCCCGCCGTTCCACTTCGCCGGCTTCCGTTTCCTCTGCCTCCCGTTTCCTCTTTAGCGCACCTTCCCTTACCTGCCGCTGCCGCTGCCGCTTCCGTTTCCCCTTTCGATTGCGACGAACCCTCACGTTAAATCCGGACAGAAGCCGGGATTCAACTCGCTCAACCGTCGGGCGAACAGCGGATCCCTGGCCGCCAACACCCTGTAATAGTTACCCATAGCATGATTGCCGGCCACCGAGCCTTTATGGAAAACGAGCTGTTCGCCATGCCGGACGTGCTTGTAATCAAACGTTCTGCCGGTCTTGGGCAGCGTCAGCGTCGGAGGCGGCAAATGGGGGACGACGTCAACCTCGTTGTACACCCTGAAGCAGCTCGCGATTTTGCTGCCGTAAGCTTCGGCGAATGCGGGATCCCCGACTCGCGGAGCCGCGAACGTGTAGACGACGGGAAGGCTAAACTTCGTGACGGACGCGGCGTCGTACGCGCACAGCGTCGCCAGGGCCCCTCCGAGACTATGGCCTGTCACGTACAGCGTTTTGTCGGGGGAAATCCGTCCGAGACAGGCGAGTATCTCCTCCCGGGCAGAGTTGTAAATGCCCGTAAACCCGCGGTGGGTCATACCCGCGTTCTTGCCGAATTCGACCTGGCTCACAAGCGCGTCGGACAGCCAGTCCGACGTCGAGCTCGTACCGCGGAAGGCGACGACCGCATGCGTATCCGACTGCATCACGAACCCGAACTTCTCGGGAACCCCTAGCAGCGATGCGGCGAGAATTTCGCCGACCGGCTCGTACGAACGGGGAATCGCGAAGACTCCGTCCGGGTCGTTCCACTGCGCGTAGGTCTGGCTGCATACCGCCGCCAGGAAAATCGCCGTGCGATTGTCGAATCCATTCATTGGCAGCGCCCCCGTCTAAGCCTTATGCGATAGCCTATTAACGAGGGCGCCTATTGGTGCCTATCCAATCGATCGCGGCGCGGTTCGGGTTAGACGTTATCATCCTCCAGAAAAATCTCCACGACGGTATCGCGATCGTCCGGCAGCGGGTAAGTGAAATGCTCGGGTCGGGCAAAGTTGAAGAACGCGTCGTCCGGGTACATGACGGCGTTCCACGGACGGGAGACGAACAGCTCCGAGCCGTCGGCCAGCAGCCGAGCCCGCTTGATCTTCCCGGCAAGGCCCGCCAAATTGACCGGCCCGATGCTCTCCTCGAACAGATGCGCGTAGAGCTTATTTCCTTTTCTCGTATACCGGCCCCAATCCGGCTTCGGCAGCCCCGCTTGGCCGCAACCGTATATGCTGTCCCCGTTGCGTTCCATCCACTGTCCGATTTCATCCAAAATGCGCAGCGAATCCGCCGGAATTTCTCCTCTCGCGTCCGGTCCGACGTTAAGCAGCAGGTTGCCGTTTTTGCTGACGCATTCGACCAGCTTACGGATAACCGTTTTCGCCGACTTGTAGGTTCCGTCCGCCGCCGCGTAGCCCCAGTTGTTGTTCAGCGTAATGCACGCCTCCCAAGGAATGGATTCTCCGCTCTCGTTCACGACGCCGCTGGGAGGGATAATCTGCTCCGGGGAAGCGAAATCCCCGGAATAGAAGCTCGGATTGCTCGTATAGATCGACCCGCCCTCCTCGCCGCTGGCCTCCAGCCGGTTATCGACGACAATGTGCGGCTGCAGCGAGCGGATCATCTCCATCAGCTCGGTCGCGCGCCATTTTTCCCCCTTCATTTCTTCATAGGAGAAATCGAACCACATGACGTCCAGCTTGCCGTAATCGGTAAGCAGCTCGCGCACCTGTCCGTGCATATAGTCCAAATACCGGTCGAATGTCGCCGGATCGCGCTTGTACGCCTCATTTTCGCGCATCGGATGGATGCGGTCCCCGTAAGCCGGATAGTCGGGATGGTGCCAATCGATCAGCGAGTAGTAGAGCCCGGCCTTCAAGCCCTCGGCGCGGAAAGCGTCCAGAAATTCGCGCACGAGATCGCGGCCCGCCTTCGTGTTCGTGGATTTGTAATCGGTAAGCTTGCTGTCGAACAGACAGAAGCCGTCATGGTGCTTGGCCGTCAGCACGGCGTACTTCATGCCGGCCGCCTTGGCCGCTTTCGCCCATGCCTTCGGATCGTACTTGTCGGGGTTAAACTCTTCGAAATAAGGACGATAGTCCTCGTTGCTGATTTTCTCCACGCTTCTGACCCATTCTCCGCGGGCCGGAATCGCATATAAGCCCCAGTGGATAAACATGCCGAAGCGGTCGTTCAGAAACCATTTCGTTCTTTCCTTGATCTGCTCCCCGTAGGTTGACATCTCAATTCGCCTCCATCCTGGTTATCGGATATCCTTGTTTCGGTTGAACCCATAAATAGGAGGCCCATTCCATTGGGTCTGCTCTTCGATCTATCTTTGGTTCAACTTAATACAGATTAGCAACCAAATGATATAATCGACAAGGTGGGCAATTAGCCTTTATGGGGATAGGATTAACTAATTCGAGGTGACCGACAAGTGCCGCTTGACGAACGCTCCGCCTTTTTGTCCGAGCTGCTTCGCAACCTGAAGGTTCAGCCGATAGACGCTTATTATACGCGCTGTACGTCCCACTGGCGGGAGCTGGATTACGTTCCCGATTACAATAAGCTGTATTATATTTGCGAAGGAGAAGGCTGGGTCAAGATCGGGGGAGCCGAATATTATCCCGAGCCGGGCCAGCTTGTCTTCATGCCCGCGAACGTGAAGCAGTCCTATTCCGTCATAAGCGGCAATACCTATGAAAAATACTGGTGTCATTTTACGGCTACGATCGGAGAATTGGACTTGTTCCAATGGTTCGACGTGCCCCATTGCATGAACGTTGGGCAGCACGAACGATGGAAGGCGCTGTTCGAAGAATTGGCCTCTCTGCATGCGGACGGCGCCTTTCTCTCGCGAATCCGGGAGAAAGCCGTCATGCTCGAGCTCGTCGCGCTGCTGCTGGCGGAAGCGGGGACGGAAATCCGCGTGCTTCCGGGCCGGTCGTCCGACGTGCGGCGGCTCGACCTGATCGAACGGTATATCGAGGAGCATCTGGCGGAACCCGTAACGCTGGAGCAGCTCGCCAAGCACGTTCATTTGCATCCGAACTATCTCGTTCGCTATTTCAACAAACAGTTCGCCGTATCCCCTTTGAAATATTTGAACCGCAAAAGAATGCAAAAAGCGAGGGAGCTGCTAAGCTCAACCTCGCTATCCGTCAAAGAAGTGGCGGAACGGGTCGGATACCCCGACACGAATCATTTCGCCAAAGCTTTCCGCCGGGAAAACAGCTGCAGCCCGACGGAATATCGGCTGCGAAACCCCTGAAAGAGATCGCGCCTTCCCCTCCGGCTCAGGCCGTCTCCGCGCGCGATCCGGGCTCATGACGCAGCACCCGCACCTTCTTCCCCTTGCCTTCCAGCCGAACGACGATTTTCTCCAACGTTTTCGCCGCGGAATGATCCCACACTTGGCTGGCGGTCAGATCCAGGCATACGTTCGGGGTCTCGTCGTTAAAGTCGATCCGGTCCATCAGCTTGTCGCTGGACACGAAAAACAATTGGCCGCTCACGCGGTAGACTCGCTCCTCGCCGTTCAATTCGTCGCGAATGTCCAGCTTGGTCGCCGATCGGTATGCATAGAGAAGCGCGCTCAGCAGAACGCCGACGAGCACCCCGATCGCCAAATCGTGGGTAACGACGACGATGGCAACCGTGACGACCATAATGAACGTGTGGGCGAACGGCTTGCGCCTGATGTCGCGTAAATACCCCCAATCGAAAACTTCGATGCACACCATAAACATAACGCCGACCAGCGCGGCGATCGGAATCGCGTTCAGCACGTCGCGCAGCGCGAACACGAGCACCAACAGCGCCAACGCCGCGACAAGCGTAGACAGGCGGCCGCGGCCGCCGACCTTGACGTTGATCGCGGATTCCGCGATCAGCGCGCAGCCGGCCATGCCTCCGAAGAAGCCCGCTACCGTATTCGCGATGCCCTGGCCTTTAAGCTCCTTGTCCTTGCTCGTTTTCTCCTCGGTCATCTCGTCGATGATCGTCTGCGTCAGCAGCGTCTCCGAATATCCGACGATGGCCAGGGAGAACGCCGTCGGCAGCAAAATCCACAGCGTCTCCCACGTAAAAGGAATGGCGGGAATATGCAGCCATGGAATCGTCGGCTCGATCGACGCTACGTCTCCTACCGTGCTCAGTCCCATCTGTCCTGCGAAAACGACGATCGTCATCGCGCCGACGGCGACGAGCGGAGACGGAACGGCTTTCGTCAGTTTGGGAAATAAGTAGATTATGGCCAGCGTCGCCGCCACCATCGCGTACATCTGCCAGGATTGCCCTTCGAAATAACGAAGCTGGGAGATGAAAATCAGAATCGCCAGCGAATTAATGAAACCGGTTATCACGGAATGGGGAACGAAGCTCATCCATCGCCCCATTTTGAGCGCGCCCATCCCGAACTGAATAACGCCCGTCAAGATGGTGGCCGCGAACAAATATTCTACGCCGTGCCGGGCTACGAGAGCCGTCATCAGCACGGCCATGGAGCCCGCCGTTGACGATACCATCGCCGGACGACCGCCGAAAATCGAAATGAGGACAAGAATGCAGATCGTGGAATAGATGCTGATCATCGGATTGACGCCGGCAATGAACGCGAACGCCAGCGAATCCGGTATGAGCGCCAATACCGTCGTGATTCCCGCCAAAACGTCCGCCCTTACGTTGGAAAACCATGTCGTCTTTACTCGGTATAGCATAGCCCTGCTCCTTCTCTAGCTGCTATGAAACGTACCTTGTCGATGATACACCGCATCGTCCCGATCGTCCATAAGGAAAAACGAAAAAGGGGCTTGGCAGCCCCTCAACCCGGCAAGTCGATTTTCGATTTGGCATGCGATTCGGCCTGCGTTTGCGCTTGCGATCGGTCGTGCTCCCTCTTCTCGATCCAACCGCCGATCCGGACGAGCACGAAGAGCGTCGCGATCGTGAACAGCACGATTCCGTAGAAACCCGCCCCGATGCCGATGCCCACGCCGCCGGCGAACAAAATCATGGCCGCGGACGTCAGTCCCTTCACCTCGAAGCCCGACTTCATGATCAGGCCCGCGCCGAGGAAGCCCAGCCCCGTCACGATCTGGGCGGTGAGCCGCATCGGGTCCATCATCGTCCGATCGTGCAGACGACCGTACGCCTCCACGCTTTCGATCGAGACGATCGTGATGAGCGAGCAAGCCGCCGTCACGAACGTAAACGTCTTAATCCCGGCCGGCTTGTTCTTGTGCGTTCTGTCGAAGCCGATCAGCAAGCCGAGAACCGCGCTGATCAGAATGCGGAAATAAAGCTCGTACTCCGTGAAAAACTCGGATACGAAATCCCCTATTTGCTCCATTGGCCATTATCCCTTCTGCTGCCGCGCGGTTGCCGCGGATCAGACCGGAGAGCACGAGTGGCGAACGATGATCGAGCTGTCGACGATCCAATCGCGCGCATGCTCGCCTTCTAGAACGCCCAGTTGATGCATAAGCAGCCGTACGGCCTGGACGCCCAGCTCCGAGGGCTGAAGATCCATCCCCGTCAAGGCCGGCGTCGTCTGGTGCATCATCGACTGATCCCCGCAGATGACGAACATCGAGATATCCTCCGGCACGCTCAAGCCCGCGTCCTTGATCGCGTTCATGGCGCTGAGCGCGGTTCGGTCGTCGTCCGCGATGACCGCCGTCACCTTCTTCTTGAGCCTGCCCAGCACGTGAGCGGTTTCGTCGTAGCCGTACCTCATGTATTCGCTTGAATCGATGGGCGGCTTATAGTGAATCATGTACGGCTGAACCTCGATCCCCCGCTCGGCCAGCGCGTCCGCGAACGCCTCCGTTCGTTCGGCGGCGACCGTCATCCTTTTCCCGGCATTCAAGAACAACATGTCGCGATGCCCCAGACCGGTCAAATAGGCGACGATATCGCGAATAATCCGCTCGTTGTCGTTGTTGACCGTCAAAGCGTCGGAAACGTCCTCGTTCCTGATTTTGCCGACCGTGACGAAAGGGAGCCGGTGCCCATGAAGCATTCGAATCCGTTCGTCCTCCTCCGTCGGGCCGAGCACGATCGCCCCGTCGATCGGATAGCTGGCCAGCGTGGGCGTTTTGACCTCTTTGGCCGAAATCGTGTCCAGCAGCACCCGGTAACCGAGGGCGGAGGCCTCCAACACGACTCCGTTGATAAACTGGGTGTGGAAGGAGCTGAAGAAGAAATTGCCGTGGGGCAGCGTAAGCCCGATCGCCATCGTCTTTTTCGTGACCAGGCTGCGCGCGATATGATTCGGCACGTAGTTCAATTCCCGGGACGCCTTCAGAACTTTTTCCGTCACCTTCTTGCTGGTCGGCCTCTTCTGGCTGAACACGTTGGAGACCGTTCCTTTGGACACGCCCGCCCTGCGGGCGACATCGTCGATCTTGGCCATTCCTCTTACATCCTCTCAACCCGCATCGGCAATTCGTTCGTTCAGCGACTCCACGAGATCGATCAATTCAAGCGGATTTGCGATCGTATAATGCGGCACTTCCCATTCGTCGGCCGGCTCCTTCGGATACCTCGGCGTCCAGCTCAGGAAAACGCTGGTCATGCCCATTTGGTTCGCTCCCTTGACGTCCCTGCTCAAATTGTTGCCGACCATGATAATCCGCGAGCAATCCTCCTCGGTCAGATCCATCGCCCCGATCGCCGCCTTGAACATGCGCGGGCTGGGCTTGACGGCTTTGATCGGCTCCGAATAGATCAGCGTTTCGAAGCAGTCGTACAGACCGTTGGCGGTCAGCAGGTTTTTGAACGATTGCGCGGTGCCGTCCGCGACGATCGCCAATCTGTAGCCGCGTTCCGCTAGCGTCTTAACCGCCACGTCGGCCCCGGGAATGACGCTGCCGCGAATGACCGTCCCTTCCTCGTCCCGAACCTCCGTTCCTTCGTCGATAATCGTATCCCCGCAGTCCATGAAAATGATCAATTCTTTTTGCGCTTTCTCAGGCTTCTTCATGTCGTACCCCTCTCAAGTTCAATTGCTCGGCGTAGTGACACGCCGCGAAATGCCCGTCGCCGACTTCGCGAAGCTCCGGCAGCTCCCGGGCGCACTTCTCCGTTCTGTACGCGCATCTTGGATGGAAGTGGCATCCGCTCGGAGGATTGGCCGGATTCGGCACTTCCCCTTCCAAAATGATTCTGATCTTCTTCCGTTCGGGGTCGGGCTGCGGCACGGCCGACATCAGCGCTTCCGTGTACGGATGCCTCGGCCGGGAGAACATGGACTCGGTCGAGGCCAGCTCCACGATTCGCCCCAGATGCATGACCGCAACCCGGTCCGAAATGTTCTGTACGATGGACAGGTCGTGCGAAATGAAAATATACGTGATTCGATACTGCTCCTGCAAGTCCTTGAGCAGATTGATGATCTGCGCCTGGATCGAGACGTCCAGGGCGGATACCGCTTCGTCGCAGACGATCAGCCGCGGCTGCATGACGAGCGCGCGGGCGATGGCGATGCGCTGTCTCTGCCCCCCGGAGAAGGCGTGCGGATACCGCTGCAAATAGCTGACGTTAAGTCCGGTCTGGCCGGCGATTTCCGTGACTTTCTCCTCGATTTCCGATTTTTTCAATTTGAAATTGGCGATGAGCGGCTCGACGATAATATCGAATACGCTCATTCTCGGGCTGAGGGAGGAATACGGATCCTGGAATATCATCTGAATGTCTTTGCGATATTTTTTGGCGCTCGCGCCCTTCAGCCGGAGGAAGTCGACGTTCTCTCCGTCGGCGGCATGATAATTCACTTCGCCGGAGGAGGCCGGCATTCCTCTTACGATGCATCGTCCGAGCGTCGTCTTGCCGCAGCCGGACTCTCCGACGATGCTCAGCGTCTCGCCCTCAAGCAGCCGGAACGAAACGTCGTGCAGCACCTGCACCCGGGTCGGCTTGGCCCACAACGACTTTTTGGACTTCACCTCGAAGCTTTTGCCCAGACGAACGACGTCGAGAATGGATTGGGTCATGACGGTTCTCCTTCTTGCCGATCCGCGTACAGGAAGCACCTGACCGTATGTTGATCGGAAATATGAGTTTTCGGTACGGCCTTCGCGTTGCATACCCCTTCGATCCGGTCCTTGCAGCGGTCGTAGAAGCCGCACATCGGCGGCATGTCGATCGGCATCGGAACCGAGCCTTCGATCGATTCGAGCCGGACGCTCTTCTCTCCGCCCAGTCTCGGCATCGACTTCATCAATCCTTTCGTGTACGGGTGCTTCGGATTGTAGAACAGCTCCTTCACCGGCGCCTGCTCGACGATTTTGCCCAAATACATGACCGCCACCTCGTCGCACATCTCGGCGATGATGCCCAGGTCGTGCGTCACGAGCAGAATCGCCATGCCGAATTCGCGCTGCAGCGATTGCATCAGCTCCAGCACCTGCGCCTGGATCGTGACGTCGAGCGCCGTCGTCGGCTCGTCGGCGATCAACAGCTCGGGGTTGCACGAGAGCGCCATCGAGATCATCGCCCGCTGGCGCATCCCGCCGGAAAACTCGTGCGGATACTGGTCGAAGCGCTTCTCCTGATCCGAGATGCCGACCTTGCCCAGCATCTCTAGCGCGAGCTTCTTCGCTTCCTTCTTATTCTTCGTGCGATGCGTCAGAATCGCTTCCATAATCTGATTGCCGATCGTATACATCGGCGAGAAGGCGGTCATCGGTTCCTGGAAGATCATCGCGATCTTGCGTCCGCGGATCGACCGGATCCGCTTGCCCTTCGGATCCAGAGACAGCAGGTCCAGGCTGGAAGCGGATTCGTCGTCGTATACGATTCTCCCCGTCGTCTCGCATTCCTTCGGATTGATGCCGATGATCGCGCGGCTCGTCAAGCTCTTGCCGCAGCCGGACTCCCCGACGAGCCCGAGCGTCTGTCCCCGCTTGATTACGAAATCCACGCCGTCCACCGCGTGCATGACCCCATTGTCCATCTGGATGCGGATTTTCAGATCCTGCACGGACAGCAGAGGCTGGCCGTCCTTGTCCGTCTGCGCGACTTGCGCCGTTTGCGTCGTCATGCTATCCCCTCGCTTGCCTCAGAATAGGCTATTTTTTGTACGGATCGGCGGCGTCCCTCAGTCCGTCGCCCAGGAAGTTGTACGCCAGCACCGTAAGAACGACGAAGCCGAGCGGAATGAGCTTCCACGGATACAAGGCGACGTTCTCGATTTTTTGAGCTTCCTGCAGAAGCACGCCCCAGCTCGTCGCGGGCGAGCGTATTCCAAGCCCGAGGAAGCTCATCGCCGTCTCCCCGAGAATCATGTTCGGAATCGCGAGCGTCGTGGCCACGACCAAATAGCTGAGAAAGCCCGGCAGCAGATGCTTGAGTATGATCTTCGTATTGCCTACTCCGGCGATCTTCGCGGCGACGACGTAATCTTCGTTTTTGAGCGAGATGAATTTCCCGCGCACGACGCGGGCCAGATCGGTCCAACCGATAAAAGCGAATATGATGACGATATACAAATACATCGTGACGATCGGAATCCGCGGCGGTATGGCGGCGGACAAGGCCATCCAGAGCGGAAGCGTCGGGAACGAACGGATAATCTCGATAATCCGCTGAATGATCGAATCGATCCAGCCTCCGAAATAACCGGAAATGCCCCCGATGATCAATCCCAGCACGAAGCTGATGCCTACCCCGACGAGCGGGATGCTGAGCGAAATCTGGCTGCCGAGCACGATTCGGGAAAACAAATCCCGTCCCATGGCGTCCGTGCCGAGCAGAAACAGTCGGCCCGGCTCTTCGACGCCGAACAGATGCATGGTTGTCGGGATCAGGCCGAGGAACTTGTATTCCTCTCCTTTGACGAAAAATTGCAGCGAATATCGTTTCTCCGTGTCGGCGACGAATATTTTGCGCATCGTCTCGGGATCGCGCGCCGACTTCAGCTCGTAGACGAACGGCCGAAGGTGGAATTTGCCTTCCGCGTCGACGAACCGGACCGACATCGGCGAAGCGTTCACGTATTTGCTGTCGTAGCTCTGCAGGCCGTACGGCGCGATGAACTGGGCGAACAAAGCGACGAGATACAGGAAGCCCAGCACGTACATGCTGATTCGCGCCAGCTTGTGCCTCTTGAACTTAAGGTAGATGAGGCGCCACTGCGAGCTGATCTGGATATCCCTGGCCGCGGCCGGTTTGGCCGCCTCCGTTCTTGTTCTCCTGAATACCGGTAATGTTCTCATCGGCTAGTTACCTCTGAACTCTGTGCGGATTTTTGGATCGAGCCATGCCAGCAAAATGTCCGAGATCAGCGTTCCCAGAACGGTCAGAAGCGCCATGAACAGCAGCCACGACCCGGCCAGATACATGTCTTGGCCGAGCAGCGCCTTATACATGACCGGACCCTGAATCGGCAAGTTCAAGACGATCGCGGTTATCGTCGAGCCCGTAAAAATCGAGGACAGCGACCAGCCGAACGTGCTGACGATCGGGTTCAACGCGGCCCGAGTCGGGTATTTGAACAATATCTTCGTCTCGGACAGCCCTTTGGATCTCGCCGTGACGACGTTCGGCTTGTTCAGCTCGTCGAGCATCTGGCCCCTCATGACGCGGATCAGATCCGCCGTGCTGGCGAGTCCGATGACGATGACCGGTATCACGAGATGCTTAAGCAGGTCCATCAGCTTGGCCATCGACCAAGGCGCGTTGACGTATTCGTTGGAGAACAGGCCGAGCAGAGGATCTCCGAACCACGTATACGACAAGTACATCAGGATGATCGCCAGCAGGAAGTTGGGCGTCGCCATTCCCAGAAAGCTGATGCCCGAGAAAAAGTAGTCCCCGGCGGAATACTGCTTGACGGCGGTGTAAATTCCGATCGGAATAGCTACCAAATACTGGAACACCATCGTGACCAGCGATACGACGAGGGTCAGCCCCATATACTGCTTGACGACGTCCAACACCGGCTTGTTGTAGTTGAAGGAGAAGCCGAAATCGCCGTGCAGCACGATTTTCTTGATCCAGATCGCGTACTGCTCGTAGACCGGCCGGTCCAGTCCCAGGTTCGCCCTCATCTGATCCATGTCTTCCTGGGTCATCACTTCGCCCGCGGCGGTCATCTGCGCCGAATAGCTGGACACGTAATCGCCGGGAGGAAGCTGGATGATATAGAAGACGATGAAGGAGATGAAGAAAACGACTGGGATCGCCATCAGGATTCTTTTAATGGAATATTGAAGCATCCGTACCCAATCCTCTCCCTTGCTGCTCAGACCCGCGGGAATACGGCAACGGGGAACTCGAGTTCCCCGCCGCCGCTTGCGATGTCAAACAAGCTTCGTTATTTGATGAAGAACTGGGCCGGATGAGCGTGCCCCAGCGTGCGATATTCGTCCACCCAAACCAGGTCGCCCGGAATGTTGTGCATGTTGTTCGCCGCCACCAGCAGCGTCGGAGTCGGACCGGCGTAGCCGATCACCCATTGGTTTTTCATATGGATTTTGTAAATCTCGTTGGCGAGTTGGTTGATCTCGTCGGCGCTCTTGCTTGCCTTGACCTTGTTCCAGATGTTCAGAATTTCGGCTACGTCGCCTTCCGGCTTCTCGCCTTCCGTGCCGCCCGACTGCGAATACAAGCCGTAATGGCCGAACCATGGCGTAATGATGCGCAGAGGCACGAGCGTATCCGGACGGAGCGCCACGTTCGCGACGGAGATATTCTCCGTATGGATCGGAACCTCGTTCGCGTATTTCAGGTCGAAGAGCGCGCCGTTGTCCACGAGCTTGATGTTCGTTTTCAGACCGAGGTCCTCGAAATATTTCTTGAGCAGCTCGAGGAACGCGTTTTTGTTCGGATCGGATTCGTAAACGGTGAGCGTCACGTCGGAACCGTCCTCGAACATGCGGAAGTTGTTTTTATCCCGCTTCGTCAAGCCGATTTCGTCCAGCAGCCGGTTGGCGCGATCCGGGTCGAACTCGGCCCACTGCTGCGCCCAGCCTTCCTGATAGCCGACGACGCCTTCCGGCACCGAAGCCTGGATCGGGTCGGCCAAGCCGTTCGTGACGATGTCGGACACTTCCATGCGATTGACCCCGATGGAGATCGCTTCCCGGAAGCGGATGTCCTGGAACAGCTTGCGCAGATTCGGGTCCTTGGTCGTCTGGTTCAACTGAATGCCGTTGCTGGACCAGGTCGGCTGCGTCCACGGAATGACGCGGAAGCTGCCCTTCTTCTCGTTCTCCTTCAGCACGGTGAAGTCGCTGGCGTCGAACGTTCCGAAGTTGTACTCGCCCGACAGCGTGCCCAGCAGCTTCTGGCTCGGATCCTGGATTTTGTTCTCGACGATGCGGTCCATATAAGGAAGCTGCTGTCCGGCTTCGTCCGTCTTCCAGTAGTACGGGTTGCGCTCCATGATGAACTGGTCGCTATTCGCGTCGGTCTTCGCGATCCATGGCCTCAGGGTCGGGATTTGCGGATAGAGCCAGTAGTAGTAGCCCGTTTCGACGAGGAATTGCTTCGGATCCTCGTAGCCCCATTGCTTCGTAATTTCGAGCGTCTTCTCGTCGCCCACGAATTCCGGCAGAATCGTCTTATGGAAGTGAGCCGGAGCGAAAAACCACTTATTGTCGATCGCCACCCGCTCCAGGAATTGCACGCTCGGATACTTATGGGTCACGGTAAACGTATAATCGTCGACCTTCTTCACCTCGGCCAGCGCCTTCTCGCCGCTGACCGGATCGACGGAGTAGTAAGCGTCGTAGATCTTCTTGCCGAACGTTTCCTTCGTCAGCATATGCTCCCAATAAAACAGCACGTCGTCGGCCGTGAACGGTTGGCCGTCCGACCATTTCATGCCTTCGCGGAGATGGATCGTGAACATGGTGGAATCGTCGTTGACCTCGAAGCCCTTGGCCACGTTCGGCTCGACTTTATTCCCTTCCTTGTTGAAGCGGAAGAGCGCCTCTTCCGTGATCATCCCGACGCCCCATTTGTCGCCCGGACCGTTCCATGCCATGTTCCAATCGCCGCCGTATTGGCCGACTTCCTCGACGACCGGCTCGATCATGATGTCGGCTGCGACCGGCATGCGATCTTCGACCGGAGGCAGCTTGCCGTCCGAGACGAGAGCCGCCAGCATCGGCGCCTCCTTCAGGCCTTCGGCGCCTTCAACCGCTACGGGCGTAGGCTTCGCTTCCGTTGTTTCCACCGCTTTTTTCGTCTCGCTGGGTTTGGCCGAATTGTTGCTCGTGCAGCCCGCGGCCAGTACCGCCATACTTATGAGCAGAACCAATAACGAACGACTTCTTTTCAAGGTAACCCCTCCATGAATGATTTCGGCAGATCAGTTCCTTGCATTCGGCCGTGCCCGGCCGCCAAGGCCACCTCCCTTTGCGGATTAAACCGGTTTAATTCGCAAGGTTGGCTTGACCTGACTCATTAAGCCTACCCCCTCTTTGTTAAACCGGTTTAATTGCGGTGTAAAAAAAGAATCAAATCGTCGCGCTTTCCGTCAAGCTCCGCAATCTTGTCTTTTGCGAGATTTCTTGTAAGCGCTTAATGTAAGCGTTTGATTAGTATCATACATGGGGTGCCACTGGATTGCAAGACTATTTTTGGAGAAAAAAACCGCTATTTTAGCGGCTTTTCGAACTGATTTTGCCCATGGAGAAACAGACCCCCGTCCGGTGTTCGGAAGCTCTCGACGCGGATGCGAAACAGGAAATCCGGGATTTCGCGGAACAGGCTCGCAAAGCGCTTTACTACCTCGCGAGCCTGCCCGTCGACTCCCTGACGATGAGGCTAGGCGGCATGACGATGCGTTGGCGTATAGCGGAATCGGACGCGCCGTTCTCCTGTCCGTCGACCAGCAGGCCGAACGCCAGCTTGACCATCTGGTCCATCGGCTGGGCGATCGTCGTGAGCGCGGGGTTGGTCACCGTCGACAGGATCGTGTCGTCGAAGCCGATGATCGACAGCTGCTCCGGCACTTTCACGCCTGCTTCTTTGGCGGCTTGCAGCGCTCCGATCGCGAGCAAGTCGTTGCAGCAGAAAATCGCCGACGGGCGTTCCTCCCGCGCGAGCAGGGCGGCCGCCGCCTTCTTGCCGGCCTTGATGCTGGAATCGCAGGAGACGATGCTGTCGTTTTCGAGCGCGATGCCAGCCTCGAACAAGGCGAAGCGGAAGCCTCTTACCCGTTCGACGCTGCTGCTCACCTCTAGCTTTTCCGACAAAATCGCCATCCGGGAATGTCCGAGCTCGAGCAGATGCTCGGCAGCCAGCCCTCCGCCCTTGAAATCGTCCGTCAGAACGCTGTGCGCGGGCACGCCCGCCGCTTCCCTGGCGATCATTACGATCGGGACAGACTTCTCCGCCAGTTGCGTCAACGTCTCTCCGTTCTCCGTTCCGGTTCCGATCAGGACGCCGTCCACGCTTTTCTGCTCGAGCAGGCGCAAATATTTGTCCACTCGCTCGTCTTTGTTGTCGGTGC
>JAEZZE010000279.1 GCA_023418755.1 Bacillota bacterium | reverse complement strand
CCAGGGCATTAAAATCGCCGAACGCGTGTACTTGAATCACGAGGAAGAGTTCAAGTGGCCGGACTTGAAGGAAAAGGAAGACGAGGGACGGGGCTTCTGTCACGCGCTGCGCAATCAGGCAGGAGTCCTTGTCGACGGCACCGTCATTCCCTGCTGTCTCGACGGGGAAGGCGTGATCAACTTGGGCAACCTGCACGCCAAGCCGTTCTCGGAAATCATCGAAGGCGAACGCGCGACACGGCTTTACGAAGGCTTCTCCCGCAGGGAGGTCGTCGAAGAACTGTGCCGCAAGTGCGGTTTCCGTCAAAGATTCAGCGTCTAAAGTCAGGAAAAAAGAGTCGCGGAAACGCGGCTTTTTACACATGAAAGGGGTGGGAAAACATGACAAAAGCACTACAGCCTGTACTCGACAAGGGTTATATAATGAGAATACTCGAAACGTTGCTGGCGACGCCGAGCCCGAGCGGCTTCTGCATGGAAATTATAAAGCGGGTGCGGGCCGAGACCGATAAGCTGGGCTTCGCGCTGGAGATGACGCCGAAGGGCAATGCCGTCATTACGCTTCCCGGAGCGGACGGCGGAGCGGGCGGCACGCTTGCGCTGACCGCTCACGTGGATACGCTCGGCGCGATGGTTCGTTCGGTTAAACCGAACGGGATGCTGCGGTTTACGCCGGTGGGCGGTTACGCGATGCAAACGGTGGAAGGCGAATACTGCCTCGTACATACCCGGGACGGCAGAACGTACGAAGGCACGGTTCTGTCGACGCAGCCCTCCGTTCACGTCTACGCCGACGTACGCGATCAGAAGCGGGAAGAAGCGAACATGGAAATCCGCATCGACGAGCCCGTCAGGACGAAGGATGAGACGGAGAAGCTCGGCATCGCTCCGGGGGACTTCGTTTCCTGGGACCCTCGAACCCGGATTTTGCCGAACGGATGGATCAAGTCGCGGCATCTGGACGACAAAGCAAGCGTCGCCGCGCTGTTCGGCGTCATGGAGTGGCTGAAGCGCGAGGGCGTTCGGCCGGCCAGAACCGTCAAAGTCGTCTTGTCGACCTTCGAAGAGGTCGGGCACGGCAGCGCCTACGTCCCGCCGGACGTTACGGAGCTGATCGCCGTCGACATGGGGGCGATCGGGGACGACCTGTCGACGACGGAGCGGGACGTCTCGATCTGCGCCAAAGATTCGTCCGGTCCTTACGATTACGGCATGACTTCACGACTGATCGAGCTCGCCCGCCGTGAGAACCTGCCTCATGCCGTCGACATCTACCCGTATTACGGCTCGGATGCTTCCGCCGCCCTTCGCGGAGGCAGCAACATTCGCGCGGCGCTGATCGGCCCCGGCGTGCATGCTTCGCACGGAATGGAGCGAACGCATGCGGACGCCGTCGTGAACACCGCCGCGCTGCTGATTGCCTATATGATGGACAAAGGAGAAGATGACAGATGAGCAGCTTGACTGAGCGCCCGACGAAGCAAGAATACGGCGGACATTTCGGCACTTATATCGACATCGTCCCGGAGGGAAACATTGTCGATATCCTGACGGGAGATTTGAAGTCGACTTCCGAATTTCTATCCGATCTTCCGTTGAACAAAGCGGAGCACCGCTACGCGCCGGGCAAATGGAGCATTAAGGAAGTCATCGGCCACATCGCCGACACGGAGCGAATCATGAGCTACAGGCTGCTTCGCATCGCGCGGGGAGACGGTACGCCGCTTCCGGGCTTCGAGCAGGACGAGTATATGAAATACGTCGATTTCGACTCCTATTCCTTGTCCGACTTGATCGAAAACTACATCTCCGTACGCAAAGCGACTCTGACGCTCGTCCGGGGATTGACGGAAGAAGCCTGGGCCAGGACCGGAACGGCCAGCAATACCGTCATGAGCGTCAAGGCGCTTGCTTACGTGATTGCCGGTCACGGGATGCATCATCTTCGCATCGTGAAAGACAAGTACTTGGCCTAAGGATTCGCTTTCTAATCATCGTCCATATACTCGAGCAGTCGATTCGGCCGCCGATCCGCCCTGCCCGCGGATCGCGGCCGTTTGCCTTTGGCGCTTCCCTTGGCTGCGGCCGAGCGCTCTTTGCGGGCCAGATGCGCGAGCTCCTTCTCCGTTTTTCGGTAATTGGCATAACGCTTCGGATCGAGCTCGCCGGAGCTCAACGCTTGAAGCACCGCGCAGCCGGCCTCGCCGTCGTGCTTGCAGTCGCGGAAACGGCAGTTTGAGGCGAGCAGTTCGATGTCCGCGAAAGCCTGCTGCCAGCCGTCCCGGGCATCCCATAGCTGAAGCTCGCGCATGCCGGGCGTGTCCAGGACGAGCGCTCCGCCGCCCAGCAGGAACAGCTCCCGATGGGTAGTCGTATGACGGCCGCGGGCGTCGTCTTCGCGGATGTCTTGCGTAAGCTGCAAGTTTTTTCCGGCTAGCCAGTTCAGCAGCGTGGACTTGCCGACTCCGGAGGAGCCGGTAATGCCGATCGTCGCCCCGGGCTTCAGATAGGCGTCGAGCGCTTCCTTGCCCGCGTCCGCCAGCGCGCTGACGCAATGAACCGGCACGCCCGGCGCGGCGTTCCCGACTTGTTCGGCGAACGCTTCCGGATCCGCGCACAGATCCGCTTTCGTGAGCAGAACGACCGGGGAGGCGCCGCTCTCCCAAGCCGCGATCATGTAGCGTTCGATCTTGCGCAGATTGAAATCTTGATTTAAGGCGTTCACGATAAACAAATAATCGAGATTGGCGCCGACGATCTGGTCTTCGACGACGGCTCCGGCGGCTTTGCGAACCATTGCGGAGCGGCGGGGCAGCACCGCGTGAATGACGGAACGATGTTCCCCGGGCAGCGGCTCGGCGAGCACCCAGTCGCCGACGGCGGGGTAATCCCCGCGCTTGGCCGCAAGAAATTCGAATTTGCCGGTGACGGACGCGCCGTGCGGACCGTCTGCGGTCATCAGGTTGTACGAGTGCGAGAATTGAGCGACGACCCTCGCGGGAGAATAGTCGCGCATCGGCAGATCCAGCGCTGCGAGCGCCTGGTCCCAATGTTCGTTCCAGCCGTAAGCGGCAAGCAGTTCGTTGGTTATCGGATTCATATCGTTAGAAAACCCCTTGTGATTGAATTATTTAAAACGAACAGCCGCAGGGTTTCCCTGCGGCTGTTCTGCGCGCGCCGACCGAATCAAGCGCGCAAAAAAACCGCTCAGAAACCGGATGGTCTCTGGCGGTCGGCTACTGCAACGCGGTCAAGCGAACGTCGAATTCGCTTGCTCATGTTAACTGCATCACAGCGCAACATTCCGTAGAGACCGGGAACCATGCCCGAAAACAACCGACTCGACAACAACTGCGTTCGCGATGTTAAGCATATTCCTCAGCCTCCTTGCGTGTAATATGGTGCTATTATAGACACCCTTTATTTTCCTTGTCAAGCCGTAAACGGATAAAAATCAGAGTTTGAAGATTTACTTTTCGGATGGTATAGTAGGAAAGCTGGACATAATAATCCATTATTGGATATGGAGGAAACAGAGAAAAATGAATACCGCAGACAACGCAGCGGGGCCGCAGTACAAGGAGCTGGAGAACGTCAAGCGCCTGCCGATCCTGATCACGCTGATCATCGGCGCGTTCTTCTCCATCTTGAACGAAACCCTGCTGAATATCGCATTCGTTGACCTGACGATCGATCTCAACGTGCCGTATACGACCATCCAGTGGCTGTCCACAAGCTACATGCTCGTCGTAGGCATACTTATTCCGGTCTCCGCCTTGCTCGTGCAATGGTTTACGACCCGGCAAATGTTCATAGGCGCGATGGTGCTCTTCTCCATCGGAACGCTCGTGTGCGCCTTAGCCCCGGGCTTTCCCGTCCTGCTCGCGGGCCGGATCATTCAAGCGTTCGGCACCGGCTTGATGCTTCCCGTTATGATGAATACGATTCTCGTGCTGTATCCACCCGAGAAGCGGGGAGCGGCGATGGGAAGCATGGGTCTTGTCATCATGTTCGCGCCGGCGATCGGACCGACGCTGTCCGGTCTTATTCTCGAGTCGCTCGACTGGCGCTGGCTGTTCTACTTGGTTCTGCCGTTCGGCATTTTGTCCGTCATCATCGCCTCGGTCTATCTGAAAAACGTAACGGACGTCACTAAGCCCAAAGTCGACGTTCTGTCGATTATTCTGTCCACGATCGGCTTCGGCGGCATCGTGTACGGCTTCAGTAACGTGGGAGATCCCGAAGGAGCCGGCTGGTCCGAGCCTAAAGTTTATTGGACGCTTATCGTCGGCGGCGTAGCGCTCGTCCTATTCGTATGGAGACAGCTGGTTTCCAAGCAGCCGATGCTCAACCTGCGCGCCTTCCTGTCGCCGATGTTCTCGCTCAGCACCGTGCTGCTC
>JAEZZE010000219.1 GCA_023418755.1 Bacillota bacterium | reverse complement strand
GAACCGAACGGGGCTCCATTAAAGAGCGATGGCTCTCTTCGGTCATCCCGTCCATGAACGGACCGCTGGCGCCTCCCGACGAAGGGATGAGCTACGTTGCCGCCGACGAAGACGGCGCTGTCGTCTTTTTGTTCAAGGACGCGGTAGAACAATTGGGCAGCCGTCTGATCGGCGAATCGCTCTATGAACGTTACGGCACTTGGCCGATGTACGCCAAGTTTTTCGATTACGAGACGCCGTTGTTCCACCATCTCCATCTGGACGACGCGGCCGCGAGCCTGGTCGGGCGGATCGGGAAACCGGAGGCCTATTATTTTCCGCCGCAGTTGAATAATCATCTGGGAGTATTCCCGGTCACCTATTTCGGCTACGATCCGGATACGACCTTGGACGAGGTCAGGGAAAGACTTCTACGATACGAAGAAGCGGATAACCGCATCACCGAGCTGTCGCGGGCTTATCGCATTCAGTTAGGGACGGGCTGGTATACGCCTCCGGGCGTGGTGCATGCCCCGGGATCGGCGCTCACGTACGAGCCTCAGTGGAACAGCGACGTGAACTCCGTGCACGAGAACGTCGTAAGCGGCGAAACGTATCCGTACGAGTTTCTGGCGGAGAATTGTCCGGAGGACCGGAAGCGCGATATCGAGTATATTCTGAGTTTGATGGACTGGGAGAAAAATACGGACCCGCACTATAAGCGGCATTATTTTCGTCCGCCCCTCCTTTGCGGGCATTCCGATGAACGGCATATGGAGAAGTGGATTACATACGGCAACCCGTACATCGGCGCCAAGGAGCTGACCGTAAATCCCGGACAGAGCGTAATCGTTCGCGATTCGGCGGCTTACGGCACGGTGCTCGTTCAGGGGCACGGCCGGTTCGGTCTCCATCAGGCCGAGGCAGCAAACATGCTGCGGTTCGGCCAAATGAGCGGAGACGAGTTTTTCGTTAGCGAGACGGCCGCCCGGGAGGGCGTGCTCATCGTCAACGACAGCAAGTGGGAGCCTATGGTGTTTCTCAGGCATTTCGGGCCCAATCATCCGGAGATGCCATAGAGAGGTTGTTCATAGAAGGAATCGGAGATAAAAGGAGACTGCGAGAAATGACCAAGCAACGTTACGAAGAGAAAAACGAGCGAATCAGGAGCGCCTTCCTCGCGTTGAAAAAGGAACGGCCGGAGAGGTTGCGCGACAGGCTGAACTTATCGTGGAGCAACTGGGGCTTCGGTATGGAAAGCTTGGAGACGTCCGCGAAAAGACTGCAGCGTGAGGGCATCGGCTACATCGAGCTTCACGGCAACCATTACGGGCCCGATCTGGGCTACCGGGCGAAGGAAACGATCGATATACTTGAAGCGCATGGCATCAAGACGTCGGGAGTATGCGGCATGTTCTCGGCCGACAACGATCTGTCGAGCAGCCGGGCGCCGCATCGGCAGGCGGCGATCGACTATTTGAAGCGCGAAATCGAATTTACCGCCGCGATGGGAGGCTCTTATCTCCTGGTCGTGCCCGGAGCGGTAGGCAGACCGAAGGCCTACGACGATACGGAGTTTCAGCGCAGCGTGGACGCTTTGGGCATCGTTGCGGATCGGTTCGTCGAGTACGGAGTGAAGGCCGCCATCGAGCCGATCCGCGCGGCGGAAGTCAGTCTGGTCCGCACAATAGCCGATGCCAAGGCTTACATCGCGGCGGTCGATCATCCGGGTGTTCAACATATCAATGCGGACGTGTACCACATGCAAGCGGAGGAGGCTCACATCGGCGAAGCGCTGTTGGAGGCGGGAGAACGGCTCGTCAATCTGCACATGGCCGACAGCAACCGGGGGGCGCTCGGAGACGGTTTCATGGATTTGGATACGATTATTATGGCGTTGTACGTGCTCGGATTTAACCGGGAGGGCCGATTCGTGACACCGGAGCCGCTGGGCCCGGGCGGCGATCCTTATCCGGCGATGTACGGCAAGCCGGATGCGGCCAAGCTGGACGACTTGGTCGCGAGAACCGCGGCTTATTTCCGGGAAAGAGAGGCTTTTTTGGTCGGGTGACGGTTTCCCCGAATCGAAGAGCGAATGGAGGGAGTAACGGAGATGTGGAAAAAGAACGACGACGGCGCGATCCATGCGTTAGGCAACGGACGGTTTCTCGTATATGGGCGCGGGAACGACATCGCTGAGGTTTACGGGCCTCCGTACAGCTCGCCGTCGAAGCTGCACGGAAAATGGGCGCTTGCAGACGGCGCGGAGCCGTGTTACGAATCTTGCCGGGACAAAGGCACGAACCGCTGGCGGCATAAGTATTTGAACGAAGCGGGCCGTGAAGTCGCTTTGGCCGAAGCTTTCGTCGCGAGCGAACTGCCGGCGTATCTATGCCGGCTGCATGCCGACGAACCTTTGCGTCTCGAGCTAACGCTCGGGGAAGATTACGAATGCTATCCGGGCAGCGAGGACTTGACCTCCGCAGAGGCGACCGTCAAGTCGATTCTCGTTAAGGCGCCCGACACGGCCCGCATCTACCGCTATCCGATGGGCGAGGAGACGTTCCTTGCCGCGGTCTCTTGGGGGCAGGAGGCGCGGATCGAGTTCGCATCGGACACGGGGAAAGTCGGTATTGCGGTGCCTGCGGGAGAATCGTATTTCGCGCTGGTCGGAGGCCCCTCTTATCCGGAAGCCGAGGGGTACGCCCGCGCGATGCTGGAGCTGGGCTACGAGCGGCTGAAAGCGGAATCCGAGGAAGCGGATCGCCGGTTCTCTTCGCGTATCGCTCCGCTAGAATACGGCGAGCGCATCGGGGAAGGAATGAGGAAGCGCATCGACGAGCTGTCCGAGAGCGTCGCTTTCCTGATTGCCGCGCAGCAGTCGCGGGACGGCGGCATTATGGCCGGCCACAACTACGCGTTGGCCTACGTGCGGGATCAATACGGCGCGTCGAGGGGCTTGCTCTCGCTCGGCCTGTATGAGGAAGCCAGAAGGAATCTGGCTTTCCGCTTCGGGAAATGGACAAGGCTCGGCGGGATTCGCAACGCGGAGAGCATGGGGCACGACCGCGCCCGCCATGTGCACGAGAACGACGACGTAGAGATTACCGCCTATATGATCGTGCAGGCTTTCGATTACGGGCAGGCGACGGGAGACTGGGATTACGTCGCATCGCTGTTCCCGATGCTCGAAGACTGCTGGCAAGTCCAATTGCCGCATTTGCACGAAGGAATGCTGCCCTTTAACGGAGACGAGACCTACGTCGCCGGAGGCTTCCTGCCCCGCACGTCCCTGAACGACGGCTCTATGGAGGCGACGCTGTTGTTTCTGGAAGCCGGCAGAAGGCTGCTGCCATTCGCGGTCGGCCGCGGCCTATGGAACGAAGAGCGCGCCGCGGCTTGCGAAAGCGTGCTGGCGCGAACGGAGGCGGTGTTCCGAACGCGCTTTCGGAAGGACGGACGCTTCTATGCCAACGCGCCCGAAAGAGCGGCGACGGCGGAGCTGCCGGCTTACCGTCACGGCGTCTGCGAAAGCTGTCACCCGCGCGGCATTCATTCGTTAAAATGGACGCGAAGAACGGCCGCGGGCCGTTACGTCTGCCCGGCCTGTCTAGCGAACGAGCCGCCTCTTGGTGCGGTCGAGCCCCAAGCGATCGCAGTTCAATCCGCGGGGCTGCTTCCTTCCTTTGTACATGCTGGATTGTTGACGGAAGAGGAGAAGGCGGAGGAGCTTCGCAGGGCTTACGATATATTCGAGCGTTACGGCTATTTGCCTACCGTTCCGGGTTCCTCCTATTTCGTCGGGTATGACGAAAGCCTGCTGCTGTACGGGCTGACCCGTTCTCGGCATCCCGGCGCCGAAGCGGTTCTGGCGCATGTCGTGAGCATCGCCGATTCGACGGATGCATGGGTGGAATATTACGACGCGGGGCGGCCCTTCAATACAAGGTGCAGACCGTGGGAGAGCGGCATGAATATCGCGGCCGTACGCCACTACGCCGAATATCGCTCGTAGAAGTCCGCGGCGAAATTCGAAACCGTTCGAACTTCAAGATGAGGTTTGAATGTAGTTGTCCCAGAATGCGGGAGATAAGCCCGCCAGGCGGTCTTATTGGCCTGGCCTGAGCCCGAATCCGGTAAATAAGCCCGCCAGGCGGGCTTATTGGTCTGAGCCGATTATCATGTTGGGCAGATGAACGAGACTCGTTCATGTGGAAAAATTTCTTGGTAATTTACTCAGTAGCGCGCTTTTGGGGGGAGTCTTGCTTGTATCGTAAGGAGGTACATCCCCCTGCATCTTTATCATGGAATATCTTTCAGGAGCAATTAGATTAGCCTATGGGATAGCCCCAACCTCCGGTTACCCGCTCCAGCTCGTCCCAGTCGTTTTGCAATCCCGCCCAACCTTCGTTTACCCATTCGCGCCC
>JAEZZE010000205.1 GCA_023418755.1 Bacillota bacterium | reverse complement strand
GCTCGTCGAGCTTGCGGAGCCGATGGTTGACGCCCGATTTACTGACTCTGCCTTTCAGCAAATCCCCGACCTCCTTGAGGTTGATATCGGGGTGCTGGAGCCGGACTTCGGCTACTTCCCGCAGCTTGTCCGGAAGAGTATGCAGGCCGACTTCCTTCTCGAGCAGCTTGATGTTATCGATCTGCCGAACGGCGGCGCCGATCGTCTTGTTCAGGTTGGCCGTCTCGCAATTGACGATCCGGTTCACGGAATTGCGCATGTCCCGCATGATGCGGACGTCCTCGAATTTGAACAGCGCCTGGTGAGCGCCGATAATGTTCAGAAATTCGATGATCTTCTCGCCTTCCTTGATGTAGAGGATGAACCCTTTTTTCCGTTCGATGAACCGGGCGTTCAGTTGGAACTTGTTCGCCAGCTCGACGAGCGCTTTGCAATGCTCCTCGTACATCGAAGAAATCTCCAGGTGGTAGGAGGAGCCCTCGGGATTGTTCACCGAGCCTCCCGCCAGGAACGCGCCCCGCAGATAGGCTTTCTTGCAGCAGGTTTTGCGCACGAGTTCTTTGTCGATGCTCGGATGGAAGAGAAAGCCTTCCGAGACGATGCTCAGATCGTTCAGGATCGCTTCCGCTCCGACCGGAATACGGACAACATATACGTTGTTTTTTTTCAGACGCATTTTTTTGCGAACGAGAAGCTCGGTCACGACCGTAAAATGGCGCTTCAGCAGCGTATACATCCGGCGCGAAATGGCGGCGTTCTCCGTGGCGATGTCCAGCACGACCCTGCGGTTCGTTAGCGAGATCGTGCCGTTCATCCGGATCAACGCCGACAGCTCCGCCTTTTCGCAGCAGCTGTCGCTCTCGTACATCGTGAGCTCCTTTTTCGTTTGCGCCGCAAAAGACATCCCTTTCTCACCCCTTTCGAAGCATCCAGTTATCGACAAGCTGGTAAATATGCTCGCTTAGTTTCTCCGCATCATGGCGCAAATACGTACGGAACAGGACAAGCTTATCCGCGATCACCTTGTAGCCCCGGCGGGTGACCTCGTCCAGGTCAAGATGGACCGCCTTGGCCCCCTGCTCGGCGTAGAGGCTTTCCACCTGCGGAGGAATTTCTCCGTCGTTGACGATGACATAATCGAATAAATGATGGCCGATATGAGCGTGAACGGCGGCGAGATGATCGCTGACGGAATAATTGTCGGTCTCTCCCGGTTGGGTCATGGCGTTGCAGACGAACATCTTGATGGCGTTCGATTCCACGATCGCTTCCGCAAGCTCCGGCACGAGCAGATTCGGAATGATGCTCGTATACAGGCTTCCCGGACCGACCAGGATCGCATCCGCTTCCTGCAGCGCCTGCACGGCTTCCGGGAGCGCCTTGACGTCGGCCGGCTCGAGGAAGACTCTCCGGATCGCGAGGCCCGACTTCGGAATCGAGGATTCTCCTTCCACGATCGAGCCGTCTTCCATTTCCGCCTTGAGCACGATCGCCTGATTCGCCGCGGGCAGTACCCTCCCCCTGACGGCGAGAATCCGGCTCAATTCGGTAATTCCCGTCATGAAATCCCCGGTAATATCGGTCATGGCCGCCAGAATAAGATTGCCGAGGCTGTGTCCGGCCAAACCCGTCCCGTTCTGGAATCGGTATTTCAGCACTTCGGCCATCAGAGGCTCCGTATCCGCCAGAGCGGTCAGCACGTTGCGGATATCCCCGGGAGGGGGAATCTGCAATTCCTCCCGTAAGATGCCGGAGCTGCCGCCGTCGTCCGCTACCGTGACGATGGCCGTAATGTCGAGCGGCTTCCGCTTCAAGCCGCGCAGCATAACGGACAGCCCGGTGCCTCCGCCGATCACGACGATCCGCGGCAAGCGGGCGAGGGGTCTTCTTTTGCTCATTCCCTCACCTCAATGCCGGTCGCGTTCGGAATCGCGATGGCTTACTCTCACCGATTCCGTATCGCTGGACCCCAGTCTGCGTCCCAAATATTCGGCCAGCGCCACCGATCTATGCTTGCCGCCCGTGCACCCGATGCCGATCACGATCTGGCTCTTGCCTTCCTTATGGTACATCGGAATCAGAAACTGCAGCAGATCGAGGAGCTTCGTCAAAAAAGTCTGGGTCTCCGGCCATTTCATCACGTAGTCGTATACGTCCGGGTCCGCTCCCGTCTTGGGGCGAAGCGTGTCGATATAGTGCGGGTTGGGCAGAAAACGGACGTCGAAAATGAGATCGGCGTCGATCGGAACCCCGTACTTGAACCCGAAGGAGGTCACGTTGATCGAAATGTTGTCCTGATTCATGTTCGTGAACCGGGAGACGATCTTCTCCTTGAGAGCCGCGGGCTTCAAGCTGCTCGTGTCGATCACCTGATTGGCCCAGCCCTTCAAATCCTCCAACAGCTTGCGCTCCAAGTGGATCCCGTCCAGAGGCAAGCCGTCCGGCGCGAGCGGATGGCGGCGCCGGCTCTCTTTGTAGCGCTGCACGAGCACCGAATCGGTCGCGTCGAGGAACAGAATCTCGTAGTGGATCGTGTTATGCTCCCGGATATGGTTAAGCGACTCGGATAAAGCGGTGAAAAACTCGCGTCCGCGCAAGTCGATGACCAAGGCGACTTTGGCGATTCTCCCTTGCGACTGATCGATCAGATCCGCGAACTTCGGAATAAGCACCGGCGGCAAGTTATCGACGCAGAAAAAGCCCAAATCCTCCAGGCTCTGAACGGCGATCGTTTTGCCCGCTCCCGACATCCCCGTTATAATGACGAGCCTTGGCTGCGTCGTTATCGTATCCATGCGTTTCCCCTCTCCATGGGCCTGTTTGCCCGGACCCTCCCTCGAGCAAGCGATATAGCGAAGCGCCCGGACCGCCTCAAGAGCGTGCGGAGCCGAGCGCCTTGCTGGAATTATGCCCGAAGGAACAGTCCGGCCGCTCCGACGACTCCGGCGTTGTTGCCGAGCTCGGCCGGCACGATCTCCACACCGTCTCTGGCGTTCGCCGGCGTCAGCTTGTTAAAGACTTCGCGGATCTGCGAGAACAAATACTCTCCCGCCTTGCTTACCCCGCCGCCGATAATGAAGCGCTGCGGATTGACGACCAGCGCGACGACCGCCATCGACTTGCCCAAGTAGAAGGCCGCCCGGCTGACGATCCGCGCCGCCGCTTCGTCGCCTTCCTTGGCCGCATCGATAATATGCTTGGCCGTCAATTCCTCCTCCACGAGAGCCAGCGACGTCTTGTCTCCCCGTGCGACGGCATCCTTCGCCATGCGTATGATCCCGGTGGCCGACGACACCGTCTCCAGGCAGCCCATTCTGCCGCATCCGCACTGGATCGCTTCCAGATCGGGCACGATCGAGATATGGCCCAGTTCTCCCGCCATGCCCGAAGCGCCTTCGATCAGACGGTCGTTCAGAATGATGCCTCCGCCGACGCCCGTTCCGAGCGTATAGCAGACGCAGTTCCGAACGCCTCTGCCCGCGCCTCCCCAGGCTTCCCCGAGCGCCGCCACGTTGGCGTCGTTGTTGATCTTGACCGGCTTGCCCAGCTTCTCCTCCATCACCCGTTTGACCGGCACATCCTTGAAAGGAAGGTTGGGCGAGAAGTTGATAATCCCTTCGGGAATGTTCAGGAACCCGGCAATTCCGATGCCCACGCCGACAACCGCCTCCCACTCCGCCGTTCCCGGGGGCACGAGCTCCCGGACATAGGCCGCGATATTGGACAGAACGGCATCCGCTCCGTCGGAGGCTTGAGTAGGTCCTTCGTAAGTACGAAGCAAATCTCCCGTCTCGTTGCACAAGCCGACCTTGATAGACGTTCCGCCCAAATCTACGCCTACGAACAATGAATCTGACATATTTGTCGACACCTCATAAAGAAGAATAAGATCCGTATGTCGCCCCGCCGCCGAGCCGACGGCGGGCAAACGGCAAGCTTACAGCGATTGGCTCCAGTCGTGCGTCGCGGAGCCTTCCAGAAACTTCTCGCAGTCCAGCGCGGCCATGCAGCCGCTGCCCGCCGCCGTAATCGCCTGGCGGTACTTATGGTCCTGCACGTCGCCGCAAGCGAATACGCCCGGCACGTTCGTCTCCGTCGTTCCCGGCTTCACCCGAATATAGCCGAGTTCGTCCGTCTCGATCTGACCGCCGAGAAACTTCGTGTTCGGCGTATGGCCGATCGCCACGAACAATCCCTGCGCCTCGATGATCTCTTCCGCTCCGGAGGCATTGTCGCGAACCTTAAGCCCCGTTACGCCCTGGTCCCCCGCGACGACCTCGAGCGGAGTTTTGTTCAATCCCCACGAGATCTTGTCGTTCTGGCGGGCCCGATCCTGCATGATCTTGGAGGCCCGCAGCTCGTCTCGGCGATGGACCAGCTTCACTTCGGAAGCGAACCGCGTCAAGAAATTCGCTTCCTCCATCGCGGAATCCCCGCCGCCGACGACGACGATATTTTTCCCGCGGAAGAAAAAGCCGTCGCAGGTCGCGCAAGTGCTGACGCCGCGCCCGACGTTGCTCTTCTCCCCCGGGATTCCCAAATACTTGGCGGAAGCCCCGGTCGAAATAATCAGCGTCTCCGCCTGCAGCTTCTCCCCGCCTTCCAGCGATAACGCGAAAGGCCGTTTGGACAGGTCGACTTCTTCGACCCAGCCCGTCCGGAACTCCGCTCCGAACCGTTCGGCTTGCTTGCGCATGTTCTCCATCAGCTCGGGGCCCAGGATTCCTTCCGGAAAACCGGGGAAGTTCTCGACCTCCGTCGTCGTCGTCAATTGTCCGCCCGGCTCCGGCCCTTCGATCACGAGCGGCGACAGATTCGCGCGCGCCAGATAGATCGCCGCCGTCAAACCCGCCGGTCCCGTACCGATTACGATTGTCTTGTGCATGATGCTTCCTCCTCGTAGCGCGAAACGCTCGAACTCGTTGTCATGCGCGCGAGTTGATAGTTAGTGAAAGGACGGTCTCGTCAAATCGAGCTTCTCCCGAATGCCGCAAGCTTCGTCGATCCGGTTCGCGTATCGGCTGATGCTGGCCTGGGACACGCCGTAACGGCTGACGAGGTCCGCGTAGGTGACCGTTCTCCGGTGCATTTTGGCCGTCCAGTATTCAAGCGCGGCGGCCCACCCCGTCGATTTGTGCAGCTTCGGCACATCCGGGTATACGCGGGACAGATAATCGACCCACAGCGTCATCATATCGTGCTGCTGCACGACGTCGTACCGCCCGGACATGCCTTCGAGCGCTTGTTCCAGCACGGTCTGCCACGCGCTGTCCCAAACCGGGAGCCGGGCCGATTTCCGGCGCGCCTCCAGCGTCAGCGTTCGTCCGCCGAACACGACCGAGAGCGAGTCCTGAACTCCGATGGAACGAAGCACCAGCACCGCCACGCGCTTCAGTTCGTCCTCTTCATCCGGGTCGATCAGGAAAGCCTTCAGCGCCTCGATGACTTCATCGTCCGCGACCAGGCCGAGCGCCTGGATCACCTGCACCTTCGTGCGCCGGTCCCCGTGCCTTAGCGCCCAGAAGAACGACGAGCGGATGAGCGGATCGTTTTTGAGCGCCTCCGTCACTTGCCCCGGATTGTTTTCCCACTGCTTGAATTGCTCTTCGAACGGAAGATGATAGTGATAATGCGTCGGCGGGGTCTCCTCCCCGGCGCGGACGCGTTCCAGCCGTTTCAAGTGGAAAGGAGGGACCTGGGACTCCGGATCGAGCCTCTCCGCCTGCTGCCAATGCTTCTTGGCGTCGTCGTACCGCCGCAGGTTCACCGCCGCGATCGCCGCGAAGTGATGCAGGCTCGGCTCACCCGACAGCTCCCCCGTGCGCAGCAAACGCCGGAAATGCTGGTAAGCCTCGCGATGCTCCCCTACGATGCCGAGCGTCGTCGCCATTTTGAACACGTGCTCGGGATGGAACGGCACCGTCTTGTTCAGCTTCGCGACCAGCGCCTGCAGCTGCTCCTTCCGGTTCGAATGCTGGTAGAAAATCGCCAGATTGCACAGCGCGTGCAGATTGCCCGGTTCCGCTTCCAGCACTTCCGTAATCGTCGAGACCGATTTGTCGAACAGTCCCATATAGTAGTATGCCAGCCCCAGGTTGTTCCTAGCGGCCAGAAAGTCCGGCTGGCGTTCGATAATTTCTTCCAGCATTTTGACCGCCTCGGCGAACCGGCCTGCTTCCAACAGCTCCCGCGCTTTGTCGTGGGCGTAGATATTTTCTTTGGCCTTGATGGTCGACAGCTTCGCGGGACGGTTCAACTCGTAGTGAAGCAAGTCGAGCAGTTCGTCCGACTCTTCCAGGAATTGGCCCTCGGTATCGTTCTCCAAATACCGGACAAGGGCTTCCTCCGCGGCCTCGAACAGTTCCATATTGGCATAGTTGTTGGCTAAGTAGTAATAGCATTCCGTCATCGCCGGATCGATCTGGTCCAGCACCGAACGAAGAATGACGTTCGATTCCTCGTATCGGCCCATCTCGGACAGAATGCCGGCCATGTTGCAGTGGTTGACCGGATTCTCCGGCTCGTATTCCACCGCGCGGCGAAAATACTTCAGTGCCTTGTCGTAATGGTACCGATCCAGCGACTGTACGGCACGCTCGAAGAAGAATGTCGCATCCAATCTCATCGGGATGACTTTGGGACGCCGGTTTTTCGCCGCGCGCTTTCGCTGGCTCATCGCAAGGCACCTCCTGCTCGATTCGAAAACTCGTCATCCAAGATTATAACACAGCCTGCGCGATCCATAAAATAAAACTCCGGGGACTCTATCCCCGGAGCAGAAACGGAGCCTCGAACGAACGGACGTTCACCTTCGTTCGCGGCTTCCGCCGAATGTTATCTTCTTTATACGCCCTTCGTCTTGAACAGCGTGCTGATCGAGCCGCCTTCCATGATGATTCTCGTCGCTTCGGCCAGCATCGGCGCGACCGAGATCACCTTAAAGCGGGCGGAGCGGTCTTCCGGCAGCAGGATCGAATCGGTGACGACCACTTCCTTGATGCTCGGATGATCCAGACGCTGCAGCGCCGGTTCGGAGAACAGCGGGTGAGTGGCGCACACGTAGGGATCTTCCGCGCCGCGTTCCTTCAGTCCTTCGACCACGTTGACGATCGTCGTGCCGGTATCGATCATATCTTCGATAATAATCGGCGTGAAGCCTTCGACGTCTCCGATCACGTGCGTAATGACGGACTCGTTATGCGCGGGGCGTTTCTTGATCATGATGGCGAAGGAGCAATCCAGTTGGTTCGCCAGCTTCTCGGCCGTCGAGGCCCGTCCCGCATCCGGGGAAACGACGACGGGATTGCGGATGTTCTTCGACTTCAGGTAGTCGCTGATCAGATCCAGCGCGGTCAAGTGATCGACCGGAATGTCGAAGAAGCCTTGAATGGCCGGAGCGTGCAGATCGATCGTCACGATGCGATGGGCTCCGACCGTCGTCAGCACGTCGGCCACCATCTTCGCGGAGATCGGTTCGCGGGGAGCGGCTTTCCTTTCCTGCCGGGCGTAGCCGTAGTACGGAAGCACGACGTTGATCGTGCGTGCCGAGGCCCGCTTGGCGGCGTCGATCATCACGAGCAATTCTACGAAGTAGTCGTTGATCGGATGGGATAAAGACTGGACCAAGAAAACGTCGCAGTTGCGAATCGTCTCCTCGTAGTGAACGTACACCTCGCCGCTCTTGAACCGGGAAAGCTTGATTTTCCCCAGCGGCAACCCGAGATTGTCGGCGATTTTCCCCGCCAATAGCGGATTGGATGATCCCGAAAAGATACGAAGCTTACTGCTGCTGTACATGTGCCCCTCCATATTTTGGCGATTCGACGCTCCAGGTGTCGAAATCCGTCAGTCATCAATCCCATTATACATGAGTACGGGCCGTTTTTAAAAAGGTTTCATTTCCCGTTTACGTCCCGCAAACACGGCCAGGTGGGTATAACCGGCTTTTTTCAGCATCGCTTGCGCCTCTGCCCCTTTTTGCCCGACTTTGTCGGGGTGGTGGGCGTCGGAACCGTAAGTGACCGGGATATCGTAAGCCTTCGCTCGCTCCAGGATGGAAACGGAAGGATACATTTCCTTGCAAGGCGCATAGAAACCGGCGGCGTTCAGCTCGAAGGCGAGGTCGTGCTTCTTGACCGCCTGCAGCGCCGCGTCCTCCAGGGCGGTCACGTCCTCCTCCGGACGGTAGCCGAACCGCTTGATCGCGTCGATATGGCCGATATAGTCGTAAAAGCCGGTCGCCGCGGCCTTCGCGACGGCGTCGAAGTATTGCTCGTACACGTCGACGACGCGGCGCCCTTCCCAGCGGCCGACCTGCCGGAAGTCCGTCACGTCCCACGTCCCGAGAAAATGAACCGAGCCGATCACGTAGTCCCACGGGTAACCGTTCACGATCGCTTCGATCTTTTCCTCGCAGCCCTCGACGTAATCGCCCTCCAGGCCGACGCGCACCTCGATGCGGCCCTTGTACTTCTCCTTCAGGGCGAGAGCTTCCTCGACGTACCGCGGAAGTTCGTCCATCGGCATCGCGGAATCGGGATTATCTTGGTCGGATACATGCAGCAAAGGCATGTGGTCGGACAAGCCGATCTGCTCCATGCCTTGGTTGATCGCGCCGAGGATGTAGTCCTCCAGGTTGCCGACCGCATGGCCGCAGCGCGCGTGATGCGTATGGTAATCGATGAGCATGCCTTTTGCTTGCGCTTGGGTCATGGCCGCTTCACCTAATCCTTCTTGACCGGTTTCCGGTGACGGAATTCCAGCTCTTTCAGCACGTCGTCGAACGGAATGCCCTGCTCGCGGAGCAGCACCATCAGGTGGAAAATCAGATCGGCGGACTCGCAGCGCAGCTCGTCCCCGTCGCGGTTTTTCGCGGCGATGATCACTTCGGCGGTTTCCTCCCCGACCTTCTTCAAGATTTTGTCGAGCCCCTTCTCGAACAGGTACGTCGTGTACGCGCCTTCCGGACGTTCCGCGTCCCGCTGCGCGATCGTCGCCTCCAGCCGGCTGAGCGGGCCGAAGCGGTCTTCCGGCCGCGCCGCGTCCCCGGCCGCCTGCGACATTCCCTCGCGATAGAAGCAGCTGTACGCCCCCGTATGGCATGCCGGTCCGTTCTGGCGCACCTTCACGAGCAGCGTATCCCCGTCGCAGTCGTAATGCAGCGATTCGATTTGCTGCGTATGGCCGCTGGTTGCGCCTTTGTTCCACAGTTCTCCGCGCGACCGGCTCCAAAACCAAGTCTGTCCGGATTCGAGCGACTTTTGCAGCGATTCCTCGTTCATGTACGCGAGCATGAGCACTTCCTTGCTCAGCGCGTCCTGCACGACCGCGGGCACCAGCCCGTCGGAGTCCCACTTGATCTGAGCTTGCCACGGCTCCTGCTGCTGGGTCATCTGACGTTCACTCCTTTGCCGCGTAACGTTTCTTTAACCTCTTGCACCGTAACTTCCTTGTAGTGGAAAATACTCGCCGCCAGCGCCGCGTCGGCTTGCCCTTCCGCGAAAACATCTACGAAATGCTGGGCGTTGCCCGCGCCTCCGGAAGCGATGACCGGAATGCCCACGCTCGACGATACCGCTTGGGTCAGCGCGACGTCGAAGCCGTCCTTCGTTCCGTCCGCGTCCATGCTGGTGAGCAGCAGTTCCCCCGCTCCCCGGCGTTCCGCCTCCTTCGCCCATTCGATCGCGCGAATGCCCGTCGAATGGCGTCCGCCGTGAGTGAACACTTCCCAATCTTCCCACTCCGCGTTGAATTTCGCGTCGATCGCCACCACGATGCACTGCGCCCCGAACGTCCGCGAGCCGTCCGTAATCAAGTCCGGATTGCGGATCGCCGCCGTATTGATGCCGATTTTATCCGCGCCCGCGCGCAGCAGCCGCTTCATGTCCTCCACCGACGAGATGCCGCCCCCGACCGTAAAGGGGATCGTAATCTCCCCGGCCGTCCGCCGCACCACGTCCACCATCGTCGCCCGGCCTTCCACCGACGCCGAGATGTCCAGAAACACCAACTCGTCCGCGCCTTCCCGGTCGTAGATCGCCGCCAGCTCCACCGGGTCGCCGGCATCCCGCAAATTCACGAAATTAACGCCCTTAACGACCCGCCCGTCCTTCACGTCCAGGCAAGGTATAATTCTTTTAGTTAACATGTGGCGTTCCCCTTTTCTCCGTTATGACGACCGCGACGGGTCGCAATAGGCTACGACTTCGCTATAGGGAAGAGTCCCTCCGAAAATATCGAGAGCGCTGCCGATCGTAATGTCCAGCTTGCCGCGCGTCAACTCGCGGAATCGCGCCAAATCCGCGAGCGATCGCGCACCGCCTGCGTAAGTGGCCGGAATCGTCGCCCATTCGGAGAGCTTGGCGGCCAGCTTCTCTTGGACGCCCTCCCGCTTCCCTTCCACATCGACCGCGTGGATCAGGAACTCGTCGCAGTAGCTTTCAAGCTCCCGGACAGTGGCTTCGTTGACCTCCAGATCGCTAAACGTCGTCCACTGGTTGGTCACCACGTACCACTTGCCATCCCGTTCCTTGCAACTTAGGTCAAGTACGAGCCGTTCCCGTCCGACCTCCGAAACGATACGCCGCAGGTTGTCCATCTGAAGTCGACCGTCCCGGAAAACGTAAGAAGTGACGATGACGTGCGAAGCCCCTTCGCTTAAGTAGGCTGCCGCGTTATCCGCCGTGATGCCTCCGCCGATCTGCAAGCCGCCGGGATATGCCCTTAGCGCGGACAACGCAGCCTCCCGGTTCCCGTTGCCGAGCATGATAATATGCCCGCCGGTTAACCCGTCTTGTTTATACAGCGTAGCATAGTAATCCGCCCCCCGTTCGGAGACGAAATTCTCCACGACCTTCGAGGCGTCCGCTTGAAGCGTTTCCCCGACGATCTGCTTCACCTTGCCTTGGTGAATGTCGATGCAAGGTCTAAACTTCAAAGCTCTCAATCCTCCCGACAGCCATATCCGTGAACTTGCGGAGCAGCGCCATGCCGAGCTCGCCGCTCTTCTCCGGATGGAACTGCATGCCGTACACCGAACCCCGGCCGACGATCGCGGTCACTGGCTGGCAATAATCCGTCACCGCCAGCAAATCCGACTCCCGCTCCGGGAGCGCGTGGTACGAGTGCACGAAATACACGTGCCCCGGCTCCACGCCCTCGAACAACGGACTCTCTTGCTTGAAGGTCAACTCGTTCCAGCCCATGTGGGGTACCTTGTAGTCTCCTTGGAACCGGACGACCCGCCCCGGCAGCAAGTCCAGCCCCCGGTGGGTGCCGTGCTCCTCGCTCTCGGTGAACAGCAGTTGCATTCCGAGGCAGATGCCGAGAAACGGCTTGCCCGAAGCCGCGTACTCCTTGACCGTATCGACCAGCCCGGTCTCGCGCAGATTCGCCATCGCGTCGCCGAAAGCGCCGACTCCGGGCAGAATCGCTCCGTCCGACGCCATAATTTCCCGCGGATCGGAGGTAACCCGCACCGCGCAGCCAAGCCGCTCTACGGCTTTGCCGACGCTGTGCAGATTGCCCATGCCGTAGTCGATTATCGCGATCACTTACAGCACTCCTTTGGTGGAGGGTACGCCCTTCACGCGAGGATCGATCGACGTCGCTTCGTCAAGCGCGCGGCCGAGCGCCTTGAACACGGCCTCGATCATATGATGCGTATTGCGACCGTAGTGGACGATGACGTGCAGCGTAATCCGCGCTTCCAACGCCAGCTTCCATAGAAACTCGTGAACGAGCTCTACGGTGAAGCTGCCCACGGAAGCCGCCGGGAACTCCCCGCGCAGCTCGAAGTGAGGCCGATTGCTGATGTCGACGACAACCTGCGCCAAAGCCTCGTCCATCGGAACGAAAACGCTGGCGTAACGCTTGATGCCCGCCTTGTCGCCGAGCGCCTCGCGAAGCACCTGGCCCAGGCATATGCCGATGTCCTCCACCGTATGGTGATCGTCGATATCCACGTCCCCGCGGGCTTCGACCTTCAAATCGAACTGGCCGTGCTTCGCGAACAGGTCCAGCATATGGTTCAGGAACGGAACGTCCGTCTCTAGCGACACCTCGCCGCTTCCGTCCACTCCCAGGGACAGTTGAATGTCCGTCTCGTTCGTCTTGCGGGATACGGCCGAAGCGCGGCCGCCTTGCACCTTCTCTACGCTCACTTCGTTTCCCTGCCTTCCAGTCGGATTTCCACCGCTCGGGCGTGACCTTCCAGCCCCTCGTGCCGGGCCAGCGTCGCGATCCCCGCGGCGTCTCTAAACAATGCCTGCTTACTGTAACGGATCAAGCTCGATTTCTTCAGAAAATCGTCCACGTTCAGCGGAGAGGAGAACCGCGCCGTACCGTTCGTCGGCAAAATGTGGTTCGGTCCCGCGAAATAATCTCCTACCGGCTCGGAGCTGTACGGTCCGATGAAGATCGCGCCCGCCGTCTCGATGCGGCCGATCAGCTCCATCGGCTCTTCGGTCATCACTTCCAGATGCTCCGGCGCCAGCTTGTTCACGATGTCCAGCCCTTCTTCCAGGCCGTCGACGATCAAGATCGCCCCGTGCCGCTCCAGCGAGCCGCGCGCGATCTCGGCCCGCGGCAACGCCGCGACCTGGCGTTCCAGTTCCGCCTGCACCGCCGCGGCCAAAGCCGGCGACGGCGTCACCAGCACCGCCGACGCCATCTCGTCGTGCTCCGCCTGCGACAGCATATCCGCGGCTACGTACCGCGGATCGGCGCTGTCGTCCGCCAGCACGACGATCTCGCTCGGGCCCGCGATGCTGTCGATGTCGACCGCGCCGTACACGGCGCGTTTCGCCAGCGCCACGAAGATGTTGCCGGGCCCGCAAATCTTGTCGACGGCGGGAATGCTCGCCGTCCCGTAAGCGAGCGCCGCTACCGCCTGCGCTCCCCCGACCCGGTACATCTCCGTCACGCCCGCTTCCGCGGCCGCCACCAGGATGTACGGGTCGATGCCATCCCGCCCGCCGGTCGCCGGCGGAGTAACCATCGCGATCTCCGGCACGCCGGCTACCTTGGCCGGGAGCACGTTCATGAGCACCGACGACGGATACGCCGCCTTGCCGCCGGGAACGTACAGCCCGACGCGGCGCAGCGGGCGAATCGCCATGCCCAGCATCGTGCCGTCGGGCGCCACGTCCATCCACGAGCCGCGCTTCTGCTTCTCGTGGAACGCCGTAATGTTCGCCGCCGCCTGCCGCAGCGCCGCCAGAAACTCGGGCTCCACCTTGGCGTAAGCGCCTTGAATCTCCTCTTCCGTTACCCGCAGCTGCCCGGCCGCGAGCGTCACCTTATCGAAAGCCGCCGTGTACCGCAGCAGCGCCTCGTCGCCTTCCCGGCGCACCGCCTCCACGACTTCCCGCACCGTGGCGTTCTGTTCCGGAGAGCCGTACTCGCTTTCCCGTTCCAGCCGGAATCCGTCCGCTTTACCTATATACATCCCCGTGCCCTCCTCGCATCGCCGTATCCGTCCCGCTTCCGCGCCGTCCGGGGTCCAACGCTCCCCAAACCCTATCCTGTCTCTCCGTCTCAGACCGTAGCGCCGATAATCGCGCCGAGACGGTCGCACAGCTCTTGAATCGCCGTATTTTTCAGCCTGTAGCTCACCCGGTTCGCGATCAGCCGGCTCGTCACCTGAAACAGCGTCTCCATCTCGACGAGCCCGTTTTCCTTTAACGTCTGCCCCGTCTCTACCATATCCACGATCCGGTCGGCCAGGCCGATCAGCGGCGCAAGCTCGATCGAGCCGTTCAGCTTGATGACTTCCACCTGCTGTCCCCGTTCGCGAAAATATTGCGAAGCCACGTTCGCATATTTCGTGGCCACGCGAGGATTGATGACCGGCTTCCAGTCCGGCAGCCCGATGACCGACATCCGGCACTTGGCGATGCCGAGATCGATCAGCTCGTAGACGTCCTTGTTCTCTTCCATCAGAACGTCCTTGCCCACGATTCCGATATCCGCCACGCCGTACTCCACGTACGTCGGCACGTCGACCGGCTTCGCCATGATGAACTCCATGTTCGCCTCCGGCACCGGAATGATCAGCTTGCGGGAATCGTCGAAATCTTCCGGAATCGGCAGGCCGGCCTGCCGGAACAGCTTGCTGGCCTGCTTATAGATGCGCCCCTTGGGCATCGCGACTTTTAACGTTCCGCCGTCCGTCATGCCAAATCCTCCTTTCCCGTTTCCAGCCAAACTAGCTTGTCATACGTCCTGCCCCGATACACCAAATCGCCCTTCCTATCATAGCTCTCCAGGTCCGAAGCCCGCAGCTCCTCCAGCTCCGGAGCCGATACGAGCGCCGTTACGACGATCTCGCCTTGTTCGCGAAGCCGGCTTGCCTTCACGAGCGCCGCCTGACGCTGGTGGCCCTCATACGCCACGAGCGTCCGCGCGCGTTCTTCGGCGGCGTCTTCCACGACCTCGAGAATACGCGTCGTCTTCAGCGCGAAGCCCGTCGCATGAGCCGGACGTCCGAACTGCGCGAGCAGGTTGTCGTACCGTCCCCCGCTGCATACCGGGAAGCCCAGATGGGAGGCGTAGCCTTCGAAGGTCATCCCTGTGTAATAGGAGAAGTCCCCGATCATCGTCAGATCGATCAGCACATGCTCTTGAATGCCGTATGCCTCCAGCACGTCCCATACTTCGCACAGATGACGGATCGCCGACTGCGCTCTCTCGCTCGCGCTCAGTTCCAGCGCTTGCTCGCATACCTCCTGACCGCCGCGAAGCCGCAAAATATCCTCTAGCTCCCGCTTCCACGCGGCGTCCAGCGACAGCTTGCGGATGGCATCCCGATAACCGACGTGATCGCGCTGCAGCAAGCACGCCTTCAGCGTCTCCTGTTCGCTCTCCAGCCCCGGAAGCGTCTCCTCGAACAGCCCGTTGAGGAAGCCGACATGGCCCATGGCGATCTTGAACGCCGGCACCCCCGCCGCCTTCAAGGACGCGACGGCCAGCGCGATCATTTCCGCGTCCGCTTCGGGGGAGGCGTCTCCGACCAATTCGACGCCCGTCTGATAAAATTCCGATTCGCGGCCGCCTTCTTCTTCGAAGGCCCGGAACACGTTGCCGTGATAGCTGAGCCGAATCGGGAACTTCTCGACCTTGAGCAACGAGCCGACGACGCGCGCGATCGGCGCCGTCATGTCGGAACGCAGCACGATCGTCGTGCCGCGCCGGTCCAACAGCTTAAACAGCTTCTGGTCCGAAGTCGAACTGGCCATTCCGACCGTATCGTAATATTCGAGCGCGGGAGTCATAATCTGCTCGTAGCCCCACAGCCGCATGCACTCCAGCACGCTGCGCTCAATCCTTCTCAGCTTCGCTACCGCATGCGGCAAATAATCCTTTACCCCGGTCGGTTTCTCGAATACCTTCGGTTTCGTCATCACGCGCACCTTCTTCTTTTTTTCCTCTAGGAGAGAACGGAGCGTTTCTAAAGCAACGAACAGCTTGGAGCTTACTTTTCAGCCGCTTTATACTTCATTGCATTAAAGTGCTACCATATTACCATACTGCCAAATTAAAGAGATTAGTCGTATATTACCACGCCCCAATCGCTCAGTCAATCCCGTTTCCACGATCCCATTTCCACGATCCATTCCGCTTCCGATACAACGAAAGCCGCCCGACGCCGTCTAGGCCATCGGGCGACTTTCGTTTACTCGAATACGACCCCGGCTCCATACTGCACCAAGTCGCGAACAAGCATGAACGCGTCTCCGTTCGTCAAACGTTCGCGATCGGCCAGATTGCCGATCGTCTCGTCGCGAATCCATCCCCGATCCGCCAATGCCTGCAAGGCCGACTCGCGATCGACGGTCAGCCCTGCCGCTTTGGCGATCATGTAAGCGGCCAGATCGAGATCGAGCGCGTCCTTCGCGGATGCCCCGCCTATCGAGGTAGCCGTCAACGTTTGTCGTATCAGCTCCGGATATCGCTTCCGCAAAGTACGCATCTGATTTAGAAAGGTCAGAGGATTCGCCGCCTCGTCCAACTTCCAGTCATTCCTGTATCCGCCGCTCGAAAGGGCCATGCTGACCGCCGCCACAAGTCCCGGGTACGCTTCATGCTCCGCATACGTCGGGGGCGCGAAGCTGCGCATCTTTAAGTCCATCCCCTGCTCCGTCAATCTCTGCCGAAGCTCCGCCATCGCTTCCCGTGAAAGAGAAAGCTCCCGAAGGGAGACCCCCTTCTCCAGCGCAAGCTTGACGGCGGCGCCCGCGGCCTCGCCAGTCGCCATTCCCAGCGGAATAACCCGAGCGCTGCCGTGGGGCAGCGTATCGAAACTGGCCGACCTCCCGACCACGAGCAAACCGTCCACCTTCAGAGGAACAAGACTGCGAAAGGGCACCCCGTACTGCTTCGGCACCATCAGAATCGTGCCTTTGTTAGCCGCGTCGAGACTTTGAATATCCACCTCATAAGCCCCGTAAGCGATCGCGTCCCAATGATCGCGATTTCCCAGCAAATCCGCCATCTTCAGCCGGTACTCTCCCTGAACGTGACGGGTTTCCCTAACGTACAGTTCGGGCGCGGTGCCCGCAAATTCCACGCTGCGGAACTGCTCGAACCTCGTCTTCAGAAATTCGACGATCAGAGGCGCTTCCTTCTCGCCGATCCGCAAGCCCTCTTTCACCGATTCGGGATCAAGCGGATCGACTCCGTAAATCTGCATCGAGTTGATCAATACCGTGTCGCCGTCCTGCCGGCCGATGTTGAGGTTGCGCATTTGCACTCTCGACGGGTCCGAAGACACGTACTCCCTGGCCTCCTGGTACCCCCAGATGCTGCGATCGTCGAAGCCGGTATTGTCGAACCGCTTCATCTTGCGCCACACTTCATCCGTTACGCCGCTGAGCTTGAACACCAGCGTAACCGCCATCCGCGCCTCCGGCTCCCCGAGATCTTCGCGTCCGAACGTGTACGCCGCCCCGGCCGCCGCGGCGACGTCGGCATCCTGGGTCGCGTCGATAATCGCCTTGGCGCGGACGACGAATTCCCTTCCGTCCTCCTTCGCCAGCCGCATGCCGATAACCCGGTTCCCTTCCAGCACGGGCTCCATGGTTCGCGCGTGCAGCAGCAGGTCGATATTTTCCTCCGCCGATATCATTCGATTGAACAGATTGGCGGCGTGGTTTACGTCGAAGGAGAAACCCCGAACTCCGTCGTACCACTCTTGGAACAATCCTTTATTCAAATAAACGGGTTCTTTCCAGAACCGATAATGGACGGGCGCTTTGTTGAGATCGAGAGTATTCAGCCATCCCAGCGTCATCAACCCGCCCAAAACGGAACGGTCTCGGTTTTCGGCGAGCAGCACCTTCAAGCCGTTGCGCGAAGCCGAAATCGCCGCCATAATTCCTTCAGGATCGGTTCCGGCTACGATCACATCGTACTCGTCGGCAAGGCGTTCCGCGGAAACGACGGGATCGAGCGGTTCCTGGAAATTCTTATAAATCGATTCATGAAGCCGATTCTCGTAAGTTATGCAGAGCAGAATGGGAACGAGCAGCAGATAACCGATGATGGCTCCCACGCGCTTCACTATTTTTTCCACCTCGCTATCGAAGCTCCTGGCCGTCGCCGGCAACGCCAATCGAACGCAGGGGGTTGCCCCCGACTCGCGCCCCCGGAGCGACGTCCTTATGGACGACCGAGCCCGCGGCGACGACCGCGCCGTCTCCGATCGTCACGCCGGGCAGTACGGTCACGTTCGCCCCGATCATGACGTTCGAGCCGATCCGAATATCCCCCAGGCGGTATTCCTTGATCAAATATTCGTGCGTCAGCAGCGTCGTGTTGTAGCCGATGATCGAGTTGTCCCCGACCGCGATCCGCTCGGGGAAGAAGACGTCCACCATCACCATGAGCGCGAACGCCGTATGCCGCCCGACCTTCATCCCTAGCACGCGCCTGTAGATCCAGTTTTTTACCGGCAGGCTCGGACAGTAGCGCGCGATCTGAATAAAGACGAAATTGCGCACCGCCTTGATCCGGGACACCGTGCGGTAGACTTGCCACAGCGCGTTCGGTCCTTCCACCGGATACCGCTCTACGTTCCTCAACCTTAAGCACCCTCATTTCCGATTCCGCATAAGGCAAGCAGCTCGTCCATCTCCTTCAAGACGTACGAAGCGCCGGAGTCCCGCAGCAGCGCCTCCCCTTTCAAGGACCACGCCACGCCTACGGGGACGGCGCCCGCCCGGAGCGCCGAGACGATGTCGACGGAACTGTCTCCGACCATCAGCGTCTCCGACGCTTCCGTGCCCAGCGCCGCCACCGCCTTCGCCACGGGCTCCGGATGCGGCTTCGCGTTGTCCACGTCGTCCAGCGTCACGATCGTATCCATGAAAGAATAAATCTCAAGAAGCTTAAGCGCGCGAATCGTCGTCTCCCTCATCTTCGTCGTGACGACACCGAGCCGAACTCCCGCGCGATGAAGCCGTTCGATCGTTTCCTTGACTCCCGGGAACAGCGACACCATTTCGTCGTGTTTAAGCAGGTTGTACTCCCGATAGGCGCCCACGAGCGTCGCGATGTCGTCTTTCCCGGTAAAATGCTTGATTTGGACCGCCAGCGGCTCGCCCATCGACGGAATGATCTGCTCCCGCCCGAAGCCGTCCGGAACATGGCCGCGCAGCGCGTGCATAAAGGATTGGATGATCAGTTCATTCGTATCGATGATCGTCCCGTCCAGATCGAACAGCACCGCTTTGATTTTTGCCCGGAGCTTAATCGCCGCCCCCGCCGCCATCGCCTCCGCCGTTTCCTGCGTCGCTTGCTCCGTTTGCGTCTTTGCCGCCGTTTCCTCCGTCCGAATCTTTGCGGCCGGCTGATCCATCTGCTTTGCGGTCGTTCCTGTTTGCGTCATTCTCGATGCTCTCCGTTTCTGCGCGCGCCTCGGACGCGGTTTTCCCGGTTTTGAAATTCACCAGCGGATCGTTGTATCTCTCCGACGCGAAGCCCAGCACCCGCCTCGCGACGATCAGAATGATGCCGCCTACGACGAGCAGCAGCGCCAGCAACTGCGAAATGCGGATATTGCCTTCCGCGGGGTTCAGATACCCTTGCTCGAATACGGCCGTCATCGGAGACCATAACGCGTCCAGCATCGACTTCAGCCACTCCGGCCCTTTGAAGGCCAAGCTGTCGGTTCGAAGCGCCTCGATGAAAAAGCGGCCGATGGAATACCAGATAAAGTAGGTGAGCAGCAGTTCGCCCTTCTTCAGGAATTTGCGCCGTCTGATGACGAACAGCACGACCAGCCCGAGAAGGCTCCACAGCGATTCGTACAAGAAGGTCGGATGATGGAATACCCCCTCGACGTTCATCTGATTGACGATGAAGTTCGGAAGGTGCAGCGTCTCCCGCAGGAACGATTCCTCGACCTCTCCGCCGTACGCCTCTTGGTTGACGAAATTTCCCCACCGCCCGATCATTTGGCCGATAAGCAGCGAAGGGGCGCAGATGTCGGCGATTCTCCAGAAGCCGTAGCCTTTTGCCCGTATGTAGAAGAACCCGCCGAGCAGCGCTCCGATCAACGCCCCGTAGATCGCGATTCCGCCGTTCCAGATTTGTATAATCTCGCCCGGATGGTCCCGGTAATAATCCCATTTGAACGCCACGTAATAAATACGCGCCGCGACAATGGACGACGGAACTCCGATCAGCAGCAGGTCCAGGAAGAAATCGGCGTTCAGTCCGAAGCGCTTCCCCTCCTGAACCGCAAGGAGAAGACCGGCCAGCGCCGCGGTTCCCAGAATGATGCCGTACCAATGTACATCAAGGGGTCCAATCGAGAACGCGATCGGATTGAGCAGCATCGTAAACATCGTTTTCCTCCACTCGATTATTCGTAATCGTCCTCGGATATCGCTTCGGTCAGCTTATTCGTGAATTGCAGCGCCGCGTTATAGCCCATCCGCTTAAGCCGGTAATTCATCGCGGCCACTTCCAGAATAACCGCCAAGTTCCGGCCCGGTCTGACGGGCACCGTGAGCAGCGGAACTTCCGTCTCGATGATCTTGGTCGTCTCCTCGTCGAGTCCCAGGCGATCGTACTGTTTGTCCTGCTGCCAGTTCTCAAGGCGAACGACGAGGCTGATGCTCGTCTGATTTTTCACCGCGCCGGCGCCGAACAGCGTCATGACGTTCAGGATGCCCAAGCCGCGAATTTCCAGCAAATGCCGAATCAGCTCGGGAGACGTCCCGAACAGATGGTTGTCGGCCGTCTGGCGTATTTCGACCGCGTCGTCCGCGATCAGGCGATGGCCGCGCTTGACCAGTTCGAGCGCGGTTTCGCTCTTCCCGATGCCGCTGCCGCCCGTAATGAGCATGCCCACGCCGTACACGTCCACGAGAACCCCGTGAATCGTCGCGGACGGCGCCAACCTCTTTTCCAGAAAATTCGTAATCCGGCTCAGCAGAATCGTTGTCGCCACAGAGCTCCGCAGCACCGGAAAATTGCGCTCGTTCGCGATTTCCACCAGCTCCGGCGGAGTGTCCAGCCCGCGCGTAATGATAAGACAAGGCGTTTCCTCGTGGCATAATCTCTCCATTCGGTCGCGCCGCTCTTCCGAAGTCAACGTTTCCAGGAACGCGAGCTCCGTACGGCCTAGCATTTGAGCCCTTTCCGCCGGATAGTAATTGAAATAGCCGGCCATCTCCAGGCCGGGCCGATTTAAGTCATCCGTTACAATGGTGCGTCGCAATCCGTCTTCGCCGGCGACAATTTCGAGGTGAAATTGCTGCACGAGCTCGGATACTCTCACTTTCTTGGCCATCGTACAGCTCCTTTCCTGATTTCCCCTATTTATCGTATCGAAAATAATCGGACAAATCAATTTATACTTTGGCGGCCATTGCGTTTCCTGTACGAATCGGAATGAAAAAAACCGTCCAGCCAATGGCTGGACGGTTTCCGTTCCCGATCTATTAGTTCTCGAATACGTTCAGTTCCGAGTCTTTGTCAAAAATGTGGATTTTGTTCATGTCGATCGCGAGCTTCACGTTTTGGTTCTCGCGCAGACCGGAACGTCCGTCGACGCGCGCGATGACGTTCTCTTTGCCCAGACCGTTCAGGTACAGGTACTGCTCGTGACCCAGGTTCTCGGCAACTTCGATCGTCGCGTTAACGATGGAGTTCGGGGAAGCTTCGATGAATACCGGCTCTTCGTGCAGATCTTCCGGACGAACGCCGAGAATGATCTCGCGGCCGATGTAGCCTTTCGCGCGAAGCAGCTTCGCTTTGCCTTCCGGAACTTCGACGTTGAAGCCCGTCGCGCGGAAACGCACGGAGCCGCCTTCTTCAACCAGTTGGCCCGTGATGAAGTTCATCGCGGGAGCGCCGATGAAGCCTGCAACGAACAGGTTGACCGGGTGGTTGTACAGAACGTCCGGCGTAGCGGCTTGCTGAATGTAGCCGTCTTTCATAACGACGATACGGTCGCCCATCGTCATAGCTTCCGTCTGGTCGTGCGTTACGTAGATGCAAGTCGTCTCGAGACGCTTCATCAATTTGGAGATGTTCGCGCGCATTTGCGTACGCAGCTTCGCATCCAAGTTGGAGAGCGGTTCGTCCATCAGGAACACTTGGGGTTCGCGAACGATCGCGCGTCCCAAGGCGACCCGTTGGCGTTGACCGCCGGAGAGAGCCTTCGGCTTACGGTCGAGCAAGTGCTCGATTTCCAGCGTGCGAGCCGCTTCGCGTACGCGACGGTCGATCTCGTCTTTGCGGAATTTGCGCAGCTTCAGACCGAACGCCATGTTCTGATACACGTTCATATGAGGATAAAGAGCGTAAGATTGGAATACCATCGCGATGTCGCGGTCTTTCGGAGCGACGTCGTTCACGACGCGGTCGCCGATGTACAGCTTGCCTTCGGAGATTTCTTCAAGCCCCGCGATCATCCGCAGCGTAGTCGATTTTCCGCAACCGGAAGGACCAACGAGAACGAGAAATTCCTTGTCCTGGATGTCCAGGTTGAAGTCGGTAACCGATGCTTTGTCGGAACCCGGATATTTTTTATACACGCTTTCTAAACGAACGCCTGCCATGTACATTTCCCCCTAAACTTCGTTTGAAGGTACACAGTTATCTTACCTTACGGCCGGGCCAAATGACTATGCACAAAGCGTACAAAAAATTCATTTCCTTTTCGTGACTTTGTACAATAGCAATAAGATCCTGACGAGAACGGCGTCGTTGAACGAGCGAACGTCGAGTCCCGCTTCGTGTTTGATCTTATCCAACCGGTACAGCAGAGTGTTGCGGTGAATGAACAGCTTTTTCGCGGTCTCGCTTACGTTGCAGTCCATCGAGAAGAACGCGTCCAGCGTGGCGACCGTCTCGGAATCGGTGAACAGATCCGGCCTTCCCATCATCTCCTCGACGAACCGGAAACGAACCGTTTCGGGAATGCCGCTGAGCAATCTCTCCAAATGAACGAGCCACGGCAGGTGGATCTGCATGCCCACGTGGAATTTGCGCCCGAGAAAAATCGTCTCCCTCAGAGTGGCGACGATGCGCACGACGTTCTCCGAAGGGACGATCGGCTCTCCGACGGCGATGTGGCATTCTCCGCCCCACTCGCTCGTAATCAACTCGTGCAGCCCCTGGGCCAGGGAAGCGATCAATTCCTTCGTCTCCTCGTGGCCGATCTCTTCGTCCCCGTCCGCGTCCGCTTCCGACAACACGCTGTCGCTGGTGAGCACCAGCCATTCGTGCTCGCGAAGAGGGATCAGCAAGGTGTCGTCCGGAATATACGTCCGGATCGTCTTTTCCAATTCCCCGTACGACGGCTCCTTGTCCTCCTCCTGCTCGCACGACAGCAAGAACGGCACCATTCCCTCGAACAGCCGATTGCGCAGCTCCATCCGTTCGGGCACTTCGGCCCGCCATTCCCCGGCCGCCACCGATTGCTGAATCCATTCGCCGAACCGCCTTGCCTGGCGTTCCAGATCGGTCGCCGTCGAGACCGGCCGAATGTTTCCTTGGCGAATCGTCCACCCCAATAGCCGCTTCTCCAGCGGAGTGAGAGCGGCCGCGATCTCCACGCAATGAAGCTCGGAACCGTTGACGCGCGCGATCATCAGGCATCCCGCACTCGTCTGAATGGCGTCTCCGGCTTCGGGATGCTTCTCCCCGCCTTCCTTCTCCCATTCGGCCCCCGTCAGCACTTTGGCGACAACCGTCGCGTCCAGCAGTCTGCTCAGCTCCTGCAGCTTGGTTTTGTTCATCGTTGAAGCCCCTTGTCAGCGAAGATAGCGATATGCGTTATTGTACCATAACCGGCGGGGGCAGGGCGCGATTCAGCGCAGGATGAGCAGCACGACGATGGACAGCAGCGAGAATACCGCCGCGATCAAATAAAGGAAGGACACCGTCTGGACTTGCGTAAGCCCCCATTTCATCAGGCTGTGGTGAGTGTGCAGATTGTCCGCCCTGTGCAGGCTTTTGCCTTCGAGCAGCCGTCGGGAAAATACGATCATCGTATCGAGAATCGGCACGCCGAGGGCCAGCAAGGGGACGGTCAACGAGAGCAGCGTAGCCCCTTTGAGCGTTCCGTCCACGGCCGTTACCGCCAGCGCGTAGCCGAGAAAGGTCGCCCCGGCGTCGCCCATGAAGATGCGGGCCGGATGGAAGTTGTAGGCGAGGAAAGCCAGACAGGCTCCGGTGAGCGCGACGGCCACGAACGCGGTGTCCTTGTGCGCGAAAATAAGCGAGGCGGCGAACAGCGTCAGGGAAGAGATCGCGGTCACGCCGGAGGCCAAGCCGTCGATTCCGTCGATGAAATTCAGCATGTTGATAAGAGCGAATACCCAGAGAAGGGTAAAGAAAGCCGCCCAGCCCGGCGAAAACAGGATCATGGCCGAACGGGACGGGGCGGATATGCCCGCGATCGTAATGCCGAACGCGGACGGGATCAACGACACGCCCAGGTAAGCGATCAGTCTGGGCCATACCGGGAACTCCTTGCCGTAGGCTTTGAAGGCGTCGTCCGCCAGGCCGATCGCCACGAGTCCCCCTCCTCCGAGCGCCAGCGCGCTTAAGAGCGGGCCGCTCCCGAGGAACGCCCATACGGAGACGATGACAGCCGCGTATAGGGCCAGTCCGCCGCTGAGCGGAATCGGCTCCGAATGCACTTTCCGTTTGGTCGGACGGTCCACGAACCCGATTTTAAGCGCGAACTGCCTTATGGCGGGCACCGACAAGAGCACGAGCAGAAATGAGAGGCCAAGGGCGTAGAGATAGCTCATCGGGAATCCTCCTGGTCGGCCGTTCGGCGGTTTCCCTTACTTTTCCCCAATTGCGGCAAAATCACCCTCCGCTACAATTCCCGCTGCCGCTTCAGCGCCGTCTCTTGAATCTCGATCGCGCGCTCGATGCCGAGCGATCTCAGCTCCGCGACGCAATCTTCGAAGCTGTCCGGAGGCTCGATTCCGAGAATGATTTTCAGCGACGCCTCGTCCACCAGCGTCTCGACGTCCTGCATGATCGCCGATAGCTCCGCGTTCTCCTTCTCCGACAAAGCGACTCGCGGCACCATATGCTCGGCGGCATCGGTCGCGGACCACAGCTCCATCGCCTGCCGCTGCTCGGGCAAAATGTAGTATTGCTCGATATAGCGTCCGTCTTGGACGAACGCTCCGAAATAGCTCGCTCTCGTGTACATGGCCAAGGCCTGGGAAGGAGCAAGCCTGTCCGGATTATCCAAGATCAGCTCGGTATAAGTCGGATAGCCGTCGATCATCCTGAAGCTCTGCCCTTCGATTCCGAAATTGAACAGCAGATGCCCTTCTTCGCCGTAACCGTAATCCAGCATGCGCACGGCCTGCTCCACGTTCGGGCTGTTCGCCGAGATCGCGACGCCTCCCGTCCCGACGTAATCGAAGCTTCGCTGCCCGAATTTCGGCCGCTCCCCCTTGTTCAGCACCGGGTAAGGAGCCGGCGCGAGGCGGACCTGCGGCTGCTTGTCCTGCATGAACGGCTGCCAGGTGCCTATGCCGGCCCCCGCGTTCCAGACGCTGGCTCCGCTTCTCCCCGAGATCATATTCGCATCCATCGTCTTCGTGTCCACGGTGGCGATATTCCGATCGATCAGGCCTGCGTCGTACCATTGCCGGAACAACGACAGGAAGTCGATGTACCCCGGCTCCAACGGACCGAATTTCACGCGTCCCCGGTCGAGATAGAATCCGTTCTTGACGCCGAACGCGCCTATGAAGGCGCCGCCCTCCAAGCCGAACAGCGGGTGGGGCACGCCCAGAAAAGTAAGCGGAGCGGCAGCTCCCTTCCGTTCCTTGAACGCCGTCAGCGTCGCGTGCCATTCCTCGATCGTCTCCGGGACCGGAAGGCCCAGCTCGTCCAGCCAGTCCTTGCGCACGATCGGGCCCTGGTACGTCAGCAATCTGTCGTCGCCGCGAATAAACGGGAAGACGTAATAGCTGCCCGAACCGGTCTTGATTTGCCTGTCGATCTCCGGATGCTCGCGCAAGTAGTTCCGCAGATTCGGCGCATATTTCTCGATCGCGTCGTTCAGCCGCAAAATATAGCCGTCGGCGATCGCTTTGTCCGGCCCGCCCGGAAACGTATCCCACTCGAACTCGATCATATCCGGCAGATCGCCGGAAGCGAGCAGCACGTTCAAAGACTCGCGGGCCTGGTTCGCGGGCGGTTGAATGAACTTCAGCTCCACCCCGGTCTGGCGCTGCCATTCCCGGAAGAAAGGAACCTGCTGGAAGGTCGGAACGATGCTGCCCGCGTTGCCGTTCAGCTCCGCCCAATAAGTCAGCTTCGCGGAAGCGCTTGGCGAGACGTCGCCGGTCCGGGAAAGCCGCGGGTTCAAGCCCCCGGTATCCCGGACCGAATTCCCGTCCGTCCGCAAGCAGGCCCCCAACGGCAGCAGCGAGACCGCGGCAAGTAGCAGCAGCGCGGCACGGCGCTTGGCGTTTGTTCTCATCTCCCGTCCCCCTCGTCGATGTGCGGGAACGCCGTTCAGCCCATCTCCTTGAACTTGCCCGGCGTTATGCCTTCGTATTTCTTGAACACGCGAATGAAGGTCGCCGCTTCGTTATAGCCGACCTGCTTCGCGACGTCGGTAATCGAAGCGCCCCTGTCCCGGATCATTCGCTTGGCCCTGTCGATCCTCAGCTTGTTGATGTAATCCGGCAGCCCTTCCCCGGTCTCGTTCCGGAACAGCTTCGACAGATAGCTGCCCTTCAGCTCGAAGCGCTCTCCGATCGAGTTGACGCTCAGGCTCGTATCGTCGTAATGTTCCTCGATATGACGAATCACCTTCGCCGCCAGATGACGCAGCGACTCGGCTCTCTCCTGGGAGACGCTCTTCTCCCGCTTGGCGACGACAAAGGCGCATACTTCGTCCAGCAAGGCCAGCAGCTCTCCCCTCATCTCCTGGATCGTATCGCAAGCGATGATCCTGTCCATCCACAGGGGATGGCCGCCGAGAATGCTGCTCTCCCCGTCCCCGATCTCGTTGATCGCTTTCACCATCGTCCCGACGAGGTTAAAGATCAAACATTTGGCGAGCGTCAGCGTCACGACCGGCTTGTTGAAGTTCCGCCGCATAATCTCGTCCATCGCCCGGGAGGCTTCGCCGACGTCCCCCGCCTTGATCCAGTTGATGACCTGCTGCTCCAGCTGAAGCGGATAATAATAGCCGAACTGCAGATTGTCCGCCGGATCGATGCGGACGTCGTCGTACGTAATGATCTCCCGCTTGCCGCGGACCATCTTGTACTCCATCGCGTCGACGGCTTCCCGGTAGGCTTCGGCGATACCGGAGAATCCTTCGTGGATGCCGCCGATAGAGATCGTCAAGTCCAGACGGAACTGCTGCAGGAAGAGCTGCGCTTCCGCGGCGATAGCGCGCAATCCGTCCCGGAACTCCGGAGGCTCGTCTTCGGAAATATTGACCAGGCAGACCATCATGTCGTCGATCTCCGTGACGTAGCCGGCATGGCCATGGCGTCCGACCAGCTCTTCGACGACGTTCGTAATGATGAAATGGGCCAACTTGCGGCGATCGTCGCCGTCGATGCCCGGCAGTACGGAGGAAAGATTGCCCTCGTTCTCGACGACGAACAAAATCGCCGCGAAGCGCTCGGACAGCTGCTTCATCCCGAAGGACTTGAACGCTTCCTCGTAGGGAACGGGAGAGTCGGTTCTTCCCTTCAGCAGACGATTGAGCATATTGGATCGCAGAGCGTGCTGATGCAGCCGCAGCTGCAGCGCCATGCGCTCCGATTCGTTCCTCGTCTGCGAAATCGCCTTGCGGATAAAATTCAGCTCGTTGCCGTCGGAGCGTTCCGCTTGGATGCTTTTGTCCGTCAGCGACCGCACCAGCTCCTGGATCGGGGAATAATTCCTCCGCACGAAAAACCAGGTCAGCACTCCCGCGCCAAGCAGGCTGATCGCGATGCTGGCGTAGGTGAACTTGCGGACGTACTCGGCCTTCTCCCAGAACAGGCTGCTGGGAATGACCAGCGCATACTTCAGATCGGATACGGAGGACGGGATCGAGAGCAGCTCGAAGCTTTCGTCCTCCGCCGGCAAGCCTCCCGCAAGCTGACGAACGACCTGGCCCTGGACGCCGGCATCCGTCAGATTGGACATCAGCACCTCGTTGTCTTGATTCAAGATGAGCACCTGTCCTCCGCTAAAGCCGGAGATGCTCTCGATCGCTTCCTGAAAACGGGACAAATCGGTCATGACGACGACCGTCCCCGTCACTCGGCCGTTCAAGTCCTTGGGCAGATGGGTCAAATACGCGATCGACGTTCGCGGATGCAGCGCATCCATATGCGGCAGCAGCAAGAAGCGGTTGCTGCCCGAGGTCCGAATCGTCTCCAGCCATTGCCCGTAGCCGATCTCGCCCGTCGCGTGAATCGTGTTGAAAGCGGTTTCGAATTCGCGGACGTTGCCGGACCGCAGAATCGCTCCCTCCTGCTCCCAGGTTACGTAAAACTCGTCGACCGAAGCGTATGAGGTCTGATACGTCAACAGATCCTTCACGAGCTGGTAAGCGGTGAATTGGGCGTCGCCCCGCGTTTTCGTGGAGTACATCAAGCTTTGCAGCTTGGCATTCCACGTAATCTCCGTGTTGAGCCGCTTCATCAGATCGATCTGGGTATCGATCGTATAGCGGGCCTGCTTCAGCAAGGAATCGTTCGCCCGGTGAATCTCGCTTCTGAGCGCGTCGCTGGATTGGGTATAAATCATTAGGCTGATCAGCCAAGGAACGAACAAAACCACGCTATAGGAGACGATCCATGTAAATATGACACTTTTGCGTTTCTGCCATAAATATCGAATTTTCAAGCGCCTCTCCTCGCATTCGTCGTCTCTGGGGCGATTGGTGCCGGCCTCCTCTATTCGTGCTTTTATTATAGCCGTCCGGCCGTTCCCTGGACATATGCAAAAAGTTCAACGCGATTGACGAATTATCCAAGAAATCCCTTGGTCAAGCGGTTTCGCGGCTCCGATTCGAAGGGAAGAGGCCGCCTCTTCGCTTCCGATCGCGAATAGGGACGACCCCCCCGGACGGCGAGAATGCCGCCCCGGCTATCCTTTTAACGAGCCGATCATGACCCCCTTCACGAAGTAACGCTGCACGAACGGGTACACGAAGAGAATCGGCGCCGTCGCGACGACGATCGTCGCGTATTTGATCGTCTCTCCGATCTGGTGGCGATCTCCGGCATCGGCCCCCGCCGTCATGCTGTCCGTCGAATTGGCGATCAGAATTTCCCGAAGCACGAGCTGCAGAGGATACAAATCCCGGCTCTTGATGAAGATAGAGGCGTAAAACCAACCGTTCCACTTGTCCACCGCATAGTACAAAATCATGACCGCGATGACCGGCATGGAAAGCGGCAAAACGATCCGGAGCAAAATGGTCGCGTGGTTCGCCCCGTCGATTTTCGCGGACTCCTCCAGGCTGTCCGGGATCCCCATGAACGACGTGCGCATGATGATCAGGTTAAAGGTGCCGACCGCGAAGGGAATGATGGTCGACCATAGCGAGTCAAGCAAACCGACCCCTCTGACGGTCAAGTACAACGGAATCAGCCCGCCGGAGAAAAACATCGTGAACACGATAAAGAACATGATGGCGTTGTTCCAGAGCACGTTTTTACGGGATAGCACGTAGGCCCCGAGCGCGGTCATGATCAGATTGACGGCCACGCCGGCCGCCACGATGAAGAAGGTGTTGCGGTAGCCGATCAGAATGCCCGGATTGCGGATCACGCTCTCGTAAGCGTTGAAGCTGAAGCCGAGCGGACGCCACAGGAACCCCTTGCGCGTAATGAACTCGCCGGGCTCGCTGAACGAAGCGAACAGCACGAAAAGCAGCGGATACAAAGTAACGATGACAAGCGCGGACAGCGCCGCATAGACGAAGACGTCGAAGAGACGGTCGAATGCACCTTTTTCCCGGTTCACGGGCTCACCTCACCATAGACTGCTATTG
>JAEZZE010000176.1 GCA_023418755.1 Bacillota bacterium | reverse complement strand
GGATGAAGACGAACCGATCAGGCGTCTCCTTGATCCTATTCGGAAAGCGCACCCTGCATTAAACATTGCTTATTGCATTGGGAATCACGACACTCATAGCATTAGAAGCCTTTATTTAAAGCTTAGCGCATTCATAGACAACCGCGAGGTGTTGCGCAAACCGCAGTTGCTTCATTGGACCGAGAAAGCGGCAGCCTCCTCCGACAGGACGGAAATCATGAAGGAACAGCTTAAGCTAAAGTACCAGACCGCGATGAGGGGCTCCCAGCATGAGCTGTCGGTCGAGAACTTTCGCGAAATGATGTACGCAGGCGAAGACGAAACGATCCGAAGCTTTCAGTCCCGTTTCGAACTCTTTTTTCGTACGATCACGAAGGCTGCGGACAACGGCGATACCGGAAAGACGGTCCTCGACCGTCTCGTTCGCCAGTCCTCTTCCTATTCGGAAGCAACGGACGCGATCTTCCATCAGCTCGTTCTCCCGTTGTACCGCCAATCGCTGTCCGCCCGAAGCACCGCCGCGGAAACTTTGGCTTCGATCGATTCGTATTTGCAAGCCAACTTATACGGAAGTATTACCTTGCAAGAACTTGGCAATGAACTCAATTACTCCCCTTCCTACATTATCAGGTTGTTTAAGAAACACCGCGGAATGACGCCGATGGAATATTATATTAAGCTAAAAACCGATGAAGCGAAGAGGCTCATCCAAGAAGACGAGTCCATGCTGATGAAGGATATCGCGGAGGCGTTGCATTTTTACGACCAACACCATTTCGCTAAAATCTTTAAGCAATACGCGAACGAAAGCCCGAGCGAATATCGAAAACGCGTTCGCGAAATGGGGAGATAAGGTAATCCCTGTACACTTACATGTCAATATATATAAAATAGACACTCACCCATTCTTAGCTTAATGAGTATCCTATGGTTAAAGTTTTTAATGGGGGAATCGGCGTGGGATACTATGTGAGTGTAGATTCCGGCGTAAAATTATACGTGGAAGACGTTAATCCGGCGGGCAAGAAGACGATCGTGTTTTTACATGGTTGGCCTTTAAACCATAAACAGTTCGAGTATCAGTTTAATGTTCTACCCGCAATGGGATACCGCTGTATCGGAGTCGATTGGAGGGGTTTCGGCAAGTCGGATAAACCCGTGAGCGGCTACAACTATGACCGGTTGGCAGACGATATTCGCTCCGTAGTCGATGGACTTCGGCTGAATAACTTTACGTTGGCGGGTCACTCCACGGGCGGGGCTATCGCAATTCGTTATATGGCTCGGCATAATGGATATGGTGTATCTAATCTTGTTCTTATAAGCGCTGCCGCTCCCGTAGGGTTTACGACAGAGACGGCTAATCAATTTCTTCTGGGAACCTTAAATGACAGGCCGAAGATGATGCAGGAAGTCATAGACGGATTTTTCTTCCAATATATCACCAAACCATTCTCCGACTGGATCTTTGAATTGGGGTTAGAGGCGGCAGGTTGGTCAACCGCGGCAATCATCCATACGCTTAGAGACGAGAAGCTTGATGCGGACTTGTCACAAATATCTGTCCCGACCTTCATTGCTCACGGCGTTCACGACAAAGTGATCCCATTTGCGCAAGCCCTGGAAATGAATCGAAAAATAAGAAATTCGCAGCTTATTCCGTTTCAATACAGTGGCCATGGTCTGTTCTGGGAAGAACGCAACAAGTTTAACCAGCTTTTGGAATCAACAGCTTAAGCCGCCTCATTGCCGATTCCCGCCCACGACAACCCGCGAAAATCACGAAGGAATATCGCCACGGCGACTCCTTCGTGATTTTGCTATGAGGTACGAAGTCGAGAGGTCGGGGAATGGACCGACCTCACCATCTTCGCGTGTCCCCTGGGTTGTCTTTCACTTTCTTTTCAGAACGACCAGGTTGCCCTTCATTCCTTCTTCGCTATAACCTTTGCCGACCGTCATCTGGATCGGCAGCACCGGGCCGCGTATAAAATACCGGCCGAAGTGCTGGTCCACGGATTGTTCGGTCACGATGACAAAATGCCCCTCTTCTGCCTTGTCGCGACAGCCTCTGAGCAGCATCACTCCGCCCGGCTTGAGCACCCGCGCGATTTCCTCCGCATATCGCCCCCGATTTTCTTCGGGGATCACGTGAAAACATCCGCGATCGTTGACCATATCCACGCACCGATCTTCCAACGGCAATTTCAAGGCATCGCCTTGACGCCAATCCACCTGAACTTCCGCCTTGTTTGCCCGTTCCCTTGCGATGTTCAAGGCAGCGGCGCTCAGGTCGACGCCGATCACGCGATATCCCCGCTGGGAAAGAAAGATGGCTTCGCTGCCTGCCCCGCAGCCTACATCCAAAACGGCGCTGTCAGAGGGAAAGTCCATGGCAGCCGCGAACGCGACCAATTCTTGAGACGGGTACGGGAGATCCCAGAAGTCTCGAAAGTTTCCGCTGATATACGCTTCATCCCATTCTCTCATCTTGTCAACCTCCTATTCTGTTATTTATTGTAATTATCGTTTGTCATGGGCGTCAAGGGATAGCGTTTTTAAGCGACTTGGGCTTCCTGAATAACTATACCGATGAATCTTGCGATCGAATTTCGTCTAAACAAATGAGAAACAAAAAACCATAATCGGAGGGTAATACAAGAGTGATCGTTCAGGCCAATCTAGATGCAGGAGGAACTCGGTTATGAGAAAAATTATTGTACTTGAACATGTCTCCCTTGATGGCGTCATACAAGCCCCAGGCGGGCCAGACGAAGATACCAGCGGCGGCTTCGCGTATGGCGGGTGGGAAACGCCCTATTCCGATGAGATCCTTGGAACGCTCCAGAGAAGTCAGATGAATATGCCGTTCGACCTGTTGTTAGGGCGCAAAACCTATGATATTTGGGCGCCGTACTGGCCGCAACATGCAGACGTATGGCCGGAGGCCGACAAGGCGACCAAGTACGTCGCCTCGAATACCCTGGCATCCGGCGAATGGCAGCCGTCCGTGTTATTAAGCGGAGATATTGCGGAAAAAATTACCCAAATCAAGCAGCAGCAGGGGCCGGATTTGCACGTATGGGGAAGCGGCGATCTCGTTCAGACGCTTATGAAGCATGATTTGGTCGATGTATTCTGGCTGATGATCTATCCGATCACGTTGGGCAGTGGAAAGAGGTTGTTTGCTGGTGGCTCGATCCCGGCGGCATTCAAGGTGACGGAAAGCAAAGTCACCCCGAATGGCGTTATTGTCGTGAATTACGAACGAGCAGGCGCAATCCCAACCGAAAGATGACTGCTTGACGAACGGGTGCGATAACTCATGCAATCGATTGCTTATCGGAGGAGTGAAAAATAAAGGTTTGGCCGCGCTGGAGCCGCTTATCGGGGAGGTCGACGGAAAAGCCCGACGATATTTTCGGAGCTAAGCCAATAATGAACAAATCGTTCTCGCCACGAGATTCAACGGGACGACGCGTTCGACCGCGCCGACCTCGAATGCGGCTTTAGGCATGCCATATACGACGGACGTCGCTTCGTCTTGCCCGATAGTTCTTCCCCCTCGGCGACGAACGGCTAGCATTCCTTTCGCGCCGTCGTAGCCCATCCCCGTGAGCAGCACGGCGATCACCCGCCGCCCCCCCGACTTCGCGGCCGATTCGAACAGCACGTCGACGGACGGGCAATGTCCGCTCACTTTATCCCCGGCATCGCACCGCACCGACCACGGACTCCCGCTGCCTGCTATACGCATATGTTTGTCGCCAGGCGCGACCAATACGGTGCCTCGCGTTAGGAGGTCACCGGACTGCGCTTCCTTGACCCGGAAACACGTCGTCGCGTTCAGCCGTTCCGCGAACATGCGGGAGAAGACGGGCGGAATATGCTGTACAACGGCAATCCCTGGCATGTCGGGCGGCAGGTCCTTCAATACCCGATGAATCGCTTCGGTCCCGCCCGTCGACGCCCCTATCACGATCAGATCGTTTTCGCTGCCGTAAGGCCGGTGGACCGTCTCCGTCCGTTCGGTTGCCGGTTCCGTTCGCGTCCGGGTATTGGAAGATCCGGCGATCTTGATCTTGCGGATCAAATCCAGCAGGAACCGTTCCACGTCATTTACGGAGCCGATGCTCGGCTTTGTGACGAAATCGACTGCACCCGCATGAAGCGCATCGAAAATGGCATTGCTGACCGAACTCGCGACGATAATCGGCATCGGATGCTGGGGCATCAATTGACGAATGAATTCGACGCCGTTCATCCGCGGCATTTCCACGTCGCAGATCAATACATCCGGCTGGAGCGTTTCGATCCGTTCCGCGGCTTCGTAGGGATCGCCTGCGGCGCCGACGACTTCGATCGCCGGGTCGGCCGACAAGCCTTTGACCAGAATCGCCCGGAATACGGCACTATCGTCGACAATCACTATTCGAATGTTTCCAGACCGCGGCTTAATCATGCTATCCCTCCTTCCGATACACGCCCGGCATGACGTACTTATAACGCGTTTTCTCCCGGTTTAACGATTCCGATTGGCTGATGAACAAGTAACCTCCGGGTTCCGTCATCTCCCAGAACTTGTCGACGAGCTGCTCCTTCGTCGGGTTATCGAAGTAGATCATGACGTTGCGGCAGAAAATAACATGAAACTTCCGTCTGAACGGGAATCGTGCATCCATCAGGTTGAACTTGCGATAGATCACCTGCGTTTTGATCGCGTCGGAAACCGTTAACCTGCTGCTCGCGCCGCTCCCCGTACGTTTGAAATATTGCGTTCGCCATGACTTGGGCAGGGCGGCGGCCTGATCTTCGGCATATTCGCCGCGAACGGCTTCTTCGAGCACCTTCGCCGAAATGTCTGTCGCAAGCAGCGTCTTGTCCCAATTCGCCGGCTTGTTGAAGAAATAATCTTCCATCAGCATGGCTAGCGTATACGATTCTTGGCCCGTCGAACAGCCGGCGCACCAGACGCGCAAGTCTCGATTGCTAACGGTCCGTTCAAGCCAAGGCAATACCCGGTCGCGATAAAACGCGAAATGCTCGGGTTCCCGCATGAAGAACGTATGGTTCGTCGAGATTTTCTCGATAAGCTCTACCGCCGCCATTCCCGTTCGATCATTGATCACGTACTGATAATACGCTTCAAAGGAAGGGATGCCCCGCTGCACCAGCAAATTCGCCAATCTTCCATAGACGAGCGCCATTTTCTCTTCCTTCAGATGAATGCCGTACTTGTATTTGATAAAAGCCGATAACTGGCGGAACTCCTTCTCGTTGATCGAAGGCACAGCCATGAATGTCCCTCCTGACGCGAAAGAAAGGAGAGGGACCGCGGCCGGTCCTTCTCCCGTTCGATGTGCTTTCGATTATCCATACTTGCCGAATTCTTGATCGCTGAGCACGATTTTCCTGCCCGACGCTTCCATCGCTTCTCTGCCGGCCGCGGCTTCCCGGTTGCTGCCGGACAATCGGTCGAGCATCTCGCGGATTTCCGGGCTCATCTCTTCCTTGACCCGATAGGCTCCGTACCCGACGCCCTTTTTAAGTACGAACCGGTTGACCTGCTCCTTCAGCTTCGCCGCCTGGCCGGACAATTGCTCGCTGGCGGCTGCGGTCTCTTCCGAAGTTGCCGAGTTCGTCTGCGTGACTTGCGAGACTTGGAAGATGGCTTGATTGACTTGCGCGATACCCGATGCTTGCTCGTTGGAAGCCAATGCGATCTGGTCGACGAGCACCGCGACTTTCGATACGCCGCTTACGATTTCGTTAAGCGCCGTCGCAGTCGCATTCGCGATTCTCGTGCCGCCTTCCACTTTCTTGATCGAGCCCTCAATCAAGTCGGTCGTTTCTTTCGCGGCGCTTGCCGATCTGGCGGCGAGGTTGCGCACTTCTTCGGCGACGACCGCGAACCCTTTGCCGTGCTGTCCCGCACGCGCCGCTTCGACGGCCGCGTTAAGGGCCAGGATGTTCGTCTGGAAGGCGATCTCGTCGATGACTTTGATAATCTTCGAAATGTTGCTCGACGCCTCGTTGATCTCGTCCATCGAACGGAGCATCGCCTTCATCTGATCGTCCCCTTCGACAGCCTTCAACTTCACCGACTCGGCAAGCGTGTTGGCTTCCGTCGCGTGCTGCGCGTTCAAATCCGTCTGGGAGCCGATCTCTTCCAGCGAAGCGGTCAACTCCTCGATCGAACTTGCCTGTTCCGTCGCCCCTTGGGAGAGCGCGACACTGGAACCCGACACTTGCTTCGAACCCGAAGAGACTTGCTCCGCCGAAAGGCTGATGTTCGTCAACACTTCGTTAATGCTGTCCGCCATCTCTTGAAACGCTCTCGACAAATCGCCGATTTCGTCATTCGACTTGACGGAGATGTCGATATCGAGATTGCCGCTTGCCATCTTTTTCGCGGCTTGATTCACCTCATGAATGGGTTTCGTGATCATGCGGGTGATGACTAAGGCGATGATGGCCGCCAATGCCGCGGCGACCAGCGTGCCGATAATGAGCGTAAGGTTCGTCATGTTCCGCCGTTCGAGGTTGTCCTGACTCCGTTCGGCAAGCAGCGTCCGCTCCATATCCTCGCTCTGCGCGATTAAGGCGCGAAACTCGTCGAAGAACGCTTTGCCTCTTGCCTCCTGTTCCGCGCGGACGACGGCGTCCATCGAGCTCGTGCCTTCGACTACCTGTTTGCGTAGTTTGATCGCTTCGTTGGCGACAGCCTGCCATTCCAGCGATTTCGTTTCTATTTGATCCATGATCGATTGCTGCTTCGGGTTGTCGGACGTCAGCTCCTTGACTCTCGAGAGTTGGACGCCGAAGTTCTTCTGGCCGGCTAGAAACGGTTCGAGCGACTTCTCGTCGCCGGTTAGGGAGTACCCGCGTTGCCCGGTTTCCATGTCCACCATGTCCGCCGTAAGGGCCTCCAGTTCAAGCAGCACTTCATACGTATGATCGTTCCACTTCGCCGTTTCGTTCTGTTTCGAGAAGTTGACGTAAGAGAGAATCGACATCGCGATCAGGACGGCAAGCACCGCTCCGAACCCGATATACAACTTCTGGCCAATTCTGAGATTCCGTAGTAGTCTGTTCATCGTGTCATCCCTCATCGTCTATTGAATTGAGTTGTTCGCCGTCCTCATGGTTCAGCAGCTTGTCGCAATCCAGAATCAGCTTCACGTCGCCTCCGACCTTGCCGATTCCCGTTATATACGTATGGTTTACCTGCTTTATCTCCGGAGGCGCCACGATTTCCTTCTCGGGAATGGATAGTACCTCCGATACGCGATCGACGATTAGCCCGATCGACATCTGGCGGATCTCGACGACGATGACGCACGTGCGATCGTTATACGCTCGGAACGGCTTCTTGAACCGAAGCCGGACGTCCATGACGGGAATAATCTTTCCTCTCAGGTTGATTATGCCGCGAATATACTCCGGCATCTCGGGAACCTCGGTAATGGACTGTACGCCGATAATCTCGGTGACGTGCTTGATCTCTATCCCGTAGTATTCCGTGTCCAGAGAGAACGTCAAGTACTTCCCTTTCTGCGTGTCCTCTTCGAAACCGATCTCATCTTCGACGTTCCTTGCCATGATCTTCATCTCCTTTCGTGAGCTCCGTAAGGTTCAGTTCAACTTCTCGACCTCGAGAATGAGACTGACGCTGCCGTCGCCGAGCAGCGTGCAGCCGGCCAATCCGCTGATGCGGCGCTGCATTCGAATATAGTCCGGCAGCGACTTGACGACGACCTGCTGTTGACCGATCAATTCGTCCGCGAAGACGCCGAAGGTGGACGTCTCGTTCTCAACCATAATCATGATGCCCGACGAGAAGTCGCTGATGCCGCCCTTGACGCGAAAACGTTCGTGGAGACGGACGATCGGGTAGCAAAATCCCCTCACCATAATCATTTCCGTCCCGTTCGGATCCCGGACGATATCCGTGTCGGAGGGGCGGAAGGACTCCTTAATCGCCGTAATCGGAATCGTGTACCGCGATTCGCCAACCCGAATGTTCATTCCTTCGATGATGGCGAGCGTCAGCGGAATTTTGAAGTAAACGTCCGAGCCTCTTCCCGGTTCGCTCTCCACCCACACGGCCCCCCCGACCGCTTCGATGTTCTGGGAGACGACGTCCATCCCGACGCCGCGGCCCGAGAACTCGCTTACGTTCTCTTTGGTCGAGAAGCCCGGCAGGAAGATCAACGAATAGATTTCTCTATCCGTCATGTCTTGTTCGGGCTTATGCAGCAAGCCGTTGCGACTCGCCTTGGCCAGGATGCGCTCCTTGTCCAAGCCGCCTCCGTCGTCCCGGACGATGATGAAGACGTCGCTTCCGGCATTGCGGGCTTCCAATGTGATGTTACCCGCTCGCTCCTTGCCGGCGGCCGAGCGGACGTCCGAGGTCTCGATGCCGTGATCAATCGCGTTGCGGATAATATGCATGAGAGGGTCGGAAATGCGCTCGATGATATTCTTGTCGACCTCGGTCTCGTCGCCAACGATATGAAGGCGGACATCCTTGCCCAGCTTCTTGCACATATCCCGGACGATACGCTGCATCTTTTGGAATGTCGCGGTAAGCGGCACCATGCGGATCGACATGACCATATCTTGGATTTCGCCCGATATTTTCCGGAGCTGACGGGCCGACTTCATGAAGTTGTCCAACTGCAGCCCTTTCAGGTCGGGATTCTGCGTCACCATCGCCTCGGCGATGACTAGCTCCCCTACAAGATCCATCAGCTTATCCAGCTTCGACACGTTCACGCTGATGATGCTTTGCTGGACAACGGCCTGATCGTCCCGGTCCGGTACCCTTGCCGGCGCCGACTGCGCGTGTAATTCTTGCTGCTGCGCGGCTTCTAAACCCGCGTTTGTTACCGATAGTTCGTTCGCGCGCGCCCAATCCGATTCGTTCCGCTCCAACAGTTCGAACGTCTTCACGTTTGACGCCCGGCTGAAAAATTGATGCAGCTCTTCGTCCGTAACGGCGCTTCGGAACCAGATTCGGAATCCCTCGTCCCGGATCGTCACGGCGGATGCTGCGTTCTCAATAATATCCGCTGGTTCGTATCGAAGCTCTTCTACCAGATCGCGGAGATGATGAACGACCGTGAATGCGCGAACATTCTCCATTCCGTCGTCTTCGTTGAAGGTGAGGAGCGCATAGTACGCTTTGCCCAATGGGCTTGACTCCCCCGGCGGCTCTTCCGCCGTTGCCGAAGCCGGCGTGATGTCCGGCATCGCGTCGGCGGCCGTTCGACCGGCTTCCAGGCTGGCAAGGAACTTCTTGACCCTAGCAATGATACCGCTTACATCTCCGTCATTATTTTCCCCGTTCTTCAGCTTGTACAGTTCGACCTTAATCAGGTCGCTTCCCTCAAGCACGAGGTCGGTCAATTCGGAATCGTCGGCCTCAGCCGGCTTATGTTCCCTCAGATAATGGAATACGTCTTCGAGCGAATGCGCAAGAGCCGCGATGTTCTCAATATTCATCGTGGCGGCTGAGCCCTTGATCGTGTGCATCGCGCGAAGAATTTCGTTGACTAGCTCCGTCGAATACTCTCCCGATTGCTCAGCCTGCAGTACGGCCCGATCCATCTGTTCTATGAGCTGCTCCGATTCAAAGAAGAACATCTCGATGATCGAATTGTCCAAGTAATTGTCCATGATGTCCCTCCAATCAACGAGCACGCTATCTATAAGGAAGAATATGTATTTCCAATAACAGGAGTTAAAAGTGTGTTCCAGTATTAGACAACATTCTATGACATAATTCGATAAAATACAATTTGTTTTGTAACAATTCGACAAATTTCACCTTCAACTCTTTTTCTTAAATGATTCCCGTACCCATCGTTTGGGCATTCGCCTTCTGTGCCAACTCAGAAATCAATGCGTTATCCGTGAATCTGAATGCGAGCAAATCCCACCCGTTATCGAACTCAAATTCTGACACCTATTGATTGAAAGGGAGCGCATGTTTAAAGAAATTACAGGATTGCAACGTCAAGTTGACAAGACGCAACTGCCGGTTGGTAGCACGCAACAGGGGGGCTTTATTACCATTTTTATAAGCTGACTTGCGGATGTTCAGCACACCTAACAACAAACGGGAGGAAGAAAAAATTGACTCGAGATATGTTACAATTTGTAGTAGAGCGCTTAAGTGAATGGGACCGCCTATTTCAGTATGCGGGGGTATTGCTGATCGGCGGCATTCCGTTTGCCGAATCTATCCTTGCCTCAATGGCCGGAACCGTAATCGGGTTGCCCATTATAT
>JAEZZE010000165.1 GCA_023418755.1 Bacillota bacterium | reverse complement strand
CTCCGTAATAGACGGCCAGCATCTGCTTCACATAGCGAAGGCCGATGCCGAGCCCGGTTTTCCGTTCGCCGCGATCTTCCAGCATGTCGGCCAGCTTACCGTCGGGAATACCCTTGCCGTTGTCGCTCACCCGCAGCAGCAGCGTCCGGCCCGCCCTGGCGATCGTCACGTCGATCGCGCCCCCTTCGTCTCCGTCGAAGCCGTGGTAGAGAGCGTTCTCCACGAGCGGCTGCAAAATAAACCTCGGGATCGGGGTGCCGAGCGCTTCCTCGTCGATGTCCAGGCGCACGTTGAAGGAATGGTCGTAACGGATGTTTTGCAGCTCGATATAGTCGCGGATCGCCTCGGCTTCTTCGCGCACGGTGACGATGATCGTTTTTTTGCCGAGATTGTAATGCAGCACCCGGGTGAACACCGACACGAGCTTCGCGATATTCGCCTGACCCTGCATGCGAGCGAGCCACTGGATCGTGTTCAGCGTATTGTGCAGGAAGTGCGGATTGATCTGCACGAGAAGCTTCTCCACCTCGAGCTGTCCCCTTCGCTTTTCCTTGTCCTCGATATCGAGAATCAGTTCCGCGATGCGCCGCCCCATCGATTGGAAGTTGTCGAGAATGCGGTCGAACTCGGGAAGCCCCGTAGCCGCCGTCTCCGCGGGCGTCTGATTGTAGCTGAACCTGGAAATCTCGCGGTTGATGATCCGGATCGGCCGGTACACCATTCTCCAGATCAGCCACGCCAAGGAAATGCCGACGAGCAGCGACAAAGAGGCGAACAGCGCGAACTGCTTCAGCCATTTGTTCATCTCCCGGTCGTAGTCGGACCTCGGGATGAGCTGATACACCGTCCAGCCGTGCCGGCCCTCCGCCCGGAACGTCTGGTACTGCTCCGCGGGCTGGCGGAACGGTTGTCCGACGGCTGTCGGCCCTTCTTCGAGATTACTGTAGACGACGCGGCCGTCGGGATCGGCTAGAGCGTGATAGACGGGAAAGGCTCTGCCGGAATCCCCCCGCGGCTCCGTCTCGAACAGCGACTCCAGCCCGCCGATTCCCGTCTCGATGTAGGCGTACAGCAATCTCCCTTGGCCATAATCCAATTTCCGCAGCAGGGAAAACACCGGTTCTCCCTCCCTTTCCGCCGCCGCGGACGGGTGCGGTCCGTAGTACGTAAACGCCTTCTGATTGTAAAATGGGACCAGGTCCTCCTCGGCGAACGAGATCGGACTGGTCGAGTTGGGAAACAACAGCGGCTCCTCCAGCCCCGGCGCGTAGAAAAACATCCCTGCAAGGTTCGGATTGGAGAAGTTGACGTTCGCGATCGAATCGGTAATATCGCGATACAGCATCGAGCGCTCGTAGGAATCGTCGCTGGAGATGAATCGCACGACTTCGCGTCCGATCCCCCCTTCGACGTCCAGCAGCTGCGAGACGCGGGCCAGCTCCTCCAATTTGCGCTCCAGTCCGTCCCGCTCCCGCTCCGCCTTCTCCACCCATTCGGTTTCTATTTTTTCCGTCTGAACGATATAGATCCACCTGTATGAAATGTATTCGATCAGCACGATCGGAATGACCGTGGCGACGATCAGCAGCAGCGCGAGCTTCGATCTAAGGGAACGAAACGGAAGTCGGCGCAATGCGGAATTCATGATGCGGGCCTCCCCGGCAAGTCAAGCTATTCCTCCAATTATAGCGCATGCGGCTTCTGCCGTGGTTCGGTCATTTTCTGGAATCGGGGGGAGTCTGGTTCGGGAATGCCGTCGCGGCGTTCCTGAACGGGGGGCTGCGCATAGCAAGGACGCTGACCCATAAGCAGAGTTGCTTGGGATGATCGATACAAAGTAAGGGGTATGTACCTCCTGGAGACTGCCTCATACGCTCCTGAAATCACCTTATAACGGGTTTACCATTCCCATTTCAGGGGCGTATAGCATCGGAAGGAGGTACATACCCCTTGGACCTTAATCATCGATAATCTCTCAGAGCAACTTGAAGCGCTTGTGGGACAGCCTCCGCGCCTCGAACGATCAGGATTGCTCTCCCGACTCCCCGCCGACGGGATTGGCCAGCAGTTGCGCCAGCGAGACGGGAAAGTCGGCCGCCGAGGCTTCATCCTCCATCCCGGATCGGTCGTCCGTCGCATCTGCTTCCCGTTCGTGTCCTTCCTGTAAGGTTTGATAAATTTTATACAATAGTCCCATAGTCTGGTCCTCCTTATCGCAAAACCTTGGCTAAGGATGAGAAGCTTCGTTCGAGACGAGCTTGGCGAATTCGCTTCCGAACCGCGCACACGTTTCCGAGTCTTCCGCGGAGGGGGACAATTCGACTTTCAAGCCGGGCAGAACGATGTCCGCTCCCGCCTCCTTCAGTTTGTCGGCCAGCAGATCGACCGCCGCGCCGTATGCCGGATAACAGGAGTCGCACGAGCCGAACGCCGCCGCACTGCGGCCCCTCAGTTCGATATCGTCCATTTCTTCATAGAAATCGAGAAATTCGTCGGGAAGCTCTCCGTCTCCCCACGTATAAGCGCCGAGCAGAACGCCGTCGTACCGTCCCAGCTCTGCGGCGTTTGCGTCCATGACCGACTTGACGACCACCTCGGCGCCTTACGAGCGCAAGCCCGAAGCGATCGCGTCGGCCATCTCCTCCGTATTGCCCGTCAGACTCGCATAGATCACAACGATGTTCGCCATAGCAGACTGCCCCCTCCCGATTGTTCCTTCGCTCCCGCCAATACCGGCGTCCGGATGTCCTGTGTTGTTCTCGACCACATTTTAATTGATAATGATTATCATTGTCAATATTGTTCCGAAACGCTTTATTTTCTCAAAGTCAAAAACCCCGCAATGCCTTCCGGCAATCGCGAGGTTTCTGCAATGAAACGGGTATGTCAGATCAGGGCAATTGCTAGCAGCGTAAACAACGACAACGTCAAAATTTCTTCGCTTCCGAATCCGAAGCCGGGGCCGAACCAGCCCGAAATTTGCGCTTTTCCCGAGATTCGCACGCCTCCGGAAGTTCTTAAATAGACGTTGTCCCTATCCACGTTCACGATCACGCCTTCATAACACCCGCAGCGCGTATGCAATCTGACTCTGCAGTTGATATGACGTCTGCATAAATGATACATTTCCTCCATCCTTCACAGCCTCCTAGTTGAATGTTATGACTCCCCTACAACGTATGAGGGACATTCAACAGAGGTTTGGACATCACGAGGAAGATGCTAATGCCTAGCTCGACGGATGCTTCGGGTGCAGAGCCAACGCGGGCAGACGGCTCTCACGATCCTGTGCAAAGAATCCGCGAGGCCGTCCGCTTACCGTCTATCGGGCCAAGATTCGAAAGGCTTGAGCGATCGGCGCTTCGCCGGCAGTCCATCCGCCCGGCAGACGAACCTGGATTCCCTCGCCGCTCCGCTCGAACTCCAGTCGCCGATTGGAACCCAGCTCCTCTACGACGACAGCTTCCCGCGTATACGGGATAACTAGCTCCTCCGTTACCGGCGTTTTCTCGTCCGGGTACAGTCTGTAGGCATAGACGCGGTCGCCCTTGCCCGTAAACGCCCATTCGCCCGTGAAATACGGATCGCACAGCCGCGTTCCGTAAATGCCTTCGCCGTATTGCTCCAGCCACGCGCCAAGCTCCTTGATGCGCTTGATCGCGCCTTCCGGCAGGCGGCCGTCCGGCTGAGGGCCGACGTTCAGAGCCAGATTGCCGCCCTTGGAGACGATCTCCAGCAGCATATGCACGAGACGGCGGGTCGACTTGTATTCGTCCTCGTAACGGAAGGAGAAAGACGTTCCAAGCGTAATGCAGCTCTCCCATGGAATATTCATCGGACGAGCCGGAATCGCTTGCTCCGGCGTGACGATGTTCTCGTACGGACCGCCTACGGTACGGTCTGCGGCCAACAGCCACGGCTGCGTCTGCCGGGCGCGCTCTACGAATTCGCCCAGCCGGATATCCTGGCTTACCCGGCCGCCGGAGCGTACCCAGCCGGCGTCCAGCCACAGCACGTCGATCCGGCCGTAACGCGTCAGCAGCTCATTCATCTGCTCGTGGGTGAATTGTACGAACCGCTCCCACAGCCAAGGATATTCGGCCGGGTCGTAGGACGGACCGCGCCACGTCGTCTGCCCCCGGGCCATGCCCGGAGCCCAGTAGTAAGGCGTGTGCCAGTCGGCCTTCGAGAAGTAGGCGGCAATCGCCAAGCCTTCGCTGCGAAACGCGTCGAACAGCTCGCGGCAAATGTCCGCATGCTTGTGCGTGTGGAAAGGACAGTCCGGCCCTGTGACGCGGTACTCCGTCGTATGCGTATCCCACATGCAGAAGCCGTCGTGATGCTTCGTCGTGAACAGCAGGTACTTAAAGCCCGAATCCGCCGCCAGCTTCGCCCAAGCTTCGGGCTGAAGCCGAATCGGATTAAACGTCCGGTTAAGTCTGAAATATTCGCGCTTGAAGTTCTCGCCGTCCGTCTCCCAGTCGATGCCTTCGCGCGACCAGTCGGCGTCCTCGTCGCTCAGCGCCCACGATTCGACGACGCCAAGCTGCGAATACGGTCCCCAATGCATCATCAGACCGAGCTTCTGATCCTTGAACCATTCCAGCCGTTCGAGCAGCAGCGGGTCCTCCGGTTTCACCCACTCCTCTTCCTTGCCGAAATGATGCACCCCTGCCTCTACAACCTGCTCCTCTTGCGCCATCGTTAGCTCCTAGCGAACGGCAATCGCGTTCTGATGAATTTGGATATATTTGTCGGTCTGCAAGCCGTCAAAGCCTTTGACGTAGCTGTCCCAGTCTTTGTCGATGTCCTTATTGCCCGTAATGAACTGAGCCATGTTGCTCTTGATGTAATCGCGAATCGTCGTTCTGAGCTGCGCCGCGATCTCCGTGTCCTCAAGCGCGATGAACACGCTGCCCGGATACAGTTCGTCGGAGGCGAACGGCTCGTAATTCTGCGATTCCCGCTTCAGACGAACCTCGTACGAGCCTTCTGCCAACGGGTCTTGAGGAGCCATCCACGAATCGCGGTACTGGTACGTACGCAGGGACGGGCCGATCTGCTCCCAGCCGTCGTTATGCGTCGTCTTCTCCGCCGCCTTCGGAATCGTCGCATACTTCGCCTGCTTGCCGTCCATGCCAAGCTCGCCCGGTTCCGCCTTGCGCCAGTCGTTGCCCTCCGGTCCGCGCTCCTGAAGCACAATGGCTTCTTCGGTGAACAGGAAGTCGACCAGACGGATCGCGGCAATCTGCTGCTCCTTCGTCGCTTTGTTCGTCAGCGCGAACTGCGAGCGGCTGATCCCGGCAAAATTCAGCGTTTGCTGCACGCCGTTCGGTCCTTTCAGCGGCGGCAGCGTCACGTAGTCCTTATGGCGCGGATGCTTGTCGTCCGGCGATAAAGCATAGCTGATCAACGCGGTCGTAATCGCGCCCATAATGTTGTCCGGCTCGCGGTTGCCGATCTGCTGAATGGCGTCGGCATTCTGGGTAAAGGCAGCGGAGTCGATCAGGCCTTCCGAATACAGCTTGTTCAGGTACTGAAGCCCCTGTTTCCATTCCTCCTTATTGGCGGCCAGATCGACCTTGCCGTCTCTGACGAAGAGGAAGCTGCCGCTGTCCTTATCCACGTAATCGTCGGTAATAAACGCGTTCATCAAGTACGCGGAGATGTTGCCCGCCCACATCTCGTCGGAGCCCGTCAGCGGAATTTCGTCCTGCTTGCCGTTTTTGTTCGGATCGCGTTCCTTAAACGCCTTGAGCACCTCGTAGAACTCGTCGGTAGTCGTCGGCATCTGCAGCCCCAGCTCATCCAGCCACGTCTTGTTGATCCAAAGCTTCATGGCAAAGTTGCAGTGGTAGCATTCGTTGATCTGCGGCAGCGCGTAGATATTGCCGTCCGGAGCGGTGATCGATCCCTTCAGGTAAGGAAGATCTTCGATCGCCTGCTTGATGTTCGGCGCGTACTGCTCGATCAGATCGTTGAGCGGCAGGAACACGCCCTGCTTGCCGTATTTCATCTGTTCGTCTTTCGTCAGGTTGCCGTGCAAAATCACTTCCGGATAGTCTCCGCTCGCCAGCATCAACTGCTTCCGGTCGTTGAGCGCATTGTCCGGCACCAGATCCCATTCGATTTTGATGTTCGTTTTGTCCTCGACGTATTTCGTATAGGTGTTCGTCTCCATGTTTTCGATGCTGGGGTATTGCGGAGCGAACATCTTCAGCTTCATCTGCTTCGTCACGATCGGATAGGTGCCTACCGGCGTGAACAGCTCATCTTGCGTCTCAGGCTGAGACGAGGACGGCGACGAAGACGAGCTGGCGCTGCCGGAAGGCGAGGCAGAATTGCCGGATTTACTGCTGCATGCGCCCAGGATAAGCGTACAGATCAATACGAATGCCATTGCATACGCCATGCGGCGATTCCGTCCGTTCATTAGAAGTGACTCCTCCTTATTATCTGCTTAGGATTGAATTTCCCTTACGAGACATACGGCATAACCGCGAATCCGCTTGCGCCCGCAACCGCCCTTTTCCCGCCTCACCTCCTTTAATGGCGCTATCGCTCTACCCCTTCAAGGAACCGATCATGACGCCTTTTACGAAGTACTTTTGCACGAACGGATAGATAATCAGCACCGGCAGGCTGGCGACGACGATAAGCGAGTATTTCAGCAAATCTTTTAATCCCTGCTGCGCCAGCAAAATATCGACGTTCGATACCATCGACGGATCGATCGTATTCAATATGAGAATGTTGCGCAGCACGATCTGAAGCGGGAACAAGTCGGCCGATCTCAGGAAAATCAGCGCATCGAAGTAGGCGTTCCAATGACCGACGGCGTACATAAGCGACATAACGGCGAGAATCGGCTTGGACAACGGCAGCACGATACGAAGAATAAAGCGGATATCGTTGCATCCGTCCAGTTCCGCCGCTTCGGCGAGCTCATCCGGAATCGTCGTTTGGAAGAAGGTGCGGGCGACGATGACTTGGAACACCGCTAACGCTCCCGGCAAAATCATCGCCCAGCGCGTATCCAGCAAATGCAAGTTTTTGACGAGCAAATAGTAAGGAATCAATCCGCCTTCGAAAATCATCGTCACGATCAGCAGCACCATGATGACATTGCGCCCGTAGAACGTTTTTCTGGCCAGCGGGTATGCCAGCATCACCGTCATGACGACGTTGACCGTCGTTCCGACGACCGCGTAGATGACCGAATTCAAATACCCGGTGCCGATCTGCGGATTGCGAAACACGGCCGTATAGCCGTCCAGCGTAAAGTCGACCGGAAGCAGCCATACCCTTCCGGAGACGACGGCTTGGGGCGAGCTGAAGGAGGAGCTGACAATGTACATCAGCGGAAGCAAAATAAGAATCAGCACGGCCGTCAACAGCGCGTAAACTCCGATAATGAACAGCCGATCTCCGCTTGATTCGCGAATTACCGATGCTCTGGCCATCGTGTCTCCCTCCCCGTTACCATAGACTGTTGCTCGACAGCTTTCTCGCCAAGAAGTTGACGGACACGAGCAGAATTAAATTAATGATCGAATTGAACAGGCCGATCGCCGTCGAGAAGCTGAAGCTGGAGCTGAGCAAGCCGACCTTGTACACGTAGGTTGATATAATTTCGGAGGTTTGCAGGTTCAGCGGGTTTTGCATCAGGTATACTTTCTCGAAGCCGAGCTTCATCACGTTGCCGAGATTCAGAATAAGCAAAATCGTCGATACGGGAATCAGGCCGGGAATATCGATGTTGATGATCTTCTGAATTCGCGAAGCCCCGTCCACCTTGGCCGATTCGTACAGCTCGGGATTGACCCCGGCCAACGCCGCGATGTAGATGATCGCCCCGTAGCCGGTGTACTGCCACACGTCCGACCAAACGTAGATCGATTTGAACAGTCCCGGCATGCCCATGAAATTCGTATTCTCAACGCCAAGCGATTGGAAAAACTTGCTGATGATCCCTACGTTCGGAGACAAAGTCAGAACGAGTATCGAGACCATAATGACGGTCGAGATGAAGTAAGGCGCATAGGTGATCAGTTGGACGCTTTTCTTGAAGACCCCGTTGCGCACCTCGTTTAGCGCCAGAGCGAGCAGGATCGGCGCAGGAAAGCCGACCGCTAATCCGTATAGGCTGATCCCCAGCGTATTCTTCATATATTGCCAAAAGTTTGGGGAATCAAGAAATTGGTTGAAATACTTAAAGCCTGCCCATGGGCTACCCCATATGCCCTGAACGACGTTGTAATCCTTAAATGCGATCAGGACGCCGGCCATCGGAACGTACTTGAAAAGGATCAAATAAAGAATCGGTAAAGCAATAACGGCGTACAGCTGCCAATGGCGTTTGATCTGCTTGTACGCGTGGCGCGCAGGCCCGCCCCCTCTTGTCGGTAATTTGGAGGCCGCGATCGGCTGCTCTGTCAGACTTGTCATAGACCGGTGCTCCTTTCCAGTTGAATCCTCGGCTGCTTAGTGCCATTCTAGGGGGCTGCCGACGCAAGCGGCAAGATACATTAATCGAAGGCCGAACGTTTTTCGCCGCGCCGAATAAACAAGGCAGCCCGGGCCGTCGCCCAGGCTGCCTTGTTGCCGTTTTATCCGCCGAACCGTTTTCTACCGCCATACGTTTTTCAAATTTTACTCGGCCTGCCGCCTGGCAAGCTCTTCGCGGTATTCGCTCGGCGAGCAGCCCGCGACCCGACGGAAGACGCGGCTGAACGAGATGGCGTTCAAGTAACCGACCCGGTCCGCAATCTCCTGCACGGAGCTGGACGTCTCCTCCAGCAGCCGGCGGGCGTTCTGCATCCGGATGTCGATCAGAAAATCGACGAACTTGTCGCCGGTCTGCTCCTTAAACAGCTTGCTGATATATTTCGGACCGATGCTGAACTTGTCGCTCAAATATTCAAGCGACATATTCGGATCTTGATACTGCTGCTCGATATATTTCCGCATTTCCCGAATGATCGCGGCGTGTTGGCGCTTGTCCTGCTCCTCCTGCAGCTTGGCGGCCAACTCGCTCAGCAGACGCCCCCCTTCCTCCTTCATCCGCTCCAGCGACTGGCAGACGTCGACGATCCCGTTAAGTCCGGGGAGGCCGTCCCGCTCCCAGATTTCCTGGAA
>JAEZZE010000117.1 GCA_023418755.1 Bacillota bacterium | reverse complement strand
TCGATGTCCACGCCCTGCCTGAATGCGATCGTGAACGCGGAGGGCATCTTCATCGAGGACATGGACGGCCGCCGTCTGATGGATTTTCACGGCAACGGCGTGCACCAGGTCGGGTACAAAAACCGCTATGTGCTGGATGCGGTCAAGCGGCAGATGGACGAGCTTCCGTTTCTGCCGCGCCGCTATACGAATCCGATCGCGGTTCGGCTGGCCCGCAGGCTGGTCGAGCTGGCCCCTGGGGACCTCGGCAAGGTGCTGTTCGCGCCGAGCGGAACGGCGGCGGTCGGAATGGCGCTGAAGCTGGCGCGGAAGGCAACCGGCAAGTTCAAGACGATCTCGGCATGGGATTCGTTCCACGGAGCCGGGCTGGATACGATCTCGATCGGCGGCGAAGGAGTGTTCCGCCATGGAATCGGCCCGCTGCTGCCGGGAACCGAGCATATGATGCCCTACAACGCCTATCGCTCCCTCTTCGGCGAAGGCGAGGATGCCGGCTCCAAAAACCTGGACTATCTGGAGTTCATGCTGGAGCGGGAGGACGATGTGTGCGCGATCGTTCTGGAGCCGATTCGCAGCACGGATGTGCAGATTCCGCCGCAAGCTTACTATAAGAGGCTGCGCGAATTATGCGATCGCTACGGCGTACTGCTCATCTTCGACGAGATTCCGACGGCCTTCGGACGAACCGGTACGATGTTCGTTCATGAGCACTACGGGATCGTGCCCGATATCGTTGTCATCGGCAAGGGCTTCGGGGGCGGCGTGTTCCCGATGGCGGGCATTGTCGCTCGGGAGCATCTGGACGTGGCCCAGGACATTTCGCTGGGGCATTATACCCATGAAAAAAGCTCGCTCGGCTGTGCCGCGGCGCTGGCGACTATCGAATATATCGAGGATAACGGCCTGCTTGAGCATGCGACGCGAATGGGGCATTGGCTGGAACGTCGTCTTTCGGACATGAAGGAACGGTACGGATTGATCGGCGACGTGCGCGTGAAGGGCATGCTCGCCGGAATCGAGCTGGTTACCGACAGGAGGACGAAGGAAAAAGCGGTGGAGCAAGCGGAAAGCATCATGTACGCCTGCCTGGAGCGAGGACTGAGCTTCAAGGTCGCCAGCGGAAATGTGCTAACGCTCGTACCCCCCTTGATTACCTCGCAGCTTCAGTTGGAGCAAGCGCTGGATATCCTTGATGAAGTCATAAAACAACATGATAACATATAAATCAACAATAAAGCATGAAATTTACGTGGGTTTAATCCTGTATTTACAAGAGGGCCTTATACTCAAGGTTGTGAGGCAGTCATACAGGCCATGAGGAGGAGCAAGATGAAAAAATGGATGGGTAGGACGGCGGTTGCCGTCATGTGCATGGGATTGCTGGCGGGGTGCGGACAGAGCGGCGGTTCATCGTCTCCATCGGCGAGCCCCGGCGGTCAGGAAGCCGGCGCAAGCGGAACCACGCAAGCAAAGGTCGTCACGATCTCCGTTCGCGAGAACACGTGGGGAGCCCGCAAGGACAATTTTCTCGAAGCGGAGAAGCGCCTGAACGAGCAACTGAAGTCCGACAACGTTCAAGTGAAGATCGATTGGTGGCCGGGCGTCGGTGACGACGAGCTCATCCTTCAGGCGCAGGCCGGCAAGACGGCGGACGTCTTCATTAATTCCAGCGTCGACATCGGCTGGCAGCTCGACGGGGGACTCATTCGCGAAGTCGACTGGGTGAAAGACTCCGAAGTGTTCAAGAGCGTACCGGAATCCTACACGAACATGATGAAATACGAAGGGCATTATTACGGCGCGATTCAGGACATGGATGCCTCCCCGATATTCATCAGCCGTAAAGCGCTGCTGGGTCTCGGATGGCCGGACGAGCAGATCGACGGTCTGAAGACGCGGGTCGACGCCGGGGATTTCACGTTCGGCGATCTGGTCTCCCTTGCGGAGCAGGCGAAAAGCAAAGGATTGACGAAGATCGGCTTCGCGGTTGAGGATACAAGATTCGAGGGCTGGAACTATGCGTTCGGCAACTATAACTATAATCCGGAACAGAACAAAATGGTGCTGACCCCCGAGACGAAGAAGGTGTACGAGTTCTGGGCCGACGCAGTGAAGCGGGGCGTTATTACCGAGGGCATCGGCGATGTGGATACCGACAAGGCGGCTCCGATGTTCGTGAAAGGCGAGATTTTCGCAGAGTTTGCCCGTACTGAATTTTACCAGATGATGCGCGAAGCGGCCGGCATGGAAGGGGACGCGGATGGCTACAACGCCTGGTTCAAGGAAAATGTGGTCTGGATTCCGATCCCGTCCGCGGAGAAGGGCGGCAAACCTGTCTCCTTCAGCAACCCGGCGATGATCTATGTCGGCTCCAAGGTCGACGACGAGAAAATGCCATACGTTCAGAAGCTGATCGAGCATGTGCTGGATCCGGATCTGCAAATCAACCATACGCTTACGAGCGGCAAGCTCCCGGTGACGCCGGAAGCGCAGCAGGACGATCGCTTCAAGGCGATGGATTTCTACAAGGATCACGCTTATCTGCTGGAATTCACGCGCACGCGTCCGGCGCAACCGGACTATGCGGTATACACGAAATCCTACACGCTCGGCGTTGACGCGATTCTGACCAAAGGCCGCACGGCGGAGCAAGCGTTCGAGCTGTTCAGCCGCGACGTCAAGCAGAACGTGCCCGCTGATCGTCTCATCGCCGAATAAATCGGGAATGGCGGAGGACTCGCGCCGCCGCGGAAAGGCGCTCTAATCCCGGTTAGAGCGCCTTTCCCTATCATGAGGAAGAAAGGGGCGGAGAGCGGGTATGGATGCTGCGCCGATTCCGCAGGCCTACAAAAAGCCGTTGCGCAAAAAAATATATCCCTATTTGTTTATTCTGCCGTTCGCGTCGCTCGTGTTCGTCTTTTTCGTGCTGCCCGCCGTCGCGACGGTGGCGATGTCGTTTACCGATCTGAATGCGTCCATGAAGCCGAATTTCGTAGGACTGGACAATTTCCGCAAAATCTTCTCCGACTACAATCTGCCCGGGATTTTGTGGAATACGGCGCTGTTCGCCGTGCTGACGCTGGCGGTGGCGCTGATGTTCGCGCTAATCGTAGCGATAGCCACGCAATACTTCCTCAAAGGCAAATTATCCGCGGTCGTCTACCGTACGCTCTGGCTCATTCCGAGCATTATTCCGGCCGTCGTCTACGTCACCTTCTGGAAATACGTCTTCGACCCGACCGAGGACGGGTTGGTCAATCGAATCCTGCTTGGCTTCGGGATCGAGTCCGATCCCGTCTCCTGGTTCACGAAGGCCGCTATGGCGATCGTCATCTTGGCGACCATCGTCTCCACCGTCTCCGGCGGGATGATTCTGCTGTCCGCGGCGATCAGCTCGATTCCCGAGGACCTGTATAAGGCCGCTAGGGTGGACGGGGCGAGCGAGAAGTCGGTCATTACGAAAATAATCCTGCCCACTCTGAAGTGGCCTTTAATGTATATTACCGTCTCGGATCTGATCGGCTTCGTCTCCTCGTATTTCTTTATTATGCTGCTGACGGGCGGAGGACCGATGCGGGATACGACGACGTTGTCCCTCTATGCTTATCAGCAGGCGTTCAATCTGAAATATTACGGCTACGGCGCGGCCATATCGTTGATCGTCGTTCTGATTTCCCTTGTGCTTACGCTGTGGCTGCTGCGGCTGTTCGATTTCGATCAGATGATCAAGCCGTCGAGAATTGAAGACTAGGATGGAAAGAGGTGCCCCATGTCGCGCGGGACGCTCAAGAAGCTACTCGTACACACTTACATGACGCTGTTTACGCTGCCGATCGTAGCGATGATTGTCTGGTATTTTCTGGCGTCGACGATGAACTTCACGACCGGACAATTTTCCTTGTCTAATTTCTCCTTCTTCTCCGAGCCGGTAGAGTATGCGGGAGTCAAGCTTCCGATGATCTGGCCGATCGTGCTGAATACGCTCGTCTATTCGTGCCTGATCGTGCTCATCGAGGTGGCCGTCTCCGTGCCTACGGCTTACGCCTTCTCCCGTCTGGATTTCATCGGGAAAAAGTCGGCGATGAAGTTTTTGTTTCTCATGCGGTCCTTCCCCGGCATTACGCTCATTATCGCGACCTTCTTTCTGCTCGTGCAGATGAATCTGGTCAACACTTACCTGGGCGTCATCCTGGTGGCGATTACCGGCTCGCTGCCCGGGAGGGTCTATATCATGAAGGGATTTTTCGACGAGGCCCCATGGGATATCGAATGGGCGGCCATGGTGGACGGCTGTTCGCGGTGGGGCGCCTTCAAGAAGGTGCTGATCCCCTACGTCCTGCCGGGAATCGGCGCCATTGCCGTATTCGCGTTTCTCGGCGCTTACGGAGAATGGTTTCTGTTCAAGCTGCTCATCTTCAACGACGATATGCTGACGCTTGCGGGTTACCTGTCCAGGCTGGTCACGAAGGAAAACAACATTATCAACTACGGACTGATTACGGCCATCGGCTTGTTCTACACGCTGCCGATCGTCGTGTTCTATATTTTCACCCAGAAGGTATTCATGAAGGTGAACTTGGGAGGGGCGAAATCGGCGTGATTACTTTAAGGAATCTCGTAAAGGAATACGGAAGCAAGCAGGAGACGAGCAAGGCGGTGGACGGATTGGATCTGGAAATCAAGAAGGGAGAGTTCGTCGCCCTGCTTGGTCCGTCCGGCTGCGGCAAAACGACGACGCTGATGATGCTGGCCGGTCTGCTTAAACCGACCTCGGGTGAAATCTATTTCGGCGATAAGCTGGTCAACCATACGGAGCCGAAGGATCGGAACATCGGCATGGTGTTCCAGTCGTATGCGCTGTATCCGCACTTGACGGTCAGGGACAATATCGCTTTTCCGCTGCGGGAGAGGAAGATGCCCAAGCAGGAAGCGTACGAGCGGGCCAAGGAAACGAGCAAAATTTTGCAGATCGATCATCTGCTGGACCGCAAGCCCTCCCAGCTCTCGGGCGGCCAGCAGCAGCGCGTGGCGATGGCGCGGGCGTTATCGAAGAATCCGGAAATTCTGCTATTGGACGAGCCGATGTCCAATCTCGACGCGCGCCTGAAGCTGGACGTTCGCGACGAAATCCGCAAAATCCAGCGGAAGCTGGGCGTTACGACGATCATCGTTACCCACGACCAAGAGGAAGCACTGGCCATATCCGATCGGGTCGCCATTCTCAACGGCGGGAAGATTCAGCAGTACGCTCCGCCAAGCGAGCTGTTCAACCATCCGTATAACCTTTTCGTGGCGAGCTTCTTGGGCAATCCTCCGATGAATCTGATCGAAGGCGCGCTGGAGGTGAGAGACGGACGCCAGACGGTCGTAACCGCAGCGTTCGAATATGCGATTCCTCAGGACAGGCAGTTGGATGCGGCGCATATCGGAAAGCCCGTCCGGCTCGGAATCCGGCCGCACGATATTCTCGTCTGTTCCGATTTCGATCCTCAGGCCATTCCGATGAAGGTCGATCTGGTGGAGCATCTGGGCAGCGGCAAGCTGATCAAGGTCGTCGATCCGCACAACAAGCTTCCTGCGATGGTCCGGCTGCTGTCGGATAACGAGCTCGAGGTTCGTCCGGACGAGACGCTGGCGCTGAAGCTGAAGGGCAGCAAGTTCCACCTGTTCGACATGACGGACAATGGCCGGAATCTGCTGCAGTATCGATAAAGGAAGGGAACATTCCGGATGAGCGATTATAGCAAGGAGCAAGGAGACGTGAACGCGACGGAGCTTCGCCGCAAGTACACCGATAGCCATTGGAGCGGGGAGACGCGGGCGCTGGCGGAGGAGGATGCGGCTTATTTTCTGCACCAGAGCCTGTCCACTCCGGTGCTTCAAGCGCTTTCGAAGGCGGAGGGCATTCACATTTACGATCTGGACGGCAAGAAATATATCGATATGCACGGCAACGGCGTTCACGCGGCAGGCTTCAATAACGACGACGTGATCGAGGCGGTCATCTCGGCGCTGCGGGAGAAAAACACGTTCAGTCCGCGGCGCTATACGAACAAGCATGCCGTCGCTCTGGCGAAGAAGCTGGTCGAAATTACGCCTCCGGGACTGGATCGCGTTCTGTTCGCGCCGGGCGGGTCCGAGGCGATCGAGATGGCGGTCATGCTGGCCAAGCAGGCGACGGGCAAATGGAAAACGATCTCCTTCTGGGATTCCTATCACGGCAACGGTTTTCAGGCGTCCAGCATCGGCGGCGAGGAGCTGTTCAAGGGCGGCAACGGCCCGATGGTGCCGGGAGCTCTGCATGTCGAGTTTCCGAATTATTATCGCAATCCTTGGGGCTTCTCTGCCCCAGAGGCCGTGGACGATGAAATCATTCGGCAGATGGAGATTTTGTTCGAGAAGGAGGGCGAGATCGCCTGCGTGATCGGCGAGCCGGTGTCCGCGACGCCGATCATTCCGAGTCCGTCATTCTGGATTCGGGTCAAGGAGCTGTGCGAGAAGCACGGGGCTCTGCTCATTTTCGACGAGATCATCGAGGGCTTCGGCAGAACCGGAAACATGTTTGCCTGCGAGCAGTTCGTGACGCCGGATATACTCGTGCTCGGCAAATCTCTCGGAGGGGGCCTGTTCCCCTTCGCGGGAATTGTGGCGAGCGAGAGGCTGAACGTGCTGCAGCATCGTTCCATCGGGCATTACACCCATGAGAAGAACGGCATCTGCGCAGCCGCCGGCCTGGCCATGATCGAAGTTTTGGAGAAGCATCAATTGCCGGTGAAGGCGAAAGAGGTCGGTCGGCTAGCCCTGGAATGGCTCGAAGAGATGAAGGAACGCCGCCCTTCCGTCGGACATATTTACGGATTAGGGTTGCACATCGGCATAGAACTCGTTAAGAATAGGAGTAATAAGGAAAAAGCGATGATCGAATCGGAAAGGGTCATGTATAGGGCCATGGAGAGGGGAGTCGCTTTTAAGATCATCGAAGGCAACGTGATCACTTTAAGACCTTCCTTGCTGATCGATTGGGAGGAAATGAAGTGGGCATTGGAGCAAATAGAAGCGTGTATCGAGGCAGTGGAAAGTGACGGGGGGAATGAACGGGGTGTCGTTAGCCGGTGAGGAAAGAAAAAGGGACATTATGGTCCTGCTTAACGAGAAGGGGAAGGTGATCGCAAGCGAGCTTGCCCGACGTTTCGAGGTATCCACCGAGACGATTCGAAGAGACCTCGACGACTTGGAGAAGGACAACAAGTTGAAGAAGGTATACGGAGGGGCGGTTAGAGCGGGCGCCAAGGTGGAGCCCCCGATGCTCGAGAGGGAGTCCACTCAGGTGGAAGCCAAGCGGACAATCGGCGGGCTGGCCGCGCAGCTCGTCGAAGACAACGACGTCATCGTATTGGATGAGGGAAGCACCGTGTTGCAGATGATTCCTTTTCTGGAGGACAAGCAGCAACTGACGATCTTGACGAATTCCATCCCGGCTCTGATGCGGCTGCTGGAATATCAAAAGCGCGGGACGTTCGATGCGAAGATCATCTTGATCGGGGGCGTCGTGAACGCGCAGCATCTGCGGGCAACCGGGCCGATCGCGGAGAAGACGATGGAGGATTTCTACGTGAACAAATCGTTCATCTCCGTCGACGGAATCTCTCTTAAAAACGGGGTTACCAGCTACGATTACGAGAAGGCGATGTTTACCCGGAAATTGATCGAATGCTCGGAGACGGCGATCGTGCTGGCGGATTCCTCCAAAATCGCCAAACGGACGGTTGCGAGAATCGTGGAGCTGCAAGAGCTTCATGCCGTGATATCGGATCAGGCTCATCCTTCGGATTGGAGCCCCCAACTGAAGAAGATGGGGCTCAAATGGATTTGTCCCCGGAACGATCAGTGACTTCCTCCTTCGAGTCGGGCGGCGGGAGCGGCTGCCTGATGAAGCTTCGCGGACTTACCCCGTACGCGCGCCGGAATAAAGCGGCGAAATGATTGTAATTGTTAAACCCTACGTCGAGAGAGGCTTCGGTGGCCGATCTGCCCATGTGACGCATGAGCAGGACGGCCTGCCGGAGCCTCATGTCGTTCAAATAGTCGAGAACCGCGACGCCAATCTCCTGCTTGAACAGGTGGGACAGTCTGGAAGCGGACAGGCCAACCTCGGCGGCGACGCGTTCGAGACGGATTTCCTCCTGCATGTTCTGCGACAGAAACTGCAGAGCCTGCTCTATGCGAGGGTCGAGCCGTTTCTCCAGGCGCTGCGCCATGAGGAGCAGCAATTCGCGGATGGCGTTCTCGAACAGCGCCTGCCAATAGGCCGAACGCTCCCGGGAATCGCGAAGCAGGCTGCGAAACGCGCGGTAAGCCCGTTTGCGCGTCTCTCCTTCCGGCAGCTCGGTGACGAGAACCTCCTCTTCTGGCAAATAGCTGATTTCAGATAGTTTGCCGAAGTGCGCCCAGACGAAGTTCCACTGCTGCCCCGTCACCGTCCCGTACTCGTGCGGGATTCCGGAGCGCAGAATCGCGATTTGACCGGCCGAGCATCGTTTCTCTCCCGCCGGGGTCCGGAAATAACCTTCCCCGCTTAACGTCATGACGACGAGCCAATCGGATCTTCCCTCGGGACGGCGAATGAAGTAGCGGTCGGTTTCGCGGAAGTGACCGGCGAGCATGGCATAGGTCGTATTGTCGTCATATTCCTCCGGACGGTTGTAGCGCGGCATAGGCAATCTCCATTCGGGATGATTTATAGCAGAATACAGGTACTTTACAGCAGCAATCTTACTTCATCCAAGATACGAAAGCGGTTAAGCTGATGTCAAGAGCAACGAAATTGCAGCCAAGGGAGCGATGAAGATGGGAACGAAGCCGGAGTCGTTGACGGACGAGCAGCTCGCTTTTTTCGAAAGGGAAGGCTACGTCATCGTAAAAGGGTTGTTTTCCGAAGAGGATTTGCGGGAGATCGACGAGACGTTCGAGGAGATGAGCCACAGGACGGTGCCCGGTTATTTCGAGCCCGTGCTGGACGGGGAGAACGCCGATCCGCTGAAGAGGTATCCGCGGGTCATGCACCCTCACCGGTTCAACGAAACGGCCAAGAGATATATGCTGCACGAGCCGGTGATGAAGATACTGGCCGATCTGTACGGCGAAGAGGCGTTGGCCGCGCAAAGCATGTTCTACTATAAGCCTCCGGGTTCGCGCGGACAGGCGTTGCATCAGGATAATTTCTACCTTCAGGTGGAGCCGGGCAACTGCATCGCCGCCTGGACGGCGGTCGACGCGGCGGACGAAGAGAACGGCGGACTGCTAGTCGTGCCGAAGACGAGCGAACACGAGATGTCGTGTCCGGAGACGGCCGATTCGAACGAGTCGTTCACTACTCACTACGTGAAGCCGCCTAAGGACCAAAAGGCGATTCCGGCAGTGATGGACCGGGGCGACGTTCTGTTCTTCAACGGCAATCTGATCCACGGCTCCTACCGGAACAAGACGAAGGACCGCTTCCGCCGCGCGTTCATCTGCCACTACGCCAACGCTTCGGCCACGCGCATCAACACGCATTATCGCCCGCTTTTCCGCGCCGACGGGACGGCCGTCGATCTCGAGGCGAACCCGGACGGCGGTCCTTGCGGCATCGAATTCGAGATGGCTTATCCTCATTAAAGGTATCCGCGCAGGGTCCCCCGGAATTTATGCCCGCCAAGACGAGCTGAATTCCGGGGGCTCTCCACCAACAGTCGGCCGCATTAACGGTCCAGCAGACCGCTATCTCCCGCGATTTCCCGCCAATAGCCGCATTAACGGTCCAACAGACCGCTATTTCCGTGGTTTCTCGCCAACAGCCCACAATAGCGGTCCAACAGACCGCTATTCCCGAGATTTCCCGCCAATAGCCCACAATAGCGGTCCGGCAGACCGCTATTTCCACGATTTCCCGCCAACAGCCGCAATAACGGTCCAGCTGACCGCTATTACCACGATTTCCCGCCAAAA
>JAEZZE010000111.1 GCA_023418755.1 Bacillota bacterium | reverse complement strand
CGTTCCAGCGGCGCGGGCGGACAGCACATTAACAAGACGGACTCCGCGATCCGGATCACCCATCTGCCGACCGGCATCGTCGTAGCCTGCCAGACGCAGCGGTCTCAGATCCAGAACCGGGAGAAGGCGATGCAGATGCTCCGGTCCAAGCTCTACGAGCTGAAAATCCAGGAGCAGCAGAAGGAGCTGGCAGAGGTTCGCGGCGAACAGATGGAGATCGCTTGGGGCAGCCAGATCCGTTCTTACGTGTTCCACCCGTACAGCATGGTCAAGGATCATCGCACCCAGGTGGAGACGGGCAACGTCGGCGCGGTCATGGACGGCGATCTCGACCCTTTCATCGACGGCTACCTGCGCAGTCAGATCAAGCAGGACGTACAATAACGACGCTATGCGACCGGCCTCCGAACTTCTTGCGCGAATGAAGCGCAAGAAGTTTTTTGACATAGGGAGAAAATTCGCATTCTTTTACCGGATGGTCTGCGCCATAAGAGTCCATTTTCGAAGGGCCGAAGCGCTTTTTACTTACAAAAAAACTTCATAGGAGCGGCCGTTCGGTACATAATGAATTTGAGCGTCGAATAAAGCGAGATGAGGTCCGATCATGTCTACCCCTTCTTATCCGAGCAAAAGAAAAGTGCCGCGGTTCTCCCCCAAAACCCGAACGGTTTTCAGCTATGCGGCTATGCTGGTCGGAGCGTTCTTCATCGCGGCCAGCTTTAATCTGTTCCTGCTGCCTAACCGGATCGCTTCCGGCGGGGTGTCGGGAATTTCCATCATTCTGAACACGCTTGCGGGCATTCCCCCGGCCTACTCGCAGTGGGCGCTGAATATCCCACTGTTCGTCGCCGGCGTGTTCGTTCTTGGCAAGCCGTTCGGCTTGAAAACGATCGTCGGCTCTATCGTTCTTCCTCTATTCGTTCTTCTGACCTCGCACTGGACGCCGCCCACGCACGACCCGTTGCTATCCGCCATCTATGGAGGACTGGGCGTCGGGATCGGCTTGGGACTCGTCTTCCGCGGTCGAGGCTCGACCGGAGGGCTGGACGTTGCGGCGCAAATTCTCCATCGGGTTCTGGGCATCCGGCTGGGGCTCGCGGTTGCGGTGCTGGACGGCCTCGTTATTGTATCCGCGGGATTATTCATCTCTCTCGAAAACGCGCTCTACGCGCTGATCGGTCTATTCACGACGAGCAAGACGATCGACGTTATCCAATCCGGCCTGCAGACGTCCAAGGCCGCTTACATTATCTCCCGGGATCCGGAACGCGTATCGGCGGCGATTCTGCATGAACTCGACCGGGGGCTGACCCTCTTGCAGGGCACCGGGGGATATACGGGCGACGAGCGTCCGGTATTGCTGACCGTCGTCGGGCAGAGCGAGGTCGTGAGGCTGAAGCTGCTCGTGCGCGACGCGGATCCCGACGCTTTCGTCATCATCACCAATGCGGCGGAAGTGCTAGGAGAAGGGTTCCGGGACGACTGAATCGAATTGTTGCATAAATAATACATCGAATGTATAATAATACACAACACAACCACATCGAACGAACGAAAGCACAGGGCTTTCATGAATCGCGCGGCAAGCAAAACGCATCTTTCATTCCCTGACATTATCCGTTACAATTGAGAATGTTTACGCGCGATGCCGCGGCATCGGCAACCGAAGTCCTGACAACGGCGCAAGCCGTTTCTTGGCGATTCATCCTTTAACGTGCATGGGGGAGTCTATTATGAATGCTAAGCAAATCCGCGCGGCCATTGTCGGGTCTACCGGCTACGGCGGCGTCGAACTCATTCGATTGTTGCAATCTCATCCTAACGTGACCGTCACGTCCGTCATTTCCTCGTCGAGCGCGGGCGCTCCGATCGCCGACGGTTATCCTCATCTGACCGAGATCCGCACCGATCTGCTCGACGGTCTCGATATCGAATCGATTCGCGGCAAAGCGGATGTCGTCTTTCTCGCCACGCCGCACGGCGTCAGCCTGAAGCTGGCTCCGCAATTCCTTGAGGCGGAGTTGAAGGTCATCGACCTCTCCGGAGACTTCCGGTTAAAGTCGGGCGACGTCTACCGTCAATGGTATAAACACGAGCCTGCCGACCCGGCGCTCGTAGAGCGCGCGGTATACGGTCTGTCCGAAGTGTACGGAGATCAGGTGAAGCGTACCGATTTCGTCTCCAACCCGGGCTGCTTTACGACGACGTCGCTCCTTGGCCTCTATCCGGCGGTGAAAGCGGGCTGGATCGATCCGAACAGCATCATCATCGACGCGAAATCCGGCGTTTCCGGAGCGGGGCGGGGCTTGAACCTAAGCTCGCATTATTCCGAAATCAACGAAAACTTCAAAGCTTACAAGGTGAACAAGCACCAGCATACGCCCGAGATCGAGCAGGTGCTGACCGAAGCGGCCGGCCGTCCGGTCGTGACGACGTTCACGACGCATCTCGTGCCGATGACCAGAGGCATTATGGCGACGATGTACGCCACGCTGACGGAGAAGCGGTCCGACGCCGACCTCGTCGAGCTGTACCGTCAGTTTTACGAAGGGCGCAAGTTCGTCCGCGTTCGTCCCGTCGGGCATTGGCCGGCGACGAAGGAAGTGTACGGCACGAACTATTGCGACATCGGCTTCTCCGTCGACGAGAGGACCGGGCGCCTGACGATCATTTCCGTTACCGACAATCTGGTCAAAGGCGCGGCCGGCCAGGCGATTCAGAACTTGAACCTGCTCATGGGCTGGGACGAGATGCTCGGCCTTCAGTTTACGCCGGTTTATCCCTAACAGCGGTAGGCATACGATTTTACGGACGAGAGGAACGGACCGAATATCATGGGAAAACAAAGCTACGCGATCGTGGAAGGCGGAGGCGTTACGACGCCGAGAGGCTTTAAGGCCGGAGGGCTGCATTGCGGCTTGAAAAAGACCGATCGCCACGATCTGGGAGTCATCGCGTGCGAGGTTCCGGCTTCGGCCGCCGCGGTGTATACGACGAATTTGTTCCAGGCCGCCCCGTTGCTGGTGACGCGGGAAGCGCTGGCCAACGAAGGCATGCTGCGCGCGGTCATCGTGAACAGCGGCAATGCCAACGCGTGCACGGGAGTCCAAGGGGAAGCGGACGCCCGCACGATGCAGGCGCGCGCGGCGGAAGCGCTCGGCGTGAGCAAGGATCAAGTGGCCGTGGCGTCGACGGGCGTGATCGGCGAGCTGCTGAAGATGGAACGCGTCAATGCGGGCATCGAGCAGCTTCCGGGGCGGCTGCGAAGCGACGAGCAGGGCTCCGACGACTTCTGTCAGGCGATTCTGACGACCGATCTCGTGAAAAAAACGAGCTGCGTGACGCTGACGGTCGGAGGCAAGCAGGTGACGATCGCGGGCGCGGCCAAAGGCTCGGGAATGATTCATCCGAACATGGCGACGATGCTCGGCTTCGTGACGACGGATGCCAAGATCGGCTCCGTTCTGCTTCAAGAAGCGCTGCGCGAAGCGACGAACGTGAGCTTTAACATGATTACGGTGGACGGCGATACGAGCACGAACGACATGCTCGTGGCAATGGCCAGCGGGCTTGCGGACAACGATGAGCTGACCCGCAATCATCCGGACTTCCCGGCGTTCTTCGACGGGCTGCGGCACGTCTGCACGGAGCTGGCCAAAGCGATCGCCCGCGACGGAGAAGGCGCGACGAAGCTGATCGAGACGACCGTCGTCGGCGCGGACAGCGACGATGCGGCGCAGGCGATCGCCAAGACGATCATCGGCTCCAGCCTGGTGAAGTCGGCCGTATACGGCGCGGACGCCAACTGGGGACGCATCATCGCCGCCGTCGGCCGCGCGGGAGTGCCGGTGAACGTGGCGACGGTCGATATCCGCCTGGGCGACATCGTCGTGCTGGAGCAGTCCAGCCCGGTTCCTTTCGACGAAGAGATCGCGTTGGAATACTTAAAAGGCGATACCGTCCTGATCCATGTGGACCTCAACATGGGAAGCGGGAAAGCGACGGCGTGGGGCTGCGATCTGACGTACGATTACGTGCGCATCAACGCCGCTTATCGGACGTAAGGAGAGCAGGCTCATGGGTAAACGGAGATTTGTGATGAAATGCGGCGGAAGTACTTTGGCGGCGCTGCCGGACGTGTTTTTCGAGGATTTGCGGAGCTTGCAAGAGAGCGGCGTCGAGCCGGTTATCGTGCACGGAGGCGGGCCCGCCATCAACGAGACGCTCGGCAAGCTGGGCATCGAGAGCCGGTTCGTGAACGGACTGCGCGTCACCGACGAAGCTACGCTCGACGTCGTCGAGATGGTGCTGGCGGGACGCATCAACAAGGAGATCGTGCGCAAGCTGCAGCAGAACGGGGCGAAGGCGCTCGGCCTGTCCGGAACGGACGGCAAGCTGATCGTGGCGAAGCCGGTCGCCAACGCGGACGAGATCGGCCATGTCGGCGAAGTCGTCGGCGTGAACGCGGCGCTGGTCGAAGGCGTCATCGGGCTCGGCTACTTGCCCGTCGTCGCGCCGATCGGTATCGACGAGAGCGGACAGCGCTACAACATCAACGCGGATACGGCTGCGGGAGCGGTCGCTTCCTCGCTCGGCGTCAAGACGATGATCGTCGTGACCGATGTGCCGGGCATTATGCGAACGGTGAACGGAGAGAAGCGGGTTCTGCCGGTCGTGACGTTCGCGGACATCGAAGAGATGATCGACAGCGGCGAAATTTACGGCGGCATGATTCCGAAAGTCAGAGCGGCGATGAGCTGCCTGCACGGCGACGTCAAGGAAGTACGGATCGTGGACGGCGCGGCGGAGCTGGTGCTCAGCCGGGCGCTCGCGGAGGGCGACATCGGAACCCGGATCGTAAGAGCATAAGGGCGTAAGGCCACACGGTGAAAAAGGAGCGAATCGGAATGAGTGACAGCGCGTTATTTTCGACTTATGCGAGATATCCCATTACTATGGTGAAGGGGAAGGGCAGCCGCCTGTGGGACGATCAAGGCAAGGAATACCTTGATTTCATGAGCGGACTTGCGGTAACGAATCTCGGCCATGTGCCGGACGCGGTCAAGGACGCGTTGATCGGTCAGCTCGACCAGCTGTGGCACGTCTCTAATCTGTTCCATATCCCGGGACAGGAGAAAGCGGCCAAGCTGCTTGTCGACAACAGCTGCGCCGACGCGGTATTCTTCTGCAACAGCGGCGCGGAGGCGAACGAGGCGGCGATCAAGCTTGCCCGCCGTTATCATCAGAAGCTGAAGGGAAGCGACCGCTACGAGATCGTCACCTTTACCCAGTCGTTCCATGGGCGCACGCTGGCTACGCTGACCGCCACCGGCCAAGATAAGGTAAAGGAAGGCTTCCTTCCCCTTCCGGAGGGTTTCGTACACGTGCCTCTGCACGATCCGAAGGCGCTGGAAGCGGCGGTGAACGACAAGACGGCGGCGGTCATGCTTGAGCTCGTGCAGGCCGAGGGCGGCGTTATCCCCGTCGATCCGGACTTCCTGAGGGAAGTACGGGCGCTGTGCGATCGCCACGGCATCCTGCTGATCTTCGACGAAGTGCAGACGGGCATGGGGCGTACCGGCAAACTGTTCGCTTATGAGCATTACGACGTCGAACCGGACATCTTTACTTTGGCGAAGGGCATCGGCAGCGGCTTCCCCGTCGGCGCCATGCTGGCCAAGGCGCACGTGAAGCCGGCGTTCGTGCCGGGCGCGCACGCCACGACGTTCGGCGGTACGCCGATCGCGATGGCGGTCGTCGCGGCTACGATCGAGACGATGGTGAAGGAGAAGGTCGCCGACAAGGCTGCCGAGGCTGCCGAATATTTGATCGGCCAGCTGCAAGAGAAGCTGGCAGGCTTGCCGAACGTCGATCAGGTGCGCGGCAAAGGACTGCTGATCGGCATTCTGTGCAACGGCCCGGCCGGAGAGGCGATCGCCGAGCTGCACAAACGCGGGCTGCTCGTCGTGCCGGCCGGACCGAACGTCATCCGGCTGCTGCCGAACCTGCTCGTCACCCATGAAGAAATCGACGAGGCGGTCGGCTTAATCGCGGCCGTGCTTACCGAACAAGCGGCGGCGAAAACTTCCGCGCCTTAAGGTCAACGGCAAGATAGGTAGTTATGCCTTATTCCGTAAAAATTGCGGCGTCGACCGCTCTATCATTAGGCAGGCTGTGGCATCGACCATTGCATCGCATTCCGAGGCACGGTCATCGTATTAGGATTAGGCTGCGGCGTCGGCCGCGGCTTCGCAAATAGAGAAGGAGGGTTTGCCCTTGACTACGGCAGCGAACCTGGAACAGATTACAGCGCAGCTGAAAGGCCGCGATTTCCTCGGCTTGGTGGATTACTCGCCGGAGGAGATCCGGTATCTGCTCGATCTGGCGATCGAGATCAAGCGCAAGCATAAAGCCGGAGAGGTCTACCAGCCTCTGAAAGGCAAATCTCTCGGCATGATTTTCGAAAAGTCGTCGACGCGTACGCGCGTTTCCTTCGAAGTCGGCATGTACCAGCTCGGCGGCCAAGCGCTGTTCCTGAGCCGCAACGACATTCAGATGGGCCGCGGCGAGACGATTCTCGACACCGCCCAAGTCATGTCCCGGTATTTGGACGGGATGATTCTGCGGACGTTCGGCCACCGCAACGTCGTGGAGCTGGCGCGCGGAGCGACGATTCCCGTCATCAACGCGCTGTCGGACCAATCCCATCCTTGCCAGGCCTTGGCCGATTACCAGACCGCTCTGGAGCATAAAGGCAAGCTGGAAGGGCTGAAGGTCGCCTACATCGGCGATGGCAACAACGTGCTTCACTCGCTGATGATGGGCGCGGCGAAGCTCGGCATGCACTTCGCCAGCGCCTCCCCGGAAGGCTACGACCCGTCCGAGAGATCGGTCAAGTCTTCGATCGAGGCGGCGGCGGAGACCGGAGGCAGCGTGCGCATCGTGCGCGATCCTCGCGAAGCGATCGAAGGCGCGGACATCGTCTACACCGACGTATGGGCGAGCATGGGCTTCGAGGAGGAGCAGAAGGAGCGCGAGAAGGCGTTCGCGAACTACCAGGTGAACGAAGAGCTCGTGAAATACGCGAAGCCGGACTACCTGTTCATGCACTGCCTGCCGGCGCACCGCGGCGAGGAAGTGTCGGAGGGCGTCATCGACGGCCCGAACTCCGTTATTTTCGACGAGGCCGAGAATCGCCTGCACGCGCAGAAAGCGATCATGGCTGCGATTATGTAGGAGACGGAACCCGGATGGCGGCACAGACTCCGACTATTCCGGAATCGTAACGGCTCGCGCCGAACGCTAGTTAAAATCAATCCTTGCACTTCTACACTCAAGTTCAAAGGAGCTTCCAATACTTATGGCAAAGAACAAAATCGTGCTGGCTTACTCCGGCGGGCTGGATACCTCGGTCATTCTGACTTGGCTGAAGGAAACTTACGACGCCGAGATCATCACCTTCACCGCCGACATCGGCCAGAAGGACGAACTGGACGGCCTCGAGGAGAAAGCGCTCAAGACCGGCGCGTCCAAAGTGTACATCGACGATCTTCGCGCGGAATTCGCCAAGGACTTCATCTTCCCGATGTTCCAAGCGGGCGCCCTCTACGAGGGGCAGTACCTGCTCGGCACGAGCATCGCGCGTCCGCTCATCGCCAAGCGCATGGTCGACATCGCCCTCGCCGAAGGCGCAACCGCCATCGCGCACGGCGCTACCGGCAAAGGCAACGACCAGGTTCGTTTCGAGCTGACGGCCGCCGCCCTCGCCCCGAACATCGAAGTCATCGCGCCTTGGCGCGACGAGGCGTTCCGCGCCGCGTTCCCGGGCCGCGCCGAGATGATCGCCTACGCCGAGAAGCACGGCATTCCGGTTCAGGCTTCGGCCGCCAAGCCGTACTCGACGGACCGCAACCTGCTGCACATCAGCTTCGAGAGCGGCATGCTCGAGGACCCTTGGTTCGATCCGAGCGCGCCGGAAGTCGAAGACATGTACGTGCTCAGCGTTTCTCCGGAGAGAGCTCCGGACGAGTCGGAATATCTCGAGCTCGACTTCGAAGCGGGCAACTGCGTCGCCATTAACGGCGAACGTCTCGATCCGCTCGCGGTCATGGAGAAGCTGAACGAGCTCGGCGGCAAGCACGGCATCGGCCGCGTCGATATGGTGGAGAACCGCTTCGTCGGCATGAAGAGCCGCGGCGTGTACGAAACCCCGGGCGGGAGCATCCTGTTCGCCGCTCACCGCAAAATCGAGTCCCTGACCATGGATCGCGACGTCATGCATCTGCGCGATTCCTTGATCTCCAAATACAGCACTCTCGTGTACAACGGCTTCTGGTTCGCTCCGGAGCGCCTGGCCATCCAAGCGCTCGTGAACGAGAGCCAGAAGAACGTGACGGGTACCGTCCGTCTTAAGCTGTACAAGGGCAACATTATCGCCGCCGGACTCAAGAGCCCGGTCAGCCTCTACAATCCGAACATCGCGACGATGGAGGCCGATCCTACGCAAGCGTACGATCAAGGCGACGCTACCGGCTTTATCCGCCTGAACGCTCTTCGCCTGAAGGTATCTTCGGGCGTCAACGGAGCCTCCGGCATTTAATCGATAAAGTGCAAAAGGGAGAACCGCGCCCGAAGCCTGCCGAACCATCCCCCGCGAGCCGGGGCCATGACGGGAGGCACCTTCGCCGCGCGGCGCTCCCCTTTTGCCGTTTTGCGACGCGTAACGTGGAGCCTGCCGACAACGCACCGAAATAACGGTCTCCCGGACCGCTATTGCACCGTCGGCACGCCAACGCATCGATTTAACGGTCCCCCGGACCGTTATTGCACCGCCGGCACGCCAACGCACCGAAATAACGGTCTCCCGGACCGTTATTGCACCGTCGGCACGCCAACGCACCGAGATAACGGTCTCCTAGACCGTTATTGCACCGCCGGCACGCCAACGCACCGAGATAACGGTCTCCTAGACCGTTATTGCACCGTCGGCACGCCAACGCATCGAGATAACGGTCCCCCGGACCGTTATTGCACCGTCGGCACGCCAGAGCATCGGACCGGGCCGCGAAGGATTAGAAGGGTTACTCGGATTGAGGACAAGAGAGGGGTATTCGGAACATGAGCAAGCTGTGGGGCGGCCGTTTCACGAAGCAAACGGACCAGCTGGTGGAAGAATATACGGCATCCATTACGTTCGACAAAGAGCTGGCCGAGGAAGACATCCAGGGCAGCCTGGCGCACGTGACGATGCTCGGCAAGAGCGGCATACTTCCCGCGGAGGATGTGGAGACGATCAAGGCGGGACTGCTGAAGGTTCGCGAGAAAATCCGGAGCGGCGAGCAGCAGTTCCTGATCGCCGACGAGGACATCCATATGAACATCGAGAAAGCGCTGATCGAAGAGATCGGCCCGGTCGGCGGAAAGCTGCACACCGGACGCAGCCGCAACGACCAGGTGGCGACGGATATGCACCTGTACCTTCGCAAACGCGTCGTCGAGTTCGTCGAGATGCTGCGCAAGCTGCAAGCGGCGCTGATCGGACAAGCCAAGCAAAACCTCGATACGATCGTGCCGGGCTACACGCATCTCCAGCGGGCTCAGCCGATCCTGTTCGCGCATCACCTGATGGCGTACGTATCGATGTTCGGACGCGATATCGAACGCCTTCAGGATAGCTATAAGCGCATTGACGCGCTGCCGCTCGGCGCGGGCGCGCTGGCCGGCACGACGTTCGCGATCGATCGGCATTTCACGGCCGAGGAGCTTAACTTCGGGCGCGTCTACGAGAACAGCCTCGACGCCGTCAGCGACCGCGACTTCATCGTCGAATTTCTCGCAGGGGCTTCGCTCATCATGACGCACTTGTCTCGCCTGAGTGAAGAGCTGATCCTCTGGTCCAGCACCGAGTTCCAGTTCGTCGAGCTCGACGACGCCTTCTGTACCGGCTCCAGCATCATGCCGCAGAAGAAAAATCCTGACGTACCCGAGCTCGTCCGCGGCAAAACCGGCCGCGTCTACGGCAACCTCGTCGGCCTGCTGACCGTGCTGAAGTCGTTGCCGCTCGCGTACAACAAAGACATGCAGGAAGACAAGGAAGGCATGTTCGACACGGTCAAGACGCTGCAGGGGGCGCTCCAGCTGTTCGCCTCCATGATCGAGACGATGAAGGTGCGCAAGGACCGGATGCGCCGCGCCGTCGACCAGGACTTCTCCAACGCGACGGACATCGCCGACTTCCTCGTCGGCAAAGGCTTGCCTTTCCGTCAGGCGCACGAAGTGATCGGCAAGACGGTGCTGTACTGCATCCAGCAGAACAAGTTCCTGCTCGACCTGACGCTGGACGAGTTCAAGCAGTTCTCCGATCTGTTCGACGATCGGATCTACGCCGTGCTTCAGCCCGAAGCGGTCGTCAATGCCCGCAACGTGTACGGCGGCACGGCGACTCCGCAGGTGGAAGCCGCTATCACGCGTGCCGAAGCAGAGCTGTCCCGTACGACGCAATGGGTCGAGGAGTACGAAAAGAAAAGCCAATAAAACAGACTTTTCCGCTACACCCGCTTTCGGGTAAGATAAAGCCAATAGAATAAATTCGGCCGTGAAGCACACGCCGCTTGTTCCCTTTGACGAGGGAGCGGGCGGCGTTTTGTTTTTGAACGGACGGGTCCGTGAACCTTGGATTGAAGATGGTTTATCGCTTCGGATAATCCGGTTGCCGCTGCGTTCTTGGTCAAAAATGCGTTCAGCTTATTAACTATTACGGCTTAGATACAAGCGCGACGATGCGAGAAGGCGGTTTTGATGTTGGTGGCCGATTTGTATTTCGAAACGGACCGGGACGAAGACGAGAAGCTTCATAACGAAATCTTGAAAGATCATCGGAGGAAAGGGTGAAAATTATGGAACTCATGCCTGCATGGAAACGTTGGGGATACGAAGAGGGGATTCAGGAAGGATTGGACGGCGGATACTCTCTAAATTCCGTTAACCGAAGCGTAGAAGCTTGGAAAGTATTGAACTTAAGTAGATCGCAATCCATAATTGGGGCGCGATCTCTTTTTGTAACGCCAGGCGTAGAAATTGACTATAGTGTATAAACTAATGTATATACACTCAAGGTGGGATACAATGGAATCAAGCGAAATCAAACTTTCTAACAAGGGCGTGGAACAAATGACGGTACTCGATGCGCCAATAGGACGGGGAACGTTGGGAAAATGGGGGAACAGCGTCGGCATCCGAATCCCTTCGGAAGTTTTAAAGGTGGCCCATCTTGCGGAAGGAACGGATCTTGACTTCTATCTCTCGACGGATGGTTCGATCGTGCTGCGACCGAAGCGGGAATCGGGCTTATCGGAGCAGGAGCGACTAAGAGCCTTATATTTGGATTTGGCCGCTCAAGTGACTCCGGAGACGGAGGGTCATGAAGAAGATTGGGAGCCTGTGGGGGATGAAAATTTCGAATGAGCGTCCAAGGCGAAGTAGTAAGGGGCTCGATCGTCTGGCTTAAGCTGCTGCTCAAGGTCGGGAATGAGCAGGCCGGATATCGGGCTGCAATCGTTCTTTCGGACGGATTTATCCGGTCGTTCTCGAATTCCCGGCTCGCATTTATCGTTCCCGTGACAACGAAAGCGAAAAATACCCCGTTCGAGGTTTCGGCTCCAACCGGCGCCGATGCGATTCCTCTCCATGGCGGTCTGGCCGATCATCCGGAAATCTCCGTTCTGGAGGGGGTTGCGTTGCCGGATCATGCCAAATCGGTTGATCTGAGCGCTAGGAATGCTATCGTCATCGGTCGGGCTGATCCGGATTCGGCATTCTACATTCAAGTTGCGGATTATGTTAAAGCGATCCTCGCGTGACGAGAGAGCCGTTTTTAGAAGTCGATCAAAAGTTCGATTCATCCAACTTCTCGGCGCTAATAATCGATTTTTTTGAACACTCGCTATAATTATGCCCGCAGCCGGCGATATTGCTGGGGAGAGCTCCCCGTAATTTTCCGGAACAGGCTGTGGAAAAACTTCATGTCGCTGTAGCCGACTTCGTTGGCCGTCTGCTGCACCGATTTGTCGGTCGTCGCGAGCAGGCGGCAGCATTTGGCGATCCGAACGTTCTGCAGATAATGATTCAGCGTCTGGCCGGTCGCTTTTTTGAACTGGTTCTGAAAATGCCCGACGCTCATATAAGCCCGATCCGCCAGCTCCTTAAGCGTGATTTTGTCCGAATAGTTACGTTCGATAAATTGCAGCGCTTCCTCTATCCCCGCGTCCGGCAACAGCTGTTGTTCGTCCGACGCCTGAGGAGCTTCCTTCAGCAGACCGCGCTGCACGAGCTGGAGCATCTGGAGCAGCAGGGCGGTCACCATGCCGCGATAGC
>JAEZZE010000067.1 GCA_023418755.1 Bacillota bacterium | reverse complement strand
GCCCAAGCCTAGAACGGTTTGGCGATCATGAGCGCCAGCACGACGATCGGCAGCAAGGTCGCGGCTACGCCGAAGACGGCCCACAGCCGCGAAGCTCGCCGGTATTCCGAAGATAAGCTTCCGCCGGCGACGGATGCGGCGCTATGTCGGATCATCGCCCTCTGCAGCGGAATCAGCACCGCTCCCCAGATCAGGCCGGTCGCTCCGAAGACGGCCAACGAGACCGTCAACCAGTTGCTCTCGTTCATCGGAATGCCGGCTTTATGCGCCATGGCAATACCCGATACGGTAATCAGCGCGATTCCGGGCAGCGTAAAGACGAAGTCGGCCAGCATGACGCTCCGCGCGGCGTCATGGACGACGACCGGATTCCCGCCGATGTCCGCGCGCACTTTCCAGAATGCGGCCGTCACGATGTTACCCACGAACAGGACGACGCCGACAATGTGAAGCGTTAACCATAAATTCATCGTTATCCTCTCCTCTTAACGCGTCTGCGGCTGCAGAAGGCCGCGAATGAGCTCCGTAAAGTCCGCCGCGGCAAAGTCGGCGGACACGCCGGATATGGACGAGCGAGCGCGCAGACCGAGCGAGATCAACACGAACAAGTCGGCCATTTTTCCCGCGTCCACCGACTCCGGAATGACGCCGTGCCTCTGCCCGGATTCGATCCACTGCCTGGAAAAGCGCGCGGTCTGCTCGTAATAGCGCCCCAGCGCCTCTCCGACGGAGGGATCCTCGTCCTTGCCCAGCAGGTAGGCGAGCACCTTGTTCGTCACGTCCCGCCCGTCCTCCAGCGCGGCGAAATCCTCGGCGATTTTGCTCAGCGGCCCTTCGAACGTCTTTACCTCCCGCTCCGCCTCCGCCGTAAACCGCTTGTCCGTCTCCTCCAGCCGTTCGTTCAGCACCCAGGCGAAGATTTCGTCCTTGCTCCTGACATGGTGGAAAATCGCTCCCTTGGACAGCTTCGACCGGTCCATGATGTCGTTCATCGTAATGGAGGCGCAGCCTTTTTCCCGAATGAGCTCCTTCGTAGCGTCCAGCAGGCGGCCGATCGTCATTTGCTTGCGTTCCTCTTGCTTCACGGGCGTCTCCTCCTTCTCTTCTCTTATTTTACAAACAGACTGTCGGTTTGTAAATGGGGAAATCGATGCGCTTCCGCTTTCCCGCTCTTATTCGTCATTATCGGCTATGGATCGTAAATCGCGCAAAAAAGCCGGCTGAGCGCGATGCTTGCGCGCCAACCGGCCTTTCAAAACCGATCATCCGAATCCGTGCAGTCAAGCCGAACGGCTTACTGGGATACGGATTTGAACCAATCGTTGACTTCTTGCGTCACTTGGTCTCCGCCGTTCGATTTCCAGCTTGCGACGAAATCGTCGAACGCGTCGACCGGCAATTTGCCGTAAATGATCTTGGTGAACGTCTCCAGCTCCGATTGGCGAAGCAGATTCCATTTCGCGACCATCGTCGGCGTCGCCGCCCCGGTAAAGTAGTTTTGCTTGCGAATGTCGATTTGGTCCATGACGACTTTCGCCGCATACCAGTTTTCCGGATACCTGAACGTCGCTTGCTGCTTCTCGTAAGGCGTCTCGGGAGGTTCGCCGTTGGCGAGCTTTACGAGCGTCTTCATGTACAGGTCCGGAATGCGGGCCTCGCCCGTCAGGTACGGGAACTTGTTGAAGTAGTCTTTGATCTTGTCCTTGTCGTTCGTCGGCTCGCCGTCGATGATGTCCCAGTCGTAGCCTTGGGCGAAGCCGTGTTCGTACTTGCTGCCGGCTTTCGGGTTGGCCAGGTTATCAAGCAAGTAGTTATAGTACAGAATGAGAGCTTCCGGGTGCTTGGCGTCCTTGTTGATCATGTAGCTGCTGTTGACGCCGGAATTTTGCCACTTCGTGCCGATGTGTCCTTCAGGACCGGCCGGAATCGGATACGCTTTGTATTTTGACCCCGGCACGTTCTTCAGCAGATCCGGAGCCGGCCAGTTCGGAACCCAGTTCGCGCCCGGCAATACGCCCGCGTTGCCCTTCGTCCAGATTTCCGCCGATTTTCCTTCGTCCCACAGCGCCGAGTCGGGATGGATATAGCCTTTCTCCATCCATTCCTGCAGCTTGGCAAGCGCTTGCTTGGCGCCCGGGTTAACGGAGCCGTATTCCAGGTTGCCGTTCGCGTCCTTGTTCCATTGCTCCTGGACGGCGCCGTATGCGCCGAACAGCCAGTCGAGGCCGCCCATCCACGTGTTCGTGTTGTTTTTCAAGGAAAGCGCCAGCGGATAGACGTCCTTGGGAGCCAATCCGTCCGGGTTCTCGTTCTTGAACTTGTCCATGATCGCCTCGAGTTCCGCGATCGTCTTCGGCGCCTCGAGGTTCAGCTTTTCCATCCAATCTTCGCGAAGCCAGAGAATCGTGTCATCGTTATCCGTATACTCCATGATCGGCAGGTTCCATCTTTTGCCGTCCTTCGTAAACGGATACCATAATTCCGGATTCGCCTCGGCGTGGCCTTTCCAGATGTCGTTCGCGTATTTGTCGAACAGCTCGTCGATCGGAATGAATTGGCCGGATTCGATCAATTGGTTCGTCAACACCCGATCGGTCGGAACGAACACGAAATCGGGCAGCTTCTCGCCGGAAGTAAGCGCGAGCTGCAGCTGCTGCTTGTATTGATCCGCGCCCGCGGGATACCAGGTCCCCTTGTGCTTCATGCCGAACGTCTCAAGCATCCAGCGGTCGTGAACGTTGTCTTCCTTCGTCTCGCCCTTCGTGTAATCTCTCGGCATGATGACGGTGCTGATCTCGATCGGCGGATCGTATTTGCCGCGCTCGAAAGCGAGGTCCGCTTCCGACTTGTCTTGGCCCGCCGAAGCCGCCGGACTTGCGCTGGGCGATCCGGATGCCGCGCCGCCGCCGTTGTCGGCGCCGTTGCTGCACGCGGATACGAGGAGCGATGCGGCCACGACTGGCATCCAGAGCTTTCTGAACTGACTCATGATTGCTTATCCCCCTACGGTGTAAGTTGGTTACATGTGTTACTTTAACAATGGGGGCGATCGCTCATCTATAGGAAACTGTTAGTTTCGATAGGACTCTGTTAGGTTGTTTTCCCTTCCCTGTATTCCTGCGGCGTCACGCCGTATTGGCGCTTGAACACCTTGATGAAATAGGCGGGATCGAGGTATCCGATGTCGCCGCTGATCTCGTACACCTTCCGGTCGGACGTCTTCAGAAGATGGCAGGCCTTCTCCATCCGCAGCCGCGAGACGTATTCGCTGACGCCTTCTCCCGTCTCGATCTTGTACAGCTTCGACAGATGGGTCGGGTGCAGATTGACATGGTCGGCCAGCGCGCGCAGCGAGACGTCCAGATGAAGATTGGCCTCGACGAACTCCTGGATTTTGCGGACGTAGCCGGAACGGATGTCCTTCACTTCTTTCGATGCGCCTTCCCTCAGCATGTTGAGCGCGCCGAGCGACCAGTTCCGCAGCCGGCCGATGGAAGAGAACGCTTCCCCGCTTTGCAGCGTCTCGAAATATCCTCCGATGAGCGAAGCCAGCTTTTGTCCGTTGCGATGGGCGAAGTTCGCGAACGAAGAAGCGATGACGTACCCCGCCTCCAGGCAATGTTCCCAGGACTCCGATCCTTTCTCGTCCAGCTCGGCGCAGATGCCGGCCAGCTTCCGCTCCGCCGCATCCCATCGGCCGGCCTCGAGGAGATGGCCGAGCCCCGGCGGCGCGTACAGCTCATCCAGCGGAGCTAGCGAGACGCCGGGACCCGATTCCTCCGCGCGGATGACGAACTCCCGTTCGTCCCCGACGATCTGGCGAAAATACGCGAGCGCATGGCCATAGCGGTCCGCCAGCCGATCCGGAAATACGAACGGCTCCGTCGTCACGATCGACAACGATCCTTTCAGAAACTGCTTGACCTTCGCCTGCAGCTGCATCGACAGCTTCTCGAGCAGCAGGTCCTTGCCGATCCCGTTCGCTTCGGCTTCCGGCGGCGTCTTGAACTGCAAGACGAACGCGAGATAACCGTGCTCCTCCTTGACGCCCCATACTCGGGCGTAAACGCCGAATATTTCCTCGGCAATGTTGATGATCGCGTATTCGAGCAGCTGCTGTCCGCTGTTCCTGTAATGTCCGAATTCTTCCTCCATTCTGACAAGCAGCAGCGCGCATTCACCGTATCGGAAGGGCAAGCCGTAGCTTTCGAGCTTGCGCTTCCATTCCTCTTCCGGGAGGCGTTCGCCCCGCAATGCGCTCAGCAGCAATTGGCCGCGCAGCAGCGGCAGGTTCTCCCGCAGCGTATATTCGGTGCGCTCGCGGGAGCTGACGCTTGCCCATTCCGTCTGCAGCTGCACGGCGGCGGCGCGAACCGCCCCGATCAACTCGTCGTCGGTCGGCGGCTTCAGCAGGTAGTCGACCGCCTGGTTGCGGAGCGCTTCCTGGGCGAATTCGAAGTCCGAATGCCCGGACAGGACGATGCATTTAATGCGCGGCTCCCGCCGGCGGATTTCTTCGATCATCTCCATGCCCGTCATTTCGGGCATAAGGATATCGGAAATCACGATATCGATCGGATGCGTCTCGATGATGCGCAGCGCCTCCCAAGCGGAATACGCCTTGTGAACCTGCTCGATGCCGAGCTCGTGCCAAGGCTTGGTCGAAGACAAATTGTCGACCCAATGGGCCTCGTCGTCAACGATGATCATTTGCATGGCTGATGTCTCCCTCTACCTGTTCTGTCTTGACGGCGATCGTTCCCGCCGGCGTCTGCTCGGATTCCCACGCGACCTCCGTCCGAAGGCCGCCCAGCTCCGAAGCCCCGAAGCGCAAGCCCGACTTCTCGCCGAATTGCGTCATCAGCCGCAAATTCGTATTCCAGAATCCGTAGCCGATATCGTCCTGGTGCGGCTCTCTCATTTTACGGTTCAGCTCCCGCAGCCGGTCCTCGTTCAGTCCCGGACCGTCGTCTTCCACGATGACGAGGCAGAAGCCGTCCGACATCGATCCCGTTATCCGAATTTTCCCGGACGAGAACGATTTTCCGACGCCGTGAATGACGGCGTTCTCCACGATCGGCTGCAGCATCAGCCGGGGCACGTGCAGCTTCTGCATCTCGTCCGGAATATCGAGCTCGTAATGAATACGCCCGTTGCGCAGCTTCTGAATGTCCAGATAGTTGACGATAAGCCGGACTTCGTCTCCGAGAGAAGCCGTCGGCTTCTCCATCCGAGTCATGTAGCGGTAATAGGCGCTGAGATTGTGCCCCATCGACACGACCGCTTCCTCGTCCTTCATCTGGGCCATGTTGATCATGTAGCCGATGCAGTTATATAGAAAATGCGGATTGATCTGCGCCTGAAGCTGCTTGAGCGTCGCTTCCCTGGCTCGCAGCTTCTCGTTCAGCACGTTCTCGATCAAGCTTTGGATTTGCCGAGACATATCGTTGAACCGGTAAAACAAATACGCGAATTCGTTGTTCGTCCGCTCGTCGATCCGCGCCGAAAAGTCGCCCCGCTGCACGCTCTGCAACCCGCGGATCAGCCTGAGAATCGGGCGTTGGACGTTCCGGTACAGCAGGACGGAAGCCGAAATGCCGACCACGGAGAGCAGCACCATCGTCAAGTAAAACAAATTGCGGCTGGACGAGATCGGTCCGAGAATCTGGTCCACGGGCATGACGTCGACCAGGTGCCAAGCCAGCTGAGGCGACAGCACCGCGCTGATCAGGTAGCTTCGGCCTCCGAGCTTTACGACCTCCTGCGTCGTGTCCTTCAGCTCCGTGCGGTCGAGATAGGCGACGAGCTCGTTCGCGAGATCCTCCGATGCGCTGCGATTCAAGATCGGCTCGTCGCCCCTGCGGTAGAACATCGGATCGCCGCGGCCTCCGGCCTTGTAGTCGTCCAGCATGTTCTGGATGTTGGCGTGCGAGAAGCTCGCCTCTACGACCAGATTGCTTCCCTTCAGCACGTTAGATC
>JAEZZE010000301.1 GCA_023418755.1 Bacillota bacterium | reverse complement strand
CCTTGGAGCTGGGCTCCGGCTCGTTCATTCCGGGCTTCGAAGAGCAAGTCGTCGGACTGAACATCGCGGAAGAGAAAGACATCGACGTCACGTTCCCTGAAAACTATCAAGCGGAGAACTTGGCCGGCAAAGCGGTCGTGTTCAAGGTCAAGTTGCACGAAATCAAACGCAAAAACCTGCCCGCCCTCGACGACGAGTTCGCCAAGGACGTCAGCGAATTCGATACGATCGACGAATTCAAAGCCGATCTGGCGAAGAAGCTGGGCGAACGCAAGGCGAAGGATGCCGAAACGGCCCGCGAGACGGCGATCGTCGACAAGGCTGCGGAAGCGGCCGAGCTTGAAATTCCGGAAGTGATGATCGAGAACGAAATCGGCGCCATGCTGAAGGATTTCGAAAATCGCCTGCGCCAGCAAGGCATGACGCTGGATCTGTACTATCAATTCAGCGGTCAGGACGAAGCGGCTCTGAAAGCCCAAATGCGCGGCGACGCCGACAAGCGCGTTCGCAGCAATCTCGTGCTCGAAGAAATCGCCAAAGCCGAAAACCTGGAAGTATCCGAAGAGGACGTAAACGCGGAGCTCGAGAACCTGTCGAAGCTGTACAATCGTCCTGCCGAAGAGCTTCGCGATATTTTCGCCGCGAACGGCTACCTGGAGAATCTGAACGCGGATCTGAAGGTTCGCAAAGCCGTGAAGTTCCTCGTGGAAAACAGCAAAACCGAGTAATTCGCACAACAAAGCCAAGGCACGTGCAATCCGCGTGCCTTATTTTTCACCCCGAATACATATAAAGCGGGACGCATCGCGCGGCAGGCCCGCGATCGCCCGAAAACGGCTCGTCAACATGACATTCCGTTTTGAACGTGTTAAACTATTACCGAGATTCGAACGTCTAATGAGAAAAGGGGTTGGTAACATGCTAGTACCTATGGTCGTCGAGCAAACGAATCGCGGAGAGCGGTCGTACGACATTTACTCCAGGCTTTTGAAAGACCGCATCATATTTCTCGGAAGCGCGATTGACGACGATGTCGCCAATCTCATTATCGCTCAACTGCTGTTTCTGGCAGCGGAGGACCCGGAGAAGGATATTCATCTGTACATCAACTCCCCGGGCGGTTCGGTAACGGCCGGCATGGGAATTTTCGATACGATGCAGTACATCAAGCCCGACGTTTCCACGATTTGCGTGGGAATGGCCGCCAGCATGGGGTCTTTGCTCTTGACGGCGGGAGCGCCCGGCAAGCGTTTCGCTCTGCCGAACAGCGAGATTATGATTCACCAGCCGCTGGGCGGGGTAAGAGGTCAAGCATCGGATATTAAGATTCACGCGGACTGGATCGTCAAGACGAAGCAGAAGCTGAATCAAATTTACGTCGAGCGTACGGGGCAGCCCTACGAGAAGATCGAACGGGACACCGACCGCGACAATTTCATGAGCGCGGAGGAAGCGGTCCAGTACGGTCTGGTCGACCGGGTCATCACTCACCCGACTGCGGTCGATAATCCGCAAGCCTAAGATGCAACAACGTCCCGCGACTAGAAGTACAAGTTCATAAAGTTCGGTTTTCAGCACCGAGGCTGGTCGTTCGCCTTACGGCGAACTGCTCGCCCATGCATCCGGGAAGGTTGGATGAAGCTAGAAACTGAGGAACGGAGTGTAGGAGAACCTACATGAGTACCGGAAGGTCCGGCTGAATTCAAGATTCGACGTCGAGTAAGCTTCCTGGGAGGCTTCGTGATCAAAAGCGGACTTTTTGAACTAACATCTATGAGCGGTTGAATAAGGAGGGTTTACATGTTTAAGTTCAGCGACGAGAAAGGCCAACTGAAGTGCTCATTCTGCGGCAAGTCGCAGGATCAGGTCAGAAAGCTGGTTGCCGGTCCCGGCGTCTATATATGCGACGAGTGCATCGAGCTTTGCACGGAAATCGTGGAAGAGGAGCTCGGCCACGAGGAAGAGCTTGATCTGAAGGACATCCCGAAGCCGAAGGATATTCGGGGCATTTTGGATCAATACGTCATCGGTCAGGAGCAAGCGAAGAAATCTCTCTCCGTTGCCGTATACAATCATTACAAGCGCATTAATTCCCAAACCAAGATCGAAGACGTGGAGCTGCAGAAGAGCAACATCATGCTCGTAGGTCCTACGGGTTCGGGCAAAACGCTGCTCGCGCAGACGATGGCCAAAATCCTGAACGTTCCGTTCGCGATCGCGGACGCGACTTCGCTGACGGAAGCCGGGTATGTGGGCGAGGACGTCGAGAATATTCTGCTTAAGCTGATCCAGGCCGCGGACTACGACGTGGAGAAGGCGGAGCGCGGCATCATCTACATCGACGAGATCGACAAGGTGGCCCGCAAGTCCGAGAATCCGTCGATTACGCGCGACGTGTCCGGGGAAGGCGTGCAGCAGGCGCTGCTGAAAATTCTCGAAGGCACGGTCGCTTCCGTTCCGCCGCAAGGCGGACGCAAGCATCCCCATCAGGAATTCATCCAGATCGACACGACGAACATTCTGTTCATTTGCGGCGGCGCGTTCGACGGGCTGGAGCAAATTATCAAGCGCCGGATCGGCAAGAAGGTCATCGGCTTCAGCTCCGTTCTCGAAGGGCAGAAGGACATGAAGCCGGGCGAATATTTGTCGCTCGCGCAGCCCGAGGATTTGTTGAAGTTCGGCTTGATTCCCGAGTTCGTCGGCCGTCTGCCGGTCATTTCCACGCTCGAGCCGCTTGACGAGCCGGCATTGGTTCGCATTCTGTCCGAGCCGAAGAACGCCCTTGTCAAGCAGTTCCAGAAGATGCTGGAGATGGACAACGTCAAGCTCGAGTTCGAGAGCGGCGCGTTGGAGGAGATCGCCCGCGAGGCGATCAAGCGGAATACGGGCGCTCGCGGTCTTCGGGCGATCATCGAGAGCGTCATGCTCGACGTGATGTACGAAGTCCCTTCGCGCGACGACGTCGTCAACTGCGTCGTGACCGCCAAGGCGATCAAGGAGAAGACGGCGCCGGAGCTGACGACCAAAAAAGGCAAGAAAAAAGAAGAAAGCGCGTAACGGGAGCAGGACGAAAGCCGCCGCAAGGCCTTTCGGCCGCCGCGGAATTCGCCTAGTTTGCCGGTTCCACCCCGCGACCATGCGGGGTGGACTTTGGCGTATACAGGGGAGAAACCAATATGTACAAACGCACGGATACCGTGGCCGTCCAGGTCGGGAATTTGACGATCGGCGGCAACAACAAGGTGATACTGCAGAGCATGTGCACGACGAAGACGGCGGATGTCGAGGCCACCGTCGCCGAGATCAAACGGCTGGAGGAAGCGGGCTGCCAGCTCGTGCGCGTGACCGTCAACAACAAGGAAGCGGCGGACGCGATCAAGGAGATCAAGAAACGTATCGGCATTCCTCTGGTCGCCGATATTCACTTCGATTACCGGCTCGCTCTGCTGGCGATCGAGAACGGCATCGACAAAGTCCGCATCAATCCCGGCAATATCGGTCGGCGCGAGAAGGTCGAAGCCGTCGTCAAGGCTTGCAAGGAGCGGGGCATTCCGATTCGCATCGGCGTAAACGCGGGTTCGCTGGAAAACCACCTGCTGGAGAAGTACGGTTATCCGACGGCCGAAGCGATGGTCGAAAGCGCCTTGTTCCATATCGGCATTCTCGAAGAGCTCGATTTTCACGATATTATCGTTTCTCTTAAAGCTTCGGACGTTCCGATGGCTATCGAAGCCTATACGAAGGCCGCCGAAGTGATCCGCTATCCCCTGCATCTGGGCATCACCGAAGCCGGAACGCTGTTCTCCGGCACGGTCAAGAGTTCAGCGGGACTTGGCGTCCTGTTGAATCATGGCATCGGCAACACGATGAGAATTTCCCTTAGCGCCGATCCGGTCGAAGAAATCAAAGCGGCAAGAGAATTGCTCAAGGTGTTCGGGCTGGTTACCGACGCCCCGACGCTGATCTCCTGTCCGACCTGCGGGCGTCTCGATATCGACTTGTTCGCCGTCGCGAACGAGGTCGAGGAGTATTTGTCCAAGCTTAAGGTTCCGATCAAGGTATCCGTTCTCGGCTGCGCCGTCAATGGCCCGGGAGAGGCGAGAGAAGCCGACATCGGCATCGCGGGCGCACGGGGGGAAGGCATGCTGTTCCGCTACGGGGAGATGATCCGCAAGGTGCCGGAGGCGGAGCTCGTCAGCGAGCTGAAAAAAGAAATCGACCAAATCGCGGCGGCGTATGCCGAGACGGGGGTTATACCGGGGAGGAGACATGGCTAAGCTGAAGAAGCTGGCGGTTGCGGCGCTGGGCCTCGGGCTGCTCGTCACGGGCGCTTGCGGCAACGGAGGCGCTTCCCCCGAAGCGCATTCTTCCCACGCTCCCAACGGCGATCTTCGGGAGGTAACCTCTTCTGCCGATCGATTGCCTTCGTTTCTGGACGGGCAGCCGGAAGAGGTCGGCCTGGCTTACCGAATCGCCGGCACGATCGACGATACGCTGCAATGGATCCCTTGCTATTGCGGCTGCGGCGAGAGCGCGGGCCACGAGAGCAATTTGAACTGCTTCATCCATGAAGTTCGCGAGGACGGAACCGTCGAATGGGACGATCACGGCACGAGGTGCGGCGTCTGCGTGCAGATCGCCATCGAATCGGCCAGGCTGAAGCAGCAGGGCAAGCCCGATCGGGACATTCGCGAATACATCGACAGCAACTATCAAACCGGATATGCCAAGCCTACGGATACGCCGTTTCCCGCGGCATGAGCGGGCGATAGCGTCGTCCGTCCGGTTCAAAGGACGTGAAGGAATTCGTCTTCGATAAGGAAAAGATCCGGGAAATGAGCGACGAAGCGACGTATTTGCGCGGGGAAGCCTACTTTCGCTCGGGCCAAGTCCTGACCGTCAGGACGGAATCGGGCAGCGGCGCCGGCTACAAGGCGATCGTCAAAGGAAGAGGAAGCGAGAGATACGAGGTCGAGGCAGAGGCCGGAAAGGACGGAGAGCCGAGGGCGTCCTGTTCGTGCGAGGCTTATGCGCCTCTGTCGTACTGCAAGCACATCGTCGCCGTCCTGCTGAAGCTGGCGGACGAACGGAAGGAGAGAGCGCCTGCGGAGGAGGAAGAGATGTCCGGGAAGGACGTCCATCTGACAAAGCAGGTGATCTTTTTATTCGACCGCGCCTTGAGCCGACGGACGGAGGCCGCGCTGCAGACGATCGAAGAGGAAGCTTGGGAGAAGCGCACGCTGGAGGCGGAGTTCGGCTTTAAGCTGGTGAAGAGCTTCGCCGGCCGGATGATGTTCGCCGTCTCGATGAAAATCGGGTTGTCCCGCATGTACGTCGTTCAGAAAATCAAAGATTTCCTGCGGCACGTCGAGAACGGCACGCAGATGGCGTTCGCCAAGCATTTCTCTTACGACCCTTCCGAGCACGCCTTCGCGAAGCATGACGAGGAACTGATCGGACTGCTGACGGAAGCGATGCATGCCGAGGAAGCGTACAAGGATTTGCTCCATTCGTTGTCTTCTTACTCGTACAGGGAAGAGAGAATCCTGGCCGTCCCTCCTGCCGTCTGGGAGAGAATGCTGCCTCATCTGCAATCGGCGAACGCCAGCTTCGAGGATAAACACGGCGTTCACCGGATGGAGCTGGTCGAAGGGGAGCTCCCGGTCCGCGCTCGTCTGGACAGAGCGGGGAGCGGCGGCTATCAGCTCGTCTTCGAAGGGTTGAGCAGCACCGTTTTCTTGGACGGCTACGGCGTTGCCGTCGCGGGAGGGCTTCTCTTCCGGGGCGAACCGGAGCAGCTAAGGCGGCTCGGGGAACTGAAAGACATGTTCCAATACGAGACGGACACGAGGCTGCTGATTTCCGCGGAACAGATCGAGCCGTTCATCGACCGGGTCGTTCGCGAGCTCAAGACGATGATCCGAGTGGAAATCTCCCCGCATATCGCCGACCGGATCATCAGTCCGCCGCTTAATGCCCGGCTTTATTTGGATCTGGAGAAGGACCGGCTGCTCGCTCGGCTGGAATACGCGTACGACGACATCGTGATCTCGCCTCTGCCGCAGAAGGCGATTAAGAATGCCAGGGAAGACATCCTGCTCATGCGCGATCTCGACCGGGAGAATCGCATTATGGCGCTGATCGAACGCGCCGCCTTCAAGTTCAACGGAAAGGATGTCTATCTCGATCAAGAGGACGAGATGTACGATTTTCTGTACGGCATTCTTCCCCAGCTCGGAGACGACGTGGAAGTGTATGCGACCGAGGCGGTCCGGACCGTCATGCGCGATACGGAATACGAGCCCCGGGCCCGCTTGGACGTCGATGCGGGAACGAATTGGCTTGAAGTATCGTTCGACATGGAAGGCTTGGGCGAAGCGGATATTCGCAGCCTGATGCGCAACCTGATGGAGAGGAAGAAATACTACAGGTTGCCGGACGGCCGCTTCCTGTCGCTGGAGCAGGAGAGCTTCCGCGACATTATCCGTCTGTTCGAGGATCTCGATTTCCATAGGACCGACATGAACGGCGCCCGGATGCGCTTGCCGGCCGTTCGCGGCTTCCAGCTCATGGATCGCTTCGGCGGCGCCTCCCGCGGAGTACAGGTCGGCAAGACGCTGCGCAGGCTGTGGGACAATCTCCGCCACCCCGACAACCTCGATTTCGAGGTTCCGCCCGAGCTGGAGCCGATATTGAGGGATTACCAGAAGTTCGGTTTTCATTGGCTGAAGACGCTGGCCCATTATCGGCTCGGCGGCATCCTCGCCGACGATATGGGTTTGGGCAAGACGATTCAGAGCATCGCGTATATCGTTTCGGAGACGGCAAGCCTTCCGGAAGAAGAAGGTTCCGCGTCGCCCGTGCTGATCGTCTGTCCGGCCTCGTTGATCTATAACTGGGAGAGGGAGATCAAGCGTTTCGCCCCTTCGCTCCGGACGGTCGTCGCGGCCGGGGATCCGCAAGAGCGCGGAGGGCTGATGGACGACGGCCTGCAGGACACCGACGTCTGGATTACGTCTTATCCGCTGCTGAGGCGGGATATCGACTGGTACGAAAAGCGCGCCTTCCGGGCACTGTTCCTGGACGAAGCGCAGGCGATCAAGAATCACGCTTCCCTGACCGCCCATGCGGTAAGACGGCTCCAAGCCGGTCAACGGTTCGCGCTGACGGGAACGCCGATCGAAAACTCGCTCGACGAGCTATGGTCGATTTTCGAAGCGGTGTTCCCCGGTTTGTTCGGGAGCCGCAAATCTTTCGCCGAGCTGCCGCGCGACAAGGTCGCCAGAATGGTCCGGCCGTTCATTCTTCGCAGGCTCAAGGGGGACGTGCTGAAGGAGCTGCCCGACAAAATCGAAAGCGTGCAGCCCTCCGAGCTGTCTGCCGACCAGAAGAGGCTGTATCTGGCCTATTTGCAGCGGCTGCAGTCGGACGTCGTCCGGGATCTGTCGGAGGACGGAGGTTTTCAACGCAACCGGATGAAAATTTTGGCCGGCCTGACCCGTTTGCGGCAGCTATGCTGCCATCCTTCGCTGTTTCTCGAAGGCTATGAAGGCGGCTCGGGCAAGCTGGAGCAGCTGCTCGAGCTGGTCGAGGAGTGCCGGGAAGGCGGCAAGCGAATGCTGATTTTCTCCCAATTTACTTCGATGCTGGACCTTATCCGGCAAGAGCTGAACGACCGGGACGTCCCCTATTTCTATTTGGACGGAGCGACCCCTTCGGCGAGAAGGGTCGAGATGTGCGACGCGTTTAACGAAGGGGAACGGGACGCCTTTCTAATCTCGCTGAAGGCCGGAGGAACGGGGCTGAACCTGACCGGAGCCGATACGGTCGTCCTGTTCGACCTCTGGTGGAATCCGGCCGTGGAACAGCAGGCGGCGGACCGGGCGCATCGCATCGGGCAAAAGAAGGTCGTTCAGGTGTTCAAGCTGGTGGCGCAGGGAACGATCGAGGAGAAAATGCTGCAGCTCCAGCAGCGCAAGAAGGATCTGATCGAAGAGATCGTCCGCCCGGGGGAGACTTCGATATCCTCGCTTACGGAAGACGATATCCGCGAACTGCTGGAGATCACATGACTATAGGTGCCGACATTCGGGCAATACTACCAAGTATAGCCTGGGCGTCGGTTTATTTGTTTTGTGGCCGGATAGGGGAAAGCTTCGCCCGGAAGCAGGAACGGGAAGGATGATCGCAAATGAACTTAAGCATGATTCTGATGTTGATTCAAGTTTTCTTCGCCGTCGTGATCGGCATTTATTTTTGGAATCTGCTGCGCAATCAGAAGACCAACCGCAGCGCGGTAGACCGCGAGTCGCGGAAGGAGATGGACAAGCTTCGGAAGCTTCGGTCGATCTCCCTGACCAAGCCGCTGGCGGAAAGGACGCGCCCGGTGTCGATTTCCGATATCGTCGGCCAGAAGGAAGGGCTTCGGGCGCTTAAAGCCGCGCTATGCAGCAGCAATCCGCAGCACGTCCTCGTCTACGGTCCTCCGGGGGTCGGGAAGACGGCTGCGGCGCGCGTTATTTTGGAAGAAGCGAAGAAAAACAAGCTGTCCCCGTTCCGGCTGGACGCGAAGTTCACCGAGATCGACGCCACGACGGCCCGTTTCGACGAGCGGGGCATCGCCGATCCGCTGATCGGATCCGTCCACGATCCGATCTACCAGGGAGCCGGTGCGATGGGCGTCGCCGGTATCCCTCAGCCCAAGCCGGGCGCGGTGACGAAGGCGCACGGCGGCATTCTGTTCATCGACGAGATCGGGGAGCTTCATCCGATTCAATTGAACAAGCTGCTTAAGGTGCTGGAGGATCGCAAAGTCTTTCTGGAGAGCGCGTACTATCATGCGGAGGATACGAACATTCCGCTGTACATTCACGACATTTTCCAGAACGGGCTCCCCGCCGACTTCCGGCTTGTCGGGGCGACGACGAGGTCGCCGGGCGAGCTTCCTCCGGCGCTGCGCAGCCGGTGCATGGAAGTGTATTTTCGTCCGCTGCTGCCCGCCGAGATCGCGGAGATCGCCGAGAACGCTATCCAGAAGATCGGCTTCGCGCCTCTTCCCGAAGCGCTCGACGTAGTCAAAAGATACGCGACGAACGGGCGGGAAGCGGTCAATATCGTTCAGCTCGCGGCGGGGCTTGCCTTGTCCGAGAACCGCGAGCAATTAACCGGCGCGGATATCGAATGGGTGGTCAACAGCAGCCAGCTTCCACCCCGTCCCGACCGCAAAGTACCTTCGAAGCCGCAGGTCGGTCTCGTCAACGGCTTGGCCGTGTACGGACCGAGCATGGGCGCCTTGCTGGAGATCGAAGTATCCGCGATTCCGACGCAGAGCGGCAAAGGGCATTTCAACATTACGGGCGTCGTGGAGGAGGAGGAGCTCGGAGGCGGCCAGAGGACGCTCCGTCGCAAGAGCATGGCGAAGGGCTCGCTCGACAACGTGCTGACCGTACTGCGAAGTCACGGCTTCCAGCCGGAAAACTACGACCTGCACGTCAATTTCCCCGGCGGCACCCCGGTGGACGGACCTTCCGCCGGCGTGGCGATGGCGGTGGCGATCGCTTCCGCGATGACCGGGCGCTCGGTCGACAACAAGCTGGCGATGACCGGAGAGATCAGCATCCATGGCGCGGTCAAGCCGGTAGGAGGCGTCGTCGCCAAAGTCGAGGCCGCGTTCCAGTCCGGAGCCGACACGGTTCTCATTCCGAAGGAGAACTGGCAGGCGATCTTCGAGGGACTCGAAGGCGTCAAGGTAATCCCGGTCGACCGGATGGAAGACGTGTTTCGGCATGTGTTCGGCGATACGTCGGCATGGATGGAGGACAAGACCCGGACGATCGAGCTTCCCGTGTCGGCGGACGCGTTCGCCGCCGCGCCGGCCGGTTCGGTGCTGCACGCCGGGAAGCTGCAGCCCGGCGCCCGGCCCGCCGACGGAGCGTCTCGCGCGATCGAACGTTAACGGATAAACGCATGCAGTCGGCAGCCGTCCCGCTGGGGCGGCTGTTTTCGCGCCGGCCGGCGAAAAGCGCGCGTTCGCCGGCCTCGTTTTTTGCGGCGAGCGATTACATTTGATACAATGACGAAAGGTTTTGAAATCGTTCCAGAACAGCGAGGTGCGTCAATTATGGGTTCGAGCAAACAGAAGAGCCGTTCCATACCCCTGCTACCCTTAAGAGGGCTACTCGTATATCCGAGCATGGTGCTCCACCTGGACGTCGGACGGGAGAAATCCGTCAAGGCGCTGGAGCAGTGCATGGTCGACGATCATATGATCCTGCTTTGCTCCCAGTCGGAGGTCAACATCGAAGAGCCGACGCAGGAGGACATCTACAGGATCGGAACCATTGCGAAGGTCCGTCAGATGCTGAAGCTGCCCAACGGAACGATTCGCGTGCTGGTGGAGGGCGTGAGCCGGGCCGAAATCGAGCAATATTTGCCGAACGACGAGTTCTACGAGGTGCTGGCCGGCGAGCTTCATGAATCCCAGGCCAACGACTCGGAGCTGGATGCGCTCATGCGCGCCGTGCTCAGCCAGTTCGAGCATTACATCAACCTGTCCAAGAAAGTGACTCCCGAGACGCTCGCCGCCGTATCCGACATCGATCAGCCGGGCCGGCTGGCCGACGTGATCACGAGTCACTTGTCGCTCAAAATAAAAGACAAGCAAGAGATTCTCGAGACCGTCGAGATTCGCCCCCGTCTGGAGAAGCTTCTCGATTTTCTCGGCAACGAGCGGGAAGTGCTCGAGCTGGAGCGCAAGATCAGCCAGCGCGTCAAGAAGCAGATGGAGAAGACCCAGAAGGAATATTACCTTCGCGAGCAGATGAAGGCGATCCAGAAGGAGCTGGGGGACAAGGAAGGCCGGGCCGGCGAGATCGAGGAGCTGAGGGCGCAGATGGCCGAAGCGGACCTTCCGGAGAAAGTCGAGGCCAAAGTGGGGAAGGAAATCGATCGCCTGGAGAAAATGCCGGCTTCTTCGGCGGAAGGGGCCGTCATCCGGACCTACGTGGAATGGCTGCTTGCGCTGCCTTGGTCGAAGATGACGGAAGACGATCTGGACATCGCGAACGCCGAGCGTATTTTGGACGACGAGCATTACGGTCTCGACAAACCCAAGGAACGGGTGCTCGAGTACTTGGCGGTGCAGAAGCTCGTCAAAAAGCTGAAAGGGCCGATTCTCTGTCTCGTCGGTCCGCCGGGCGTCGGCAAGACGTCGCTGGCGAAGTCGATCGCCAAATCGTTGGGCCGCGAATTCGTCCGCATCTCCCTGGGCGGCGTCCGGGACGAAGCCGAAATTCGCGGGCATCGCAGGACCTACGTGGGCGCGATGCCGGGACGCATTCTTCAGGGGATGCGCAATGCGGGGACGGCCAATCCCGTATTCCTGCTGGACGAGATCGACAAAATGGCGATGGATTTCCGCGGCGATCCGTCCTCCGCGCTGCTGGAGGTGCTTGATCCGGAGCAGAACTCGACGTTCAGCGATCATTACGTCGAGATGCCGTTCGACCTGTCCAACGTGATGTTCGTAACGACCGCCAACGTCGTGCACCATATTCCCCGTCCGCTGCTCGACCGCATGGAGCTGCTGCAAATTCCGGGCTATACCGAGCTGGAGAAGGAGCAGATCGCGGAGCGTCATCTGCTGCCGAAGCAGAAACGGGACCACGGCTTGGAAGAGGATCAGCTCGTCGTGGAGAAAGACGCCCTGCTGTCGCTGATCCGTCATTACACCCGCGAATCGGGCGTGCGGAACATGGAGCAGCAGCTCGCTTCCCTGTGCCGCAAGGCGGCCAAGGCGATCGTCTTCGATCCTTCGTCCGCGCCGATCGTCGTAGACGCGCAGAAGCTGAAGGAGCTGCTCGGCCCGCCGAAGTTCAGGTACGGCATGGCGGAGCAGGAAGACCAGGTCGGCTCCGTAACGGGATTGGCATGGACCGAAGTGGGCGGAGATACGCTCGTCATAGAGGTGACGATCATGCCCGGTTCGGGCAAGCTGACGCTGACCGGACAGCTCGGGGACGTCATGAAGGAATCCGCCCAGGCGGCTTTCAGCTATACGAGAAGCCGCGCCAAGGAATTCGGCATCGATCCCCAGTTCCATGAGAAGAACGACATTCACGTTCATATTCCGGAAGGCGCCATCCCGAAGGACGGCCCTTCCGCCGGCATTACGCTCGCGACCGCGCTCGTCTCGGCGCTGACCGGACGCAAGGTGTCCCGCGAGGTCGCGATGACGGGCGAAATTACGCTGCGCGGGCGCGTGCTGCCGATCGGAGGACTGAAGGAGAAGTCGCTCGCGGCCCATCGCGCCGGCATTAAGAAGGTGCTGCTGCCCAAGGACAACGAGCGGGATTTGCGCGATATTCCCGACACCGTGCGGGAGAGCATGACGTTCGTACCCGTCTCCCATATGGACGAAGTGCTTAGAGAGGCTCTGACGGAGCCCCTGACGGCTTCGGGGGAATCGGGAGCGGGAGAAGAGCGCGGCGAAGAGCGCGAACCTGCAGCCGGACTGCAGCAGCCGGTGGAGGATAAACCGGAGGACTCGCCGCCTTTGAGCACGCACTGAGAGGATAGGAGAACTTTATTTCAATGAAAATCAAGCAAACCGAATTCGTGATCAGCGCCGTAAGCCCGAGCCAGTATCCGGAAGGGGATCTTCCGGAGGTGGCTCTGGCCGGGCGCTCCAACGTAGGCAAGTCCTCGCTCATCAACAAGATGCTCCTGCGCCGGAATCTGGCCCGCACCAGCCAGCAGCCCGGCAAGACGCAAACCTTGAACTATTACCGGATCAACGGAGAGCTGATCTTCGTTGATTTTCCCGGTTACGGGTATGCGCGCGTATCCAAATCCGAGCGCGAGGCTTGGGGCAAGATGATCGAGCGTTATTTGCGCGAGCGGGAGCCGCTCAAGCTCGTGCTGCACCTCGTGGACGTGCGTCATCCGCCGTCCGCGGACGACGTGCGCATGTACGAATGGCTGTCCCACTACGGTATTCCCATGGTCGTCGTAGCGACCAAGGCGGATAAGATATCGCGTTCGCAATGGCCGAAGCATTTGAAGACGATCCGGACGAGTCTGGGAATGCCCGGCCATGTTCCGCTCGTTCTTTTCTCGTCGGAGACGGGGCAAGGAAGGGACGAATTATGGAGCCTGATCGCGCAAGCGGCAGGAATACCGATTAATTCCCCCTCAGAACCCCCTAACATCGTGCAGGAAACCGAGGATAACGGGTAAATCTTCGCCTGGATCGCGGGAGGAATCGATTTTTAACCGATTTTTCCGTAAATATCGCGTTTGGAAAGCAGGAAACGGCTTGCGATTTCGCGTATAATAGAAATAGTTAGCGCGTAACACAATCGCAAGACAAGGGAATTGAGGAGATTTTATGGCTCAACGCGTAGCCACGGAGTATGTCAATGCCAACCTGCAGTTGTCGGAAGCCGAAATGCCGAAACTTATCTCGATGTGCGAGCTTCAGCAGCTTCGTCTGCAAGTCTTCGTACTGGATAACGGGAATCAGGAAGTCGTGTTGGAGGACGAGAGCGTCGGAGAATCGATCCGTCTAACCTTCGAACGCGCGGACGGTCGTTTTCGCTGCTCGCTAACGTGCCGTGTCGTCCATCCCAAGCTCGCCAACGCGCTGCGCAATCTTGTGGCGACTTTCCGGGGAGACGCGGTCGTCAATCGGATTTATCAAGGTTTTACGATGATTTATCATTATATTCAAGGCAAAGTCGCTCGCATCGTGGAGTGCAAGGGAACGAATCTGCGCACCGTATTCGAGCATCGGGACACGGCCGGACGCTTGCAAACGCTGTTCAATCTGTTGTCCGTCGAAGAGGAAATCAACCGGTTGAGAAACTCGGTCAACGATTTGCTGGACCTGCGCAACCAGACGGAAGAGCCCGGACTTATTCGCGAGATCGACCAAAGCTTGAAATACCATAGCCGCATGCTGTTCGCGCTCGAAGCCTAATCGGCCCGGCGACGGCCGGCGTTCCGGGAGAGCCTCTGGGCTCTTCTTTTTTGCTTTTCGGCGGGCGAGGGCGTATGCGATGTCGTCCGCTTAGACAAAACGACGATGCACGTTAACCGGCGGCCCGCATAGACTGAAGTTGCGGCCTATCGAAGACCGTTTCCAAAGAAGCCGCATCCTACCGGGAGCCGCAAAAAAACCTATCATCCGGGTATTCGCCCCTTTGCGCCCCGGGTTTAAAATTTCTCGCCGGGTCGCGGAAAACGACGATTTTCACCCCTTTTAAAAAAACTATTGCATTTACCCAGGATAGATGTTATTTTTAGATTCGTTGACAACACAATACATTAGGAACCAGGATTCACTCAAGGAATGCGGTGTGAGCAAATTCCCTCCAAGTGAATGACGTAGGTCCTAGCGGATGAAATCAGTTTCACAATTTTATTCCTAGGAAGGGGGAACCGGAAGATGGAATACTCTACTTTCGGACGGCACGTTGCGGTTGATACATGGGGAGGAAACGTTGAATTACTGAACAGCGCGGAACTTCTCCAATCGCACATGGTGGAAGCAGCAGAAGCATGCGGCGCGACCGTACTCTCGGTTCAAGCAAAACAATTCGAGCCTCAAGGCGCAACCGTATTGGTTATGCTCTCGGAGAGTCACATCTCCATTCACACGTATCCTGAGAGAGGATTTGCCGCGATCGACTGTTATACGTGCGGCGAAACCGTGGATCCGCAGCTTGCGATCGATTATCTCGTCAACGTTTTGAAGCCGGAGAAGACATACGCTAAGAAGCTGATCCGCGGACTTGGCGAATTGCAAGTCGAAGAGCCGGTCATCAAGCAGGTCGAGTTCGTAAAATAAGCATTCAAGCCATGGGCCGAAGCCGCTCGTGGCTTTTTCTTATGTCCGCATACGAATCGCCCAAATCGACGACAATAGGAAAAGAGCGGCAACGGTTTTCATAAAGTATTCATAATTGGCGGGGAAGCGCCCCGGCAACTATGCTATAATAAACGTTGATATACAGGCCAGTCCTTACTTCAATCCAGAAAGCCGGGTGAGTTGCCATGCATCTGATCGTCGTCGGATTAAATTATCGTACCGCGCCCGTGGAGATCCGCGAGAGGTTCGCTTTGTCCGAGCGGGAGATGCCGCTTGCGCTGCAAGCGCTCCGGCAGACGACCGGTATTCTCGAAGGGGTAATCGTGGCGACCTGCAACCGAACGGAAATCTATGCGGTCGTGGACCGGCTGCAGCTGTGCGGGCATTATATCCGGTCGTTCATGGAGCAGTGGTTCAGCATTCCGCGACAGCAATTCAATAATCATCTCTATATGTACGAGGACGATCGGGCGGTTCAGCATCTGTTCCGCGTCGCAAGCGGACTCGATTCGATGATCATCGGGGAAACCCAGATTCTGGGCCAGGTTCGCGACGCGTTCCTGCTTGCCCAGGAGGAACGCGCTACCGGAACGTTGTTCAATCGCGTGTTCAAGCAGGCGATTACGCTCGCCAAGCGGGCCCATTCCAGTACTTCGATCGGGGAAAACGCGGTATCCGTCAGTTATGCGGCTGTGGAATTGGGCAAGCGGATATTCGGTCGGTTCGACGACAAGAAGGTGATGATCGTCGGCGCGGGGAAGATGAGCGAGCTAACCGCTCAGCACTTGCACGCGAACGGCGCGAAAGAAGTGTTCGTCGTGAACCGCACCGTCGACAAAGCCCGCGAGCTCGCCGGCAAATTCCAGGGCGAGGCCATGACTATGGAGCGGGCGATCGAACGGCTTGCGGAGATGGACATCGTGATCAGCAGCACGGGCGCCGATCGGTTCGTCCTGAACCGCAAGGACGTGGAAGCGGCCATGGCGTCCCGCAAGAAGAAGCCGCTGTTCCTGATCGATATCGCGGTGCCCAGAGACGTCGAGCCGGCATGCGGAGATTTGCCGAACGTCTTCCTCTACGACATCGACGATCTGGAAGGGATCGTAGAGACCAATCTGGCGAAAAGACGCCAAGAAGCGGCGATTATCGAAGAGATGATCGAGCTGGAGCAAGAGGCGTATAGCCAATGGTACGCAACGCTGGGAGTCAGTCCGCTGATCCGGGCGCTGCAGGAGAAAGCCGCCGCGATTCACGACAGTACGCTGGAGAGCTTGGTCCGCAAGCTTCCGGAACTGGACGAGCGGCAGTTGAAAGTCATTCGTAAGCTCACGAAGAGCATCGTCAACCAAGTCATACACGATCCGATATTGCGGATTAAGGAACTGGCCGCGGAGAAGCGCAGCGACGAAGCGATGAAGCTATTTATGCAGCTGTTCGCGCTCGAAGAGGAAGTAGCGCGGCTTAAAGCGGAAGAGAAAGCCGAGGAGAAATCCCGCAAAGCGAGCTCCGCGCCCGTCCTGGACGTCGACAAGCTGTTGACGCAGCTGGCGGGAGCGCTGCAATAAAGCAAGCGGAGGCTGGAGGCGCTGCCCCCATGATTACGCAGGATTGGTTAACCGATGCCGTACTTTATATTTACGCCCTGAGTCTGTTGTTTTTCGTCTCCGACGCCGCTTCCGGCAATCGGAAGGCGAAAAAGGCGGGAACAGGGCTGCTTGTTTTTGTATGGATTCTCCAGGGAGCGTTCCTGCTGAGCTTCCTGATCGAGAGATTTTCCATTCCGCTTCTGACGACGAAAGATTATTTGTTTTTCGTCTCCTGGATGCTCGTCTCGGTTTCCTTCATTCTTAACCGGCTGATCCGCGCGGAACTGCTCGTGCTGCTCGTAAACGTCGTGGGCTTTGCGGTGTTGGCGCTCAACCTGATCCAGCGGCCGAAGCATACCGCGGCGCTGGAGCCGTGGGAGGTGGCAAGAAGGCTGCTGATCATGCATGTCAGCCTGATTACGCTCTCCTTCGCGCTGCTTACGATCGCGGCGCTGCTCGGCGCGATGTACCTCTTTTTGCATCGCAAACTGAAGACCAAGAAGTGGACGCACGTCATGCGCAACATGCCGAGCCTGGAATGGATCGACCGTTACGCGTTCAGGCTGGGAGCGATCGGGGTCCCGCTACTGCTGCTGTCGCTGTCCACGGGAACGGCCGCGCTCCTATTGGACCACGACGCGGGAAAGCTGTTCGATGGCAGAGTGGTGCTGTCGTTTATGGCGGGCTTGGTCTATATTTTTTACCTTTTGCGAAAAATGGGGGCCCAAGACGACGGGACGAGGCTGGCGATCTGGAATCTGCTCGGCTATGCGCTATTGGTCGTCGGGTTTTTCGTCGGCTCGGCGTCTTCCTTTCATCGGGTCGTGTGAGTCCATGCAAGAAAATCATCCGGGAATGAGGAGACGCCGATGACGGGCTGGTATCCATTGCTGCTCAAGCTGGACGGGCGCAAGTGCGTCGTGTTCGGGGGCGGGGCGGTCGCGCAGCGCAAAACGGAAAGCCTGCTGGAAGCGGGCGCGGACGTCCTGGTTATCAGTCCGAGGGTTACGCCGGCGCTGCACGAATGGTTTAGGCGGAACCGGCTTCGCTGGGCGGAGCGGGAAGCGGAAGAGAGCGATTTGGACGGGGCCGTGTTGGCGTTCGCGGCGACGGACCGTCCCGATCTGAACCGTCGTCTGGCCGAAGCCGCGGCCGAAAGGGGTATCCCGGCGAACGTGGCGGACGACGGCGAGAGCGGGGATTTTATCGTGCCGGCGGTTCTGCGAAGGGGCGGCCTCGTATTGACGGCGAGCGCTTCGGGAGCCGGGCCCGCTCTGCCCGTCCGCATTATCGGCGAGCTTGCCGAAAGGTACGGGCAGAACTACAATGAGAACGTCGAGGCTTTGAGAACGATACGCCGCATCGTCAAGGACCACGTCGCCGATCCGGCGGAACGCCGGGTTCTGCTCGGCGTCGCGGTCGCGGACGAAGCTCTCGCCGAATGGCGGGCGGCTTCCTGGCTGCACGACGCGGACAGGCTCGTCGCACGATTGCGGCAACTCGCGAAACGAACGGAAAGGACAGATACATAATGCGGAACATCATTGTCGGCTCGAGGCAGAGCGCGCTAGCGCTGACGCAGACGAACCAAACGATTCAATTGCTGAGAGAGTTGTGCGAAACGGAAAACTTGCCCTACACGTTCGAGGTGAAGCCGATTGTCACGAGGGGCGACCGGATTCTCGACGTCACCTTGTCGAAGGTCGGCGGCAAAGGGCTGTTCGTCAAAGAAATCGAGGAAGCGCTGTTGGGCGGAGGGATCGACATGGCGATCCACAGCATGAAGGATATGCCGTTCGAGCTGCCCGAAGGGCTGGTCATCGGCGCGGTGCCGCGGCGCGAGGATCCGCGGGATTGCATCGTGAGCAGGGAGGGCAAGACGCTGGCGGAGCTTCCACAAGGAGCGAGAATCGGGACGAGCAGCTTGCGCCGCTCGGCGCAGCTGCAGGCTTACCGGCCGGACTTCCGCATCGAGTCGATCCGCGGGAATATCGATACCCGGCTCCGCAAGCTGGAGGAGGAAGGCTTCGACGCGATTTTGCTGGCGGCCGCGGGGCTGCACCGGATGGGCTGGAAGGAGCGGATCACGGAATATTTGTCTCCGGACGTCTGCCTGCCCGCGGTCGGACAGGGCGCGTTGGCGATCGAATGCAGGGGCTCCGACCGGGAGCTGCTGGATTTGCTGGACCGCTTGAACGATACGGCTACCGCCCGCGCGGTGGCTGCCGAGCGTCGCCTGCTCGGGCTGCTCAACGGAGGCTGCCAGGTGCCGATCGGCGCATTCGCCCGTCCGGAGACGAAGGACCCCGCGGGCGCTCTGGTGCTGGACGGTCTAGTCGCATCCCCGGACGGAAGCCGGCTGCTGAGGGAGACCGCGTCCGGCAACGAGCCGTATAAAGTCGGCTCGGATGCGGCGGAAGCGTTGCTAAACCGGGGCGCGGACAGCCTGTTGGCGGAAGCGAGGGAATAGATGGGGATGGATCAAGGAAAAGTATACTTGGTCGGCGCGGGTCCGGGAGATCCGAAGCTGATCACCATTCGCGGCCTGGAAGCGCTGAAGCGTTCCGACGTCATCGTATTCGACCGCCTGGCGGGTCCCCACTTACTTAACTTCGCCCGGCCCGACGCGGAGAGAATCTACGTCGGCAAGCTTCCCGACCGCCATACGATGAAACAGGATGAAATCAACCGGCTATTGGTCGACTTGGCGCTGCGGGGCAAAACGGTCACCCGGCTGAAGGGCGGGGATCCGACCGTGTTCGGGCGCGTCGGCGAGGAAGCCGAACAGCTCAGAAAAAACGGCATTATCTACGAGATTATTCCGGGCATTACGTCGGCGATCGCGGTTCCGGCTTATGCGGGCATTCCCGTTACCCATCGCGATCTCGCCTCTTCCTTTTCGGTCATTACGGGTCACGAAAGCCCGGATAAGCTCGACCATTCGATCTACTGGGACAAGGTGACCAACGCGACGGGAACGCTCGTCTTTCTGATGGGCGTGGCCAAGATCGGGTATATCAGCGAGCAGTTGATCAAACACGGCAGATCGCCGGAGACGCCGATAGCGCTCGTCCAATGGGGAACAAGGGCCGAGCAGCGGACCGTCGTCGGGACGTTAAGAGACATCGAGATCAAGGTGAAGGCGGCCAACTTGCAGCCTCCGGCCGTCATCGTCGTAGGAGAAGTCGTTCGGCAGCGCGAGACGCTTGCCTGGATCGAGAGCAAGCCGTTGTTCGGCCGGCGCGTCCTGGTCACGCGCGCGCGTTCGCAAGCGAGCGATTTGGCGGAGAGAATCGACCAATTGGGCGGGGAGCCGTACGAATTCCCCGTTATCGAGACGAAACCGCCGGAAGGCGAGTTAGCCGTACGAGCGATCGGGCAAGCGCTAGCCCGCGCGGAGGATTACGACTGGGTCATGCTCACGAGCGTGAACGGAGTCGATTTTTTCTTTCGCTGGCTGGACCGGTTCGGCGTCGACGTACGCCGTTTCCATCGGGCGAGATTCGCGGCCGTCGGCCCGAAGACGGCCGAAGCGCTGGCGCGGAGAGGGATTCGCGCCGATCTGCTGCCCGAGAGCTATCACGCCGAGGGGCTGCTGGAAAGATTGGCGGACCAAGTCAAGGAAGGGCAAACGGCGCTGTTGCCGCGGGGAGACCTGGCTCGGAAAGTTTTGCCGGAGGAACTCGGCGCGAAGGGCGTTCGAACGGTCGAGATCGACGTCTACGTCACGGAGCTGACCGTTCCCGGAGACGTATGGCTGCCCGAGATGCTGGTGAACGGCGAGATCCATACCGTTACGTTCACGAGCTCGTCGACGGTGGTCAATCTGCTTGAGGCTCTTCGCCGATTGGGCGTCGAAGATCCGCGGAAGGCCCTGTCCCGCTGCGAGATCGCGTGCATAGGTCCCGTCACGGCGAAGACCGCGGAGTTGCACGGTCTGAACGTATCGGTCGTGCCGAACGAATACACGATAGACGGTCTAGTGCAAGCGCTCATAGAGGCAAGGCGCAATACGAAGGGAGAATGAGATGGCATGGCTTACCCGATTGTTCGTAACCGCAGATTAAGAAGCTCCGCAGGCTTGCGGGGTCTCGTCAGGGAGACCCGTCTGGACGCGGACGATTTTATGATGCCGATTTTCGTCACGGAGGGCGAAGGCGTGCGGGAGGAAATCTCCTCGATGCCGGGCGTCTATCATTGGTCGCTCGACACGATGGAGCGGGAATTGGCCGAGATTGCGGAATCCGGCGTTCGTTCGGTCATGGTGTTCGGCGTTCCGGATCATAAGGATGCGCTCGGAACGTCCGCTTACGACGACAATGGCATTGCCCAGAGAGCGATCCGTAAAATAAAGGCCCTCTACCCGGAGCTCGTCGTTGCCGCGGACAACTGCCTGTGCCAGTATACCGACCACGGGCACTGCGGCGTCGTCCACGCGACCGAATGCGGCGCGGAGATCGATAACGACGAATCGCTGGAGCTTCTTGCGCGCACGGCCGTATCCCAGGCGCAAGCCGGCGCCGATATTATCGCTCCGTCGAATATGATGGACGGCTTCGTTCTGGCAATCCGCAAAGCTCTGGACGAGAAGGGCTACGAGAACGTCCCGATCATGTCCTATTCGGTGAAATATTCGTCCGCCTATTACGGCCCGTTCCGCGAAGCCGCTCATTCCGCGCCGCAGTTCGGAGACCGGAAGACGTACCAGATGGACCCGGCGAACTCCCGCGAAGCGATGCGCGAAGCGCAAAGCGACGTCGACGAGGGGGCGGATTTCCTGATGGTCAAGCCGGCGCTGGCGTATTTGGACGTCATTCGGATGCTGAGGGACAGATACGCGCTCCCGATCGTGGCTTACAACGTGAGCGCGGAATATTCGATGGTCAAAGCCGCGGCCAAGATGGGATGGATCGACGAGAAAGCGATCGTGCTGGAGACGTTGACCGGCATGAAGCGCGCGGGAGCGGATCTGATCATCACGTACCACGCCAAGGATGCCGCGCGCTGGCTGCGGGAAGATTAGGGCGGCGTCAGCCGCGAAGCTTGTCGAGGTTAAGCTTGTATTCGCCGAGGTCGAAATGAAGGACGTCGCGCGTCTCCAATTCGCGGATGACATCGGCCAAGACGGTTTTGCTCACGCCGGCCATCTGGGCAAGCTCGTCGTAATTCAGGGACATGGGGATGGAGATGACGTTGCCTTCGCGCCTGCCGTTGCGGTTGGCGAGGGCGATCAGGTTCTTAAGCACTCTCGTCCGGCCGTCCAGGAACGTCAAGTCGCTGACGTGCTCGTTGGTAGCCCGCAATCTCCGGCAAAGCTCGGCCAGAATGCCTCGCGTAATATCGAAATGGGCTTCCAGCAGGTTCATGAATTGCCCGGAGGCCAGCTCCAGCACGGTCGTCTTTTCCAGCGTCTGGGCGGAAGCCGAGCGGGGTCTGCCGTCGAGCAAGGACAGCTCGCCGAAGCTCTCGCCGCCGTTCACGAGCGACAGGATTTTCTCCTCTCCGCCGGGGCTTCTCGTAAACAGCTTGATGGAGCCGCTTAGGACGACGTAGAAGGTTAGGCCCATGTCCTTCTCATGGAACAGAGTCGTTCCGGCGGGGAACGTTTTTCTCTGGGAGATGCGCAAGACGTGCTCCAACTGCTCGTCGTTCAGATTGTCGAAGAGCGATACTTTCTTCAGCCATTCGATCATGGAATTATCTTTCCTCCTCGTTTTTGCGGCGTTCGGCAGGAAGGGATAACAACGCGTATCCAGTTTAACACAGCCTTTTCCAATTCTGATAGTAGGATGTGACGAAAATGAGCGAAAAACAGCGAATTCGCGTCGATTCCCGCTCCAAAGCGGAGTTCGAGCGCGCCAAGCGCGTCATTCCGGGCGGGGTAAACAGTCCGGTTCGGGCGTTCAAGTCGGTGGACTTGACCCCGCTTGTCATCGAACGGGGAGAAGGGAGCCGAATCACGGACATCGACGGGCAAACGTATGTCGATTATGTGCTGTCCTGGGGACCGTTGATCGCGGGACACGCGCATCCGGAGGTCGTCGAAGTGATCAAGCGGACCGCGGAAAAAGGGACGAGCTTCGGAGCGCCGACCGAACTGGAGACGCGGATGGCGGAGCTCGTCTGCGAGCGGGTGCCTTCCGTGGAAGTGGTGCGGATGGTCAACTCCGGCACGGAGGCGACGATGAGCGCCCTCAGGTTGGCGCGCGGGTATACGAAGAGAAGCAAAATCCTGAAGTTCGAGGGCTCCTATCACGGACACGCGGACAGTCTGCTGATTAAAGCCGGCTCCGGCGTGGCCACGCTGGGACTTCCGGACAGCCCGGGAGTGCCTGAAAGCGTGGCGTCCCATACGCTGACCGTTCCATACAACGACCTGGATTCGGTGAAGCTGGTATTCGAGCGATTCGGAGAGGATATCGCCGCGGTGATCGTCGAGCCGATCGCCGGCAACATGGGCGTCGTTCCGCCTTTGCCGGGTTTCCTCTCGGGCCTCAGGGAAGTCACGAGCCGATACGGCAGCCTGCTGATTTTCGACGAGGTCATGACAGGCTTCCGGGTGCATCTCAACTGCGCGCAAGGCTTGTACGGGGTAACTCCGGATTTGACTTGCCTGGGCAAGGTCATCGGAGGCGGACTGCCGGTCGGCGCGTACGGAGGCAAGAGGGAGATCATGGAACGGATGGCTCCGGTCGGTCCGATCTATCAGGCGGGTACGTTGTCGGGCAATCCGCTGGCGATGGCTGCCGGCTATACGACGCTGAAGCTGATGACGCAGGAAGCTTATCAGCTGCTGGAGAGGCTGTCGGGCCGCCTGCAAGCCGGTTTGCTGCGCAATGCCGAAGAGGCGGGCGTTCCGATGACGATCAATCGCGTCGGATCCATGGTGTGCCCTTTCTTTACCGACAAACACGTCATTAATTACGATGTCGCCAAGACATCCGATACGGAGCGGTTTCGCACCGTGTTCCGCCGGCTGCTGGACAACGGCGTCAATATTGCGCCTTCTCCGTTCGAAGGGTGGTTCGTATCGACCGCGCATTCCGAGAACGATATCGACCTTACGATCGAAGCGCATCGATCCGCGCTCGCCAAGCTATAACTTTCGCTCGATGCGGGCGTTGCAACCTCTGCCAAGGATGGCGGAGGTTGTTTGCATTTTCAGTCATGCCCGCCCATCCCGGGCATATAGATAATTAATGAATTGCATAGGTGCCGGTCGTATCGGCCGGACGCTGATGCCGAAAGGAGGACTTCGTCGTGACGGACCAGTTGAACGGGTTGCGATTCGACATTTACGAACGCGTGCATCTCCCTGACGATGTAGCCGCAATCGAAGAGCTGGAAGAAATCGAA
>JAEZZE010000300.1 GCA_023418755.1 Bacillota bacterium | reverse complement strand
CGAACGAGACGATCGAGAGATAGATTCTGCGCGTAACCGTCATTGGCCGACCCCGAACCGATAACCGAAGCCGTAGACCGTCTGAATGAACTGCGGATTGGCGGGATCGTCCTCGACCTTTTTGCGGATGCGGCTGATATGGGCGTCGACCGTTCGTTCGTCGTTCAGAATGTCGTCCTCCAACGCGGCCTGAAGAAGCTGAAGCCGGCTATAGACGATGCCGGGTCTGGCGGCCAGCGTCAGCAGCAGCTTGAATTCCGTCGGAGTCAGGGACAGCTCCTCCCCGCGCTTCCATACCCGGCATTGCGCTTCCGACAGCGATAGCCCGCCTCGATCGATCGTCGCCGGCAGGGGATCGCTCTCTTGCATGCGCCGCAGCACGGAACGAATTCTCGCCGCCAATTCGCGAAGCGAGAAGGGCTTCGTGAGATAGTCGTCGGCGCCGACCTCCAGTCCGACGATTTTGTCGCTCTCTTCCGCCCGCGCGGTTACCATAATGATGCCCATCCGTCCGATTTTGCGCAGCTCCCGGCACACTTCGATTCCGCTCATCCCCGGCAGCATCCAATCGAGTACGACAAGCGACGGCTGGGTCTCCCGTGCCTTCTGCAGCGCTTCGGGGCCCGTCGAGGCGGCGACGACGCGATACCCTTCCTGGAGCAGGAACGTTCTCATGAAGGCGATGACCTGGTCTTCGTCATCGACAAGCAGCAGCGTTTGCGTCACGACCCGCATCCTCCCCTTTTCTCCTATGCTGTTCCCCTACATTATAAAGGCCCCTGCGACGAAGGGGGAAATATTCATGCAAACCGCAAAGGATCTTCATAAGTTCGCAACATTTTGCTGCTAGTATGGCGTCAGGACCAAACTCGTATAAGAGATCGGAGGCTGGAGGATGAGAAACAAAGTCGGAATTCTGCTGTTCGCGGTCGCGGGCGGATGCGTCGGAGGTTTCATTTTGTCCGAAATGATCGGCATTGCCGGAAAGCTGCTGTTCGACCGACCGGTCGGGATCAAGTATCTCCCGATCCTTATGCCGATCGTCTGCGCGATCGTCGCGTTACTCGTCGTCGGCAGATGGACTCGCGGCGGCGAAATCCGGGGGAAAGGAGGAGGGGGAAATGAAGGCTAAAGGGAAATTTTCCAAAAACGCGTTCCGCATCTTGGCTTGGGCGCTGGTAGCTTGCATCGTGGCCCAAACCTTTATCGCGGGAATGGCCCTATTCCAGGATTCGGCGCATTGGAAGGCTCATGTCAATTTCGTGCATTTCTTCGAGGTTCTCCCGCTGCTTATGCTCGTATTTTCCTTTACGGGCCGGCTTCCCGCAAGAACACGCTGGTTGAGCCTGGCGCTGTTCGGGCTGGTCTTTATCCAGTACATGACCGCGCACCTTCCGGCCGCGGGAGCCATGCATCCCGTGATTGCGCTGGCGCTCATCGTGCTGTCCTTGCACGTGGCCAGACGGCCCGCCGGAGACTAACGGAATCAAAGGGTTGCCCGGCTACGGCCGCCGGGCTTCCTGCTCCAGCAGCTCGACATCCTTCGCGGCCTTCGAGGCTTTCTTGCCGATTTTGTACGATTTGGCGACCTTCGCGCCTTTCGCGGCTTTGAACAGCTTCAAGCCTTTCAGACCCTTCAATGCCTTTAACCCCTTCAAGCCCTTCAGTGCGCTTACCCCCGTTAACGAACCTAGTCCGACGACCGCATCGACGAACTGCGTCACGGATAGAGACGACACCACGGCGAGAATGCTCAGCCATTGTTCCTTGAAAAATCTGCGGACATCCTTCGTAACGAGGAACAGCACTCCCAGCTCGACGATGAAAAACCATAGAATGAAGCGGGCGGCCGTTTCGAGCGGCGCTTTGATGTCCTTGGATACGGTGGTGAAGCTTACGATCGTGACGCCGACAAGATAGAGGGAGAGAATCAAGGATACGATCAAATACCACTTTTTGAAATGGGCCTTGGGCATGCCGGGAGCCTCCTGCTCGAAAACTGGAATTAGTGTAGCACGTTTCCGGCCAGGCAAGCTAGAGGACAATCAGACAGAGGCGAGCGATGCCCGATGCGCGGGCGTCATGCCGTCGTCCGGGATGCGGAACCGTTAGAACGAGGGCCTGCTCCTGCTCCGAGAGAGCGGATACCTTTGAACGCGAAAGTCGGCCTCGTCTTTCATTTTTTGGGATTTACGAAGGAAAAACCGAAAACCGTGTCGAAAGTACTAGGGATTTGAACCAAATCCCGACTAAAGTCAGAGAGGTATTGACATCATGATCAGATTCAGGAGCCGTCTCGTATCGAAGCTTTCCGCATTTATTCTGGCCATACTGATTCTCCTGTCCGGCACGCTCGTCTACATGCAAATCGCGAACACGAAAAAGGCGAGCGAGGAAGCGATCGGCAATTTCAGCATTCATACGGCGGAAGCCTACGCGGGACAATTCGACCTGCAAGCTTACGAAAGCTTTCTTCAAGACGTTCAAGAGAGCGATCTATATTGGAGTCTGCGCGAAGCAATGAACCGTTACCGCATGCAGATCGGAGCCCTGTACGTGTATACGGTGAAAATAGACGATAACAAGCAGCCGCTGCTGCTGATCGACGGCCAGCCGAGGGATTCGGACGCGGCTTCTCCGATCGGCGAAGTAACCGATATGCCGCCGGAGGCGATCGAAGCGGTTCTGGACGGACGGTCGGCCAAGTCGGGCATTATCCGCAATCCGGAATACGGGAACTACATTTCGTCCTACGCTCCTCTGCGCGACGGGAGCGGGGAGGTTATCGGCGCGATCGGGATCGATACGGACGTCTCCGTATCCCGGACGATCTACCGGGAAGTTATCGGGGAGAGCACGATGCTGTTCGTTGCGACGGGCGCGTTGACGATCGTCTTTTTCGCCTTGATCGTGTTGTTCTTATCTCGGGCGCTGCGCCCTCTCGGCACGATCGTTCGCGGAGCCGAAGCGATGGCCCGGGGGGACCTGGCGGAAGCCAAAGCCCAACTGGGCGCGGGACGGGCAAGCCCGAACGATGAAATCGGACAGGCGTATTCCGCCATGATGAAGATGACCGATAGACTTGGCGTGACGCTCGGGGAAGTGATGAAGGACATCGCGCTAACCGCCCGCGATCTCATAAATTCGACCGAGCGGTTCGGGTCGGAAGCGGATAGGATGGTCGCGGCGAACGCGGAGCTCGAGCATGCGGCGGCGCGGTTGGCCGATGGCGCAAGCAATCAGCGTATCGGGGCGGCGCAGAGCGCCAAGTCGATGGAGGACATTACGGTCGCCATCCAGAGGGCTTCGGAAGCGTCGGCCGGCGTATCCGGCGCTTCCGGCGAGGCGCTCGATTCCGCGGAAGAGGGCGCCGATTCCATCGGCCGGTTAAGGAATCAAGTGCTGGCGATGGCCGACGTAGCCCTGCAGACGGCCCGGTCCGTCGAGATTCTCAACTCGCATATGGACGAGATCGAGCCGGCGCTGCGGTCGATTACGGATATCGCGGATCAGACGAAGCTGCTCGCGCTTAACGCCTCCATCGAAGCCGCCAGGGCGGGCGAGCACGGGGCGGGCTTCGCGATCGTGGCCGGAGAAGTGCGCAAGCTCGCCGAATCCTCCGCCGTGTCCGTCGGGCGGATTACTTCGCTGCTGCATCAAATCAAGCAGGAGTCCGGGCAGATCGACGAGAGAATGCGGCTCGGCAACGAAGGGATGAGGCTGGGCTCGGATCTGTCCGATCGGGCGGAAAAGCTGTTCCGGCTTACGATGGAGCGGTTCGGTCACGTGAACGGACAAATCCAGGAAGTGTCCGCGGTGATCGAGGAAGTGCTGGCAAGCTCCGAGGAAGTCGCCGCGTCGGTGGAGCAGATTGCCCACATTTCCGCCAGGACGGCGGAAAGCACGGAGGCGATCGAGCGAATGTCCGCCCGGCAGTCGGAGGCGGCGAAGCTGATCGCCGATACGACGGAGATGCTGAGGGAGAGAAGCGTTCGCTTGGAGACCGCCGTAACGAAGTTTAAACTGTAAGACCGCGTTCGGGAACTTCATCTATCTTTTAATTCCGTTTAAGTTCCGTTTAAGCTCCGTCCCCCATGATAGAAGCATAGAAGGCAACGGGAGGATGATTGACGATGAACGAACGCAACTTGACGGATACGCATGAAACGAACGACGGGCGCGAGCCGGCGACGGTATACCCATCCCCGCTGACGGCATCCTATGAGAAGGAATTGGAGGCATACCGGCCGCAGCCCTCCTCGGGTAGAGGCGGCTCTGGAAAGCGCGGGAACGGCACTTCTTTTTCCGCTTATTTGGCTTCCTTCCTGGTCGGGGCGATGCTTGTCGGAGGATTCGGGTATGCGGCGGATCGCGGCAATCTGTTCGGCGGGCAAGATCCGGCGGCCGGAGCGCCGGAGAGCGCGTCGGAGCCCGTATCGGGGATAACGGCGGCGTCCGCGAAGGCGAAAGGCGATATCGCTTCCGTATTCGAGACGGTCAGCCCGGCGGTGGTCAAGATCGAAAATTACGCGGTCCCGAACTATCCCGTGAGAAGCCTCTTCGGAGGCAGGGGAGGCGGAGAGCAGCAGCGCCAAGCTTCCGAGCCGGTGCTGGCCGGATCGGGAACGGGCTTCTTTTACTCGAAGGACGGCTATATTCTGACCAACGAGCATGTCGTTGCGGACGCGGAAGAGCTTAAAGTGACGGTGGAAGGCTACGACGAGCCGCTGACGGCCAAGCTCGTAGGCTCGGATTACGAGCTGGATTTGGCCGTGCTGAAGGTGGAAAGCCCGGACGGGCAGGCTTTTCCCGCCCTGGAGCTGGGGGACGTCGATCGGACGAGCATCGGGGATTGGGTGATCGCCATCGGCAATCCGTACGGCCTCGACCATACGATGACGCTGGGCGTCCTCAGCGCCAAAGGGCGGGAGATTACGATAGCCGACGAACAGGGCAACCATACGTACCGGAACCTGCTGCAGACCGACGCTTCGATCAACTCGGGCAATTCGGGCGGACCGCTTCTGAACGAGCGGGGCGAGTTCGTCGGGATGAACACGGCGGTCAACGCCGAAGCGCAGGGCATCGGGTTCGCGATCCCGTCCTCGGTCATTAAAGAAGCGTTAACCGGGCTGATGAACGCGAAGCCCGCGACTTCCTAAGCGCGAATATCGGAGCGGTAGCGGGAATACAGGAGCTCATAAAATAAGGAACGGAGCCATTCTCTTAAGCGGTGCCTAGAGGCCGCAAAGGGGGCGGCTCCGTTCGCGCGTTTTTTAATTGTTTTTCGAGAATCCGTCAGGCGGCAATCTCGGGAGTATTCCCGATGCCGCATCGGTCAACGGGCTTCGCTCTTGTCAGCGGGAGCCATTCCTGCTATGATCGGAGCAACTTATTAAATTGATTTAAAAAGTGAATCCGAAGAGAGAGGAGACATCTCGTGACCGATGGACGACTAACGCCGCAACCGGCGAAACCGGCCATTATGCGCGGCATTCGGTCGGTATTGCTGGAACGGGGCAGCGCCACGAAGGCGGAATTGAGCCGAAGCTTGCGGATCAGCTTTCCTACCGCGGGCAAGTTTTTGGACGAAATGGAAGCCCGCGGAGAAGCGGTCTCGGTCGGATACGACGAGTCCAGCGGAGGCAGAAGAGCCAAAAGATATCGCTACGATCCCGGGTACATGCTGGGATTGGCCATCTTCCTGGAGAAGGACGAGACCCGCTATACTCTCTTCGACTGCTTGGGGGAGACGATCGAGCAGGGCGGCGCGGACGGTTTTCTCGACGAAGACGCTTCCCGCTTAACGGATCTGATCGGGCGGATCAAGCTGGCCCATCCCAAGCTTCGGTCCGTGTCGCTCGGCGTTCCGGGGGCGGTGAACGAAGGGGAAATCTTCCTCATTCCGTCTTACGAGCAATTCCGGAATTTCGACCTGAAGAGCTTCGTTCAGGAACGGACGGGGCTGCCGGCCGTAGTGGAGAACGATATGAACGCCGCCGTGCTCGGCTATATCTCGCGTACGAAGCCGCGGGACGGAGGCACCGCCGTTTATTTGTATTTGGGACAAAACGGGCCGGGAGCCGGAATCGTCGTGAATGGCGAAGTCGTTCGGGGCAAGTCGTTTTTCTCGGGGGAAGTGGCGTTCGTCCCGCTGCACGATCGAAGCAATTTCGCCGAAGCGCTTAGGATGGGAGATTCCGCCCGGATGGAGGCGATCGGTCGCTTGGTCGCTTCGACGGCTTCGATCCTGAATCCCCATTATTTTATTTTCAACAGGGACGAGATCGACGAGTCCTTGCTGAAGACGATCGCGGAGCGCGCCGCCGCTTACGTTCCAAGGGAGCATCTTCCGGAATTGGCGGCAAGCGAGTGGCGGGGGGACTACTTGGCCGGCCTGCAAAGTCTCGGCCTGAGCTTGCTGCTCTCGCAAACGGACGGATAAAGAAGACGAAGGAGCACGCACATCTTATGGCCACTTTTTTTATTGTTATTATTTATTTGGCCTTCATCAGCCTGGGTTTGCCGGATTCCCTGCTCGGGTCGGCATGGCCCGTAATGAGGACGGAACTGGGCGCTTCCATAGGCACCGCCGGGGCGATCTCGATGGCGATCGCGGGCAGCACGATCGTGTCGAGCCTGGCCAGCGGAGCCGTCGTTCGGCGGTACGGCGTGGGCCTAGTAACGCTGGCGAGCTGCATGCTGACGGCGGGAGCGCTGCTCGGATTCGCCTGGTCGCCTTCGTTGATCTGGCTGATCGTATTCGCGATTCCTCTGGGATTGGGCGCAGGGTCCGTGGATGCGGGGCTGAACAACTACGTCGCCGTGCA
>JAEZZE010000068.1 GCA_023418755.1 Bacillota bacterium | reverse complement strand
TCGACTGGTGGAGGAAATACCGGCTGTCCTCCTCCAATACTTCCATCGCCTTCTCCCCTAGGTTCGCGGCCTGCCATTGCCGACGAGCATCCGACAAATTGACATCGCCCTCCGTACGCGCAAAAGCTTTAATCTCCATCAGGGTCTGTCTCCTTCCTGCAGTCGATGGTTGATCCGTTCGATCCTATCGGGCAGATGCGAGAGGCTCTCGATCACATCATGCGCCCCATGCTCGATAAACCGCTGTCTGGCCTTATCCATCAGCTCTCCCAAGGCGGGCGCAGACATCGACGAGATCTCCTCCTCGGACAGCCCCAGCATGGAGCTGCCCTTTAGAACGCCGACCGCCCATACTCCCGCGTTCCTCGCTTCCTGCATATCCGAGGCCGTATCTCCAACCTTGACCACCTGAGCGGGCAACCCCATATCCAGACGAATCATATTGGCGTAGATCATATAAGGATAAGGCCTGCCCTTGCCTCCCACGGAATCCGGGCTAACCCAATAATCCGGCGCATAGCCGCCATCCCCCGCCGTGCCGGCGACAATCCGCATCATCTCGTCGTTGTAGCCGGTCGTCGCTCCGATCTTCAAGCCGTCCGCGCGCAGCCGTTCGACGACCTCGACGACGGAAGGGAGCGGATGGGAGAAATGCTGCAGGCCGTTCATCAGCTTCGGCTCGAACTGCTCGTGCATAAGATCCACGTCTTCGTTCGTATACGGGCGGCCCATCCGCCCCTCGAACAGCTTGCCGATCCGGGGCATTTCCAGCATTTCTCTAATGTGATCCCATTTCAGCAGCCCCATTGGGGCGCGTACTTCCTCCATCGTCAGCTGGATTCCGGCCGACATGAAAATATCCATGAACGCCCTCACCGGCGCCATGCAGCCGTAATCGACCGTCGTCCCCGCCCAGTCCAAAATGACTCCTTGCAGTCTCATGCTCCTGTTCCTCCTTGTTGCTCTTGCGTAGCTGCCGCTTCTTCCGAGTATTCCTGCACGGCTTCGCATAATCGTATAATGTCATGCTTATACACATCGCCGATCGTGCCGATCCGAAATACTTGCGCGTCGGTCAGCTTCCCCGGATAGATGACGAAGCCGCGTCTTTTGAGAAATTCGTAAAATCCGAGAAACGTAAAAGGAATGCGCGCCGGATATAAAAACGTCGTGATAAATGGAGATTGCTTGTCCTCGGGCAAGAAAGCCTCGAATCCGGCTTGCTTCATCAAACCGATCAACGTACGGTGATTATCGGCATAGCGGGCGTGGCGCCGCTCCGCTCCCCCCTCCCGCTCCAGCTCGATCAGGGCCCGATGGAACGCCCGAACGACGTGCGTCGGGGAAGTGTACCGCCATTTGCCGGCATCCTTCTCCATCGTCTCCCATTGATCGTACAGATCCAGCGCTAGCGAACGGGCATTTCCCTTGCATAGCGACAATCGGCTTCGCTTGGCGAGAATGAAGCTGAACCCCGGCACGCCCTGTATGCACTTGTTGGCGCTGCTGACCAGGTAGTCGATGCCCAGCGCCTCGACCGCAATGGGAATGCCTCCGAAGCTGCTCATCGCATCCACGATGACCTGTCTCTCCTGCTCCTTCACGACTCCGACGATCTCCTCCAGCGGGTTCAGGATTCCCGTCGTCGTCTCGCAATGGACGAAGGCGACATGCGTGACGTCGGCGTCCGTCTCGAGAACGGCACGCAGCCTATCCGCATCGAGCCACTGATCGGGCTCCCCGCGGAGCGTGCGATGCCGAATGCCGAGCACGCTCGCGATCTCCGACATCCGCTGCCCGTAGGCTCCGTTCTCGAGCACGAGCAACTTGCCGTCCTTCGGCACGGCCGTGCCGAGGACGGCTTCGACTCCGAACGTGCCGCTGCCCTGAACGAGCACGGCGGTATACGCCGCTTCTCCGGCCTGCGCGAGCGACAGCAGCCGGCCGCGAATGTCTTGGACGATTTCCTTATAATCGTCGTCCCAGGTACACCAGTCGCGCATCATCGCTTCTTTCACGGAAGCGGTCGTCGACAGAGGCCCCGGCGTGAGCAGCAAATAATTGTTTTCCATAGCTCCTCCTACATATCCCGAACGAGATTGCGCGCCCATTTGCCGGATCGGTATCGGAAGAACCCGATGCAGGCTTTGGACACTTCTTCAAGCGTAAACATCAGGTAGACCCATTCCACCGGCCAATGAAACAGATAGACCGCCGCGAATACCGCGGGCAAGGCGATCAGCCAGGTCGTGATTAAAATCAAATTCATCGTGTACACGTTGTCGCCGCCCGCCCTGAACATGCCGACGATCCACAGGTTGTTCAGGAAGAACATCACCATCGTCGCCGCCTGAATCAGCATGAGACGGCGGAAGGACGTCAGAGCCTCGTCGCTGAGATTCGGAAACATTCCGGGCAAATAGGGGCTGACGATCACGATCGCGACGCTGATCGCCAGCGCGGAATAGAACGCGATTCGGGTGAACTTGCGCGCGTAAGCCATTGCTTCGCTCGGATCTTCGCGGCTGAGCTTCTGCCCGATCATGACCTTGGCCGCGTAGGCAAAGCCGAAGATGCCCATCATGAAGTAGCCATGGAACGTACCGGCCAACCGATAGGCGGCCAAGGCCGCCACGCCAAGCTGCCCGAAGGCGACCGCGTACAGCATGTTGCCGACCGACCACAGGCCTTCGTGCAAGATGAGCGGAAGGGTGACGGCATACACCTTTTTGGCGAACGCCGGGTCGATCCTGACCAGATCTTTCAGCGTCACGCCGAACCGATGTTTCCTTCCATAGACGTAACCGAGAAGCAGTACCGCCCCCAGCAGCGACGACGCGACGGTCGCCCAAGCCGCGCCGACGATGCCCAGCTCGGGAAACCCGAGCTTGCCGTAGATGAGCGCATAGTCCAGCACCACGTTCGCGACCATCGTCGCCGCGCCGACGCCAAGCGTCAGCCGCACCTGGCCGATCGCGCCCAGCGCGTTGCCGTACACTTCCTTGACGGAGTTGATGAGAAAGACGAATACGATCACCGATAAGTACTCGATGCCGTAGGCAACCGCCGCCTCATCCCGGATAAAGAGAGATAGAATCGATCCCTTGAATGCCGACACGAACGCGAACGCGGCGAGAGTGACGACCATGCTCGAGACGAGCATAAGCCCGAACGCCTTTCTCTCGTTGATCGCATCGTCCTTGCCGTGGAACTGGGTGATAAATGAAGCAATGCCGAATACGGCGGATAAGATCATGCCGAGAATAAAGCTGATTTGCCCGGCCGCGGCCATCACCGCGACCGCCGAGTCTCCCAGGCTTCCGACCATCAGCGTGTTGATCAGGGAGAATGAATTGCCGACCAGCATCTGCAAGGTGGAGGGGAGAACGAGTCTCTTCAGCTCCTTGCGAAATTGAAAATCCGGACTGCTCACGCGAATGCCTAAGGAAGCTCGTCGGGAAACAACGGATTCGACCAGGCGATATTCCCTTCGAAGTCCACGCACTCCACCCGAATGTACCGCTCTCCGCCATTGATGCGGTAAGCGCCCGAGCGAACGGGCGAAGCGTCCGTATGATAGAGCGTGCGGCCATTGTCTGGATACGCGATGAATTTAATGAATTTGACCGGCGAGCACTCGACCTTCAGCAGTCCGTCTTCCACCCGCAGATCGTGAATTTCCGGACCATTAGAGGAATAGTACCGGCCGTTCTTGAGCGCGTCGATTACGGACTGCTGCTCCAGACGAGCCGCCTCCACGGCGACCCAACCGCCGAAAAATTCCGAGATATTCGCGCCGATCTCTCCGCCATGAGCGTCGTCCGAGCCGATGCCGAACACCTTGCGCCCGTTTTGAAGCAGATAGTCCCAGTGCCGTACGCCGTACCCGACCGCCTCGTCGATCTCCGACTGATGGTTGTAGACCTCTACGGCGAAGTAGCCCTGCAGGCGCAGCAGATCCTCCGGTTTATTGCGGGACCATTCGGGGTGGTTCATAATGACCAGATTGCCCTTCGCCCTCATCTCGTCGATCAGCGATTGAATCGTGTCGAGGTTTTCGTAATTCGGCTTGTCGTGCACTTCGTCATGCTCGAACTCTTGTTGCGAGCGCAAGGAAC
>JAEZZE010000291.1 GCA_023418755.1 Bacillota bacterium | reverse complement strand
TCGGCTGGAATCCGATCCGGGTGTATGAAGCCATGACGCTAAGGGACGACCTGGCCTACTGCCCGTTCGCCTACGGGTATTCCAACTATGCCAGGCCCGGATATGCGCGGCGGGTACTGGTTTTCGGCGATACGCCCGCGTTCGGCAGCCAGGGAGAGCGGCTGAGAACGACGCTCGGAGGAACAGGAATCGCGGTTTCCGCCGCGAGCCCGCATCGGGACATCGCGGTCGCGTATGCCGCGTTCGCTGCCGCGCCGGAGACGCAGAGAACGATTTTCGCGGAAAGCGGGGGACAGCCGGGACACGGCTCCGCTTGGCTAAGCGAAGGATTGAACGCGGCCAGCGGCGAATACTTCCGGCGGACGCTGCCGGCGCTGGAGCGCGCTTATTTGCGTCCGAGGTACGACGGCTATCTCCATTTCCAGGACGGCGCGGGATATCCGGTCCAAGCCCTCTTGAAGGGAGAGACGACCGCGCGGGAGGCGCTTGCGGACATGAATCGGCTGTACAGGGAGTCTCTAAGGAAAGGAACGAATCGCGAATGAAATCGGTGTTCTTCGAGGATTATCGGCTCGGCGACTCCCGCAACACCTGGGGCCGTACGGTAACCGATGCCGATATTGTGCTGCATGCCGGACAAACGGGCGATTTCTATCCCCATCATATGGATGAAGAATGGTGCAAGACGCAGACGTTCGGACGGCGGATCGCCCACGGGACGCTCATTTTCAGCATAGGAGTGGGACTGACCGCCGGGGAGATCAATCCCGAGGCTTTCTCGTACGGGTACGAGAAGCTCCGGTTCATCAAGCCGGTTTACATCGGGGATACGATTCGCGCCGAAGTGACGATCGGAAGCAAGAGAGATCACCCCAAGCGGCCGGACTTCGGCATCGTAGGCGAAAATCTCGCCGTCATGAATCAACGGAACGAGGTCGTGTTGGCCTGCGAGCATCTGTTAATGGTGAAAAAACGGGGAGGTGCCGAGGAATGAGCGCGGCGGACCGTTCGGAACCGGAGCTCGAATCGGCGCTGAGGAGCATGGATTGGACGTATCGGCCCCGACTGCCCCGCAACCTGAAAATGGGCATCGGAATCGTCGGCGCCGGAGAAATCGTTCGGGGCTGCCACCTGCCGGCCTACCGGATGGCGGGCTTTCGGGTGGTCGGCATCTATGATCGCGACCGATCCAAGGCGGAGGCGCTGGCGCGCGAATTCGGGATCGGGCTTGTATTCGACTCCTTGGAGCAACTGGCTTCCCATCCCGAGATTGCCATTGCGGATATTGCCGTGCCGGCGCAATTTCAAGCGGAGGTTATCCGTCGGATCGTCCCCTATCGCCTGCACGTTCTCTGCCAGAAGCCGCTGGCGGAATCTTACGCGGAGGCGCTCGATATCGCGGCAATGTGCAGCCGGGCCGGCGTCAAGGCCGCCGTCAATCAGCAAATGCGCTGGGCTCCCGGCATCCAGGCGAGCCGGGTCGCGGTAAAACGGGGGTGGATCGGAACCCCGTACCAAGGCGCGATCCAGGTGCATGTCAACACGCCCTGGGAAATGTGGGGCTGGTTGGCCCGGACGGAAAGACTCGAAGTCATGTACCATAGCATTCATTATCTCGACGCGATCCGTTACGTCCTCGGCCGCTCGCCTAAAGCGGTGTTCGCCGATGGGACCCGCTATCCGGGGGCGGCTTCCGTCCGGGGCGAAACCCGCACGACGATTCAATTGCTCTACGAGGACGAGACTCGCGGGCTGGTCTACGATAATCATACGAATATCGCGGATCAGGACGATTGGTTCGCCACCTTCCGTTTCGACGGGACCGAGGGGGTCGTCAAAGGCACCAACGGGGCGCTGTACAATTACCCGGTCGGCCAAGAGGATACGGTCTCCCTATATTCGAAGAAGCTGCAGCCGCACGGCTGGTATGCGCCCGTGCTGGAAGGACGCTGGTTCCCTCACGCGTTCATGGGAACGATGGGCGAGCTGATGCTGGCGATCGAGGAAGACCGGGAGCCGGAGAACAGCGTCGCCGACAATCTGATTACGATGCAGACGGTATTCGCGGCTTACCGTTCGATGGAGTCGGGGCGCGTCGTGACGCTGGACGAAATCGCTTTGGCCGACCAAGGTTGAAACGGCATCGTTTCTATCGATCCTTGCTCTGCATATATATTCCAGTAGAGGCTGTCGGCCTGCGTATTTCGCCGACAGCCTCTTTGGCGATATTCGCCGGATTCGGCCGGTATTTCTTGAAATCCGGGAAGCGAGGGAGACGGAAATGCGAGGATTGAAATAACTATGTTAAGATTGGGAAAGAGAAGGCCAAGGGGCTCATCCGTATGGCCCTCGTGCATGCGATCGCGCAGGGTTGGTCTGCAACGTTCTTCGTGATAGCGCAACAAGGATGATGAGAGGAGGAGCGCTTTGGATAAAACGAGGCAAATTCGTTTGTTCGATCGGCAGGCCGCGCAGTACGGAAGAAGGCAGGAGAGCGCGGCCATGCGGCGATGGCGCTCGGAGCTGCTGCGGGAAGCGAGGGGCAGCGTGCTGGAGCTGGCCGTGGGCGCCGGAGCGAATTTCCGGTATTACCCGGCCGGAGTCCGCGTCACGGCGACGGACTTCAGCCCCAACATGCTGGGCAAGGCTAGGGAGGCCGCGCAGGCCTGTCGTCTCGATGCGGAATTCATGCAGGCCGATATCGACGGGCTGGAGTTTCCGGAGCATTCCTTCGACACGATCGTGTCGACTTTATCTTTCTGCAGCTACGAGAATCCGCTAGGCGTGATGAAGAAGATTGGCCGCTGGTGCAAGCCGGACGGGGCCATCTTGCTCATGGAACACGGCATCAGCTCGCATGCGCTCGTGGCGGCGGCCCAGAGACTGCTCAATCCTATCTTGTTCCGAGCCATCGGCTGCCATCATACGAGAGACATCCCCGCGATGATCGCGCAGGCCGGGATCCGAATCGTAAGCAAGGAAAGCCATATGTTGAAAATGGTGCATCTTCTCCGGGCGAAGCCGGGGACTTGACGGGGGCGGCGCGCATGGACGAAACGCGGGCGGATTGGATGGGACGGTACGAGGGGGAGGTCGCGCGGGTTTTCGCGGAAGCGTCCGGCGGCCTCCCGGCATTGCCTGCTACTTTGACCGATTTGGCGGCCACGCTGCTGGAGAGATTTAATCCGCTGGCCGCCGATCCGAACGGGGGCGGGGGGACCAACTATATTTGCTTTCTTCTGCCGCTGTGGCTGAAGGAGCAGACCGGGTGCGAGGCCCAGGTGTGCCGGGACCTTGCGGTCGGCAACGTGTACGCGATGCTGCATTTTTTCCTGCTCGACGACGCGATGGATGCGGCGGCCGCGGCGGGCGCCGGGGAGACGAGACGATCGCTGGCTCTGGGCCAGATGTTCTATGAAGCGTTTCGGCGTCGGTATGAGCGTTATTTTCCGGCAAGCTCTCCGCTCTGGCAGCGGTACGAGGCGTACCTGACAGACTGGGCTGTCGCCGTATCGGAGGAAGGCGAGCGGCTTGCCGAACCAGGGGACCCCGCCGCGCTGGCGCGCAAGTCGGCTCCGGTGAAGCTGTGCGCGGCCGGCTTGCTGCTGCTGTCCGGACAGACGGAACGCCTTCCGCGGATGGAGGAGGCGGTCGACCTCGTGCTGGCGACGCTGCAGCTTTCCGACGATTGGTGCGATTGGCGGGAGGATCTGGCCGAGGGCGGGGAGAAGCGCAATGCGTTTCTGACGCTCGTTCGACGGACTCTCGCGCCGGCGCCGGAGCAGCCGCTCGACGAACGCACGGTTAATCGGGCCGTATACCGCAACGGATGCTTGGACGGCATGGCGAGGATCGCCCGGGATCATCATGCGGCCTTGACGAAGCTGCCGAATGTACCGCCAGCGCTGCTCTCTTTTCACGAAGAAATGGTCGTAGGGCTTGAGAGGGATGCGCGCGGGACGACAGAACTCGCGGAGAGGCTGGCGGCAGAGGGCGGATTGTCCGTGCTTTTGTCGAATCTAGCAAATAAATGAGGACTTTAGGCTGGTGTTCATGGTATGATAGAGGAGGATCAACCACATTTTGGGAAAGGTTGTGCTATCATGTCGTTGGAATCTCTTAAAGTGCAGATTATCAAGAAGGCTTGGGAAGATCCGGCTTTTAAGAGCAGTCTGCTGAGCGATCCCAAGGAAGCGATTAAAGCCGCGTTCGGAATCGAGATTCCCGCCGGAATCGGGTTGAAGGCGGTCGAAGAGACCTCCTCGCAGTATTATCTGGTTATTCCTCCGAATCCGGAGGATGTCGGCAGCGAGCCTGCCCCCAACATCGTGTGGTAGAACAGCGCAAGGAATAGAGCAAGAACCGAGGCTTGGCCGAAGCGACTCCCAATGGTTAGACACGACCTAACGATTGGAGGCGCATTTCGGGCTCTCGGTTCTTTTTTAATTCCGATCGAGGCGGTCGCTTCGCCATCGCGAGTCGTAGGAACGGTCAGGCGCCGGCACCGCTTAGGGAGTCGCGCTCCTCGGCCTCGGCCAGCGGGAAGCGAATGATCGCTTCGGTTCCTTGCTGCTTCACGCTCTGGAACACGATCGTGCCCTTCATAACCTCGATAATACGGAAGGTGACCATAAGGCCGAGGCCGGTGCCCTTCGCTTTCGTCGAGAAGAACGGGACTCCCAGCTTGGCGATCTGCTCTTCTTCCATGCCTTCGCCGTTATCCTTGACCCGGATCACGATCTCGTCCCGTTCGGCCACGGCGGACACTTCGATTTTGCCGTTCGTTCCCGTCGCTTCGAGACTGTTCTTAATGATGTTGATGAACGCTTGCTTGAGCTTGGAGGAATTTCCGTGGAAATAAAGGCCGGATTGCAAGCTGAACAGAAGAACCGTGCCGTGCATCGCGGCGAGCGGAGTCATCATCGTCTCGATCTTCCGCAATTCCTCCGACAAGTCCAACAGAGATACGGTTTCCATCTCCGGCTTCGCGAAGGTCAGGAAATCGGTAATGATCGCGGCCGCGCGATCCAGCTCGTTCGTGGCCATGTCGAAGAACGGTTTGTTCCTATCGTCGGATTTGCCCGAGAGCAGTTGCAGGAAGCCCCGCGTCACCTGGAGCGGATTGCGTACTTCGTGCGCCACGGAAGCGGCCAAATCGCTGATGATCTTGAGCTTTTCCGTTCTTTCGAGCCGGTGATTGTACAGTTCCAGCTCCTTCGAGTAGCTGACCAGCATGCCGTAATCGGCGGAGATGCGACGGGCGAGAATGATGACGAGCGTCACCATAAGGGCGACGATGCCGAATTTCCACAGGACCAGCGTATACGTCTTGCCGCTTAAATAGTAGAGGCTCATATCGGCCGTTCCGAGAATCGCCATCAGGAACATGCCGATCGATAGAGTGATGGCGTTCTTGTTTCCTTTAAGCGCATGGATAACGGACAAGACGAGCACAAGAACGAGCTGGATCAGTATCAAGATACCGTAAATCAGGTTCGAGACCAGGTAATATGCCGCGAAATAGCGGCCGTCCATGACGGCGTATACGATCAGCCAGACCAGGCAAAGCGCGGAATAGCCCGTCTGGACATAACGAAACTTCGTGAAAAAACGGAACTGGCCCTCGAACATCTGATCGATATAATAGAGCAGCGAAGGGAAGAGCACGAACATGGACGCGTCGAACAAATACGACAGCAAATGGCCGTATTCTTTGAAGTAGATGTAAGGCAACGGCGAATAGAAAATCATCAGCATGCCCGTCGTCAGGGCGATCAGGCAGAGCGAGATCCACGTGCCCCGCTGTCTCCGATGCAAGTAACCGGTACAGATAAGCATGACCAGGCCCAGGAAGGCAATGCCCGTTCCGAGCAGGACGTCTGCGATGTCCCGGGAGATGAACCGTTCCGAGAGATCGCCGAAATTATCGAGCCGAATGCCGCCGACCAAGCCGGCACGATCGCCGGTCACCAGGATGCGGATATACAGCTCCGTAGGCTCGGAGATCGCTCCGATCGGCAGAAGCAGTTTATTCAGGTCGAAGGCGAAAGCCCGGCTCGATTCCTGAAGCAGCTGGTCGCCACGATAGACGGCGATGTCTTGACCATACAGACGATCCGCCAGCAGGCCCGGATTCAACCAATCCGAGGTGGGCGGCAGGGCAAGCCGGACCCAGACGCCGCGGCTCCCGCTCGGGAGAGTCGTCTTCGTGTCGCGAACGTCGGCCTCCAGCCAGTCCTCCCGAGCGGGGGAAGGGAGATCGAGCGAGCCTTCTTCCGGGATATAACGAATCTGCCAATGCTGAATCTCGACCGCATGATGCTCGGCATGGACAAGCTGTGGCGCAATTGTAAACAGAAATATTATCAAAGCGAACGATCTCAACCTCGACAGCCGTCGCACCGCCTTCATCATACACCCCGCAAATGACTTGGTATGCGTCTAACGTATCACAAAACGATAAATGATGTATAAAATTCGACAATATTTGTCATAGTCCTGTGAAAATATCTAAGATTTCAGTAAAGACGAGATTTAACTTCGATTCCCTTCCTCTATTCTTTCTTCGGAAATATTACCGTGCTTGATAAGAATTCTTCGAAGATGGAAGTATTCGCGAAGCCGGGCGGGAGGTTCGCTCAAGGCCGCGAACGCGGAAGTCGAAAGGCTAATTAAGACGTTCAAAACGATCCGCTCAAGCGTTCAAGTGCGTCGGGGGCCGTCCGAGTTGTATTTGTCCTACGGTTGACGACCGATGGTATAATGTTTCCTGCCGGTACCGATTGGTAAGTCATGGGTTAAGGAGGGAACCGGAGTGAAGGCGATTTTGGTCGACGACGAGCCGTTGGCGCTGAGAAGCTTGCGAAAAGCCCTGAACAGAGAGATGGTAGAGCTGGAGATTGTGGCCGAATACTCCGACCCGGAAGAGGCGGTTGACGGAGTCGCGGAGCTGAGGCCTGACGTCGCCTTTCTGGATATTCATATGCCCGGAACGGACGGGCTGAGACTGGGCGAGCGCATTCGGACTGTTCTTCCGAGCATCGAAATCGTGTTCGTAACCGGATACGATCAGTACGCCGTGAAGGCTTTCGAGCTGTATGCCCTGGATTATATCCTGAAGCCTATAAGTAGCCAGCGGCTGCGCCGGACGTTGGAGAGGGTGCGGGAGAAACTGGTCGCCGCGCGAGCCCGTCGGCCCTTTGCGGAGGATGTGCCCCTCATTCGTTGTTTCGGTCAGATTAGGTTTCAGCTTCCCGGTTCGGAAGAGCAGGTTCCGAGGTGGCGGACGAGCAAATCGCAGGAGCTGTTCGCTTATTTGCTCCATCACCGGGATCGGACGGTCGGCAGAAGCGACTTGATGGAACTGCTTTGGCCCGAGGTCGAACAGACCAAAGCGTCGCAGCATCTTTACACGGCCATCTATCATATTCGCCAAGCACTTAAGGCTTGCAAGATGGACGACACGGTCTCGGTTCGCATTGGCGAGCTGGAAACGGGCTACCGACTGGACATTGGCGCAGCCTGCGTGGATGTCGAAACTTGGGAGCGGCGGGTGGCGGAGTTGGGCGCTTTGGACGAAAGCACGGCTGCCGACTACGAGCGTCTTCTTGAAGCCTATACGGGTGACTATCTCGCCCCCCATGGCTATTTGTGGGCGGAGCAAGAGCGCGAGCATTTGCGCACGTTCTGGCTGCATCAGATGAACAAGCTCGCGGTATTTTTCGAACGGTCGAATCAGCGGGAGAAAGCCGTCGAGCTCCGCCGCCGCATTCAGCGCCGTTGTCCGGAGGAGGAGAACAGCTATTTCGCCCTGATGAAGCTATACGATGCGCTGGGCGACCAGAGAGGGGTCGAGGTTCAGTATTGGATGCTGAAGGAATGGGTGGAAAAGGAGCTCGACCTGTCGATCAGCGACGAGATTGTCCGCTGGTATGAGCGCTGGAGATCGGTCGGGAAGAAGTAATCAGTCCCGGGTTGACTAGGTGAGGAAAGGACAGGATAGAGAACAAGTATGAGCTGCAATTTCACCTGCTTCAACAAACAATGGCTCGTTTCAATCCCGTTTTAACCGGCGGCCCCTTCGGATAAAAACCGTAGGGGTTTTTTTATGTCCATATTCCGAAGCCTCTCCCTCTATCCTCTTGCCAGGGGTGACCCTGTCGAGATTCTGTCTAGGAGCGGGTGATAGACTGGAGATACTGTGGAATATTGGCGTTCTTTGTCTATTGATGGCTGTAAGAACGCAAAAAAGCGAAGGAGAGGATGAAATGAGGATGGCACGAAAACGAAACTTGTTACGAAAACAAAGCTTGTATAGGACAGTATTATCCTTCTGTTTGGCGATTTTGCTCGCCTTGCAGACTATGACGTTCACCGCTGCGGCGAATCCGTTGGAAGAACCTGAATTTACGGCTCCCGAGCCCTCGGTAACCGATGCGGTGTATGGCGACCCGGAGGGTGCTCTTATCATGCCGTTGGCGGCGCCGGCGGATAAAACGGATTTGTTCATGGGGGCTAATTCAACCTTTCCGTTAACGGTGCAGCAGGGAAGTCCTCTTGCTGATATTGCACCCGGCGGTACGATCCAAGGCAGACAGCAGTTCACGCTCAAATCACAAGGTCTCAAGGTGCCGGTGAAGGGCGATTTTGCCAATACGCCGGATGAGAATGACACAAGCAAGTACTTTCAGAAGGGCGACTCGATCGAACTGACGAGAGATCCCCACTTCAAGGAAGTGGTGCTTCCGACAGTTGCTAATAAAGCCTTGAATGCACAGACGGATATGGGCTTGAAAAAGCTTGGCACGGCCTCTTTCACCCCGAACAGCATCAAGATTGTGTTTGACGGCGATGACAGCTTTTTCAATGGTGTCGGACGAGGGGTTACGTTCAGCTTTGAAACAACCGCCGATGCCGATGTAGCGGGAATGGAGTATGGCGAAACAAAGTCCATTAACATATTCGGGGGTGCTTACCAGCTAAAAAATCCGGACGTTACGCCGGAATACAGCATCACATTGACCTCGCCTGGAATGATTAGGTGGGATCAGTATAGCTATCGCGGAATTCAACCCGCGCAATTTGTCGAGGGTGCGATAACTTGGCAGTCAACCGTATCTGCTTTTGATAAGTTTGACAGGACAATCGAACTGCCGTTAGATGGGAAGATGTTTTATACGAACCCTACTACGTATAATCAAACTACCCAAAACGCAAAAAGTACCCGCGGAGTCTATGTGCCGGGTTCGTTCACTGTAAACGGGAATGTGGTAGAGCCAACCATTGATGAAGATGGTGGTTTGAGCTACCTTTTCCCGAAGGGAACAGGCGAGAAACCGAATATCGAGTATAAAACATGGATTCCCAAGGATAGCTATTATTACGAGTACAGAAATCCGCCGACGGGGAATCTTGGTCGCAGCTATTGGGTAATGACCGGCACAGCGCAACTGAGGCAGGAAGCTACTACATTGGCAAATGCAGGTCAAGAGATTTCCTTTGCTCCAGACTGGATTCAAGCATCCGCCTCGTATGACCATCCGAATAAAACCATTACTTGGACAGTCGTTGTGAACCAATATAACAAAAAAGGGCTAAAAGACTTTACCATCACAAACGTACTACCGGAAGGATTAGAGTTTGAGTCGGCTACATGGCAGACATGGGTGGATGGCACTGCATCTGCAGTAGTATCAATTGATGATAAGCCAACGGATAGCGTTTATTCCTTTGGGGATATTGACGGTAAAATAGAACTCGTAATTACGAGTAAGGTAATAAGCGGTTCCGAATTCAGAATCGATCCGCGAGCCAATTGGACTTTGGATACACCAGGTAATATTCAGAATAATGATGTGATGACCGGTATAAGACCTGCTGCAGTAACCGACGAGGCAATTGTCACCATCGGCGCGCATACTTTTACAAAAGGTGCCTCTATTTCGATGGAGGATTTCAACCTCGGCGCTATTACGTGGACGGTTAACCTGACACCGCAATATGCTTTGCCAGATGCAGCAGTATATGATGTACTCGTGCATGGTGGAGATTTGAACGTCTTGGATCATGCAGTGGATGCAACCGGTGAGGTGAGTGCGGAAACCATTGCGAAAATAAAAACAAAAGTAAATACAGCACAGCTTTGGAAGAAGTATCATGAGGGAACCTTGAAGGGCGTGACCAACGGGTCAGGCTTGATATTGAAGGCTATTCCTTTGACGGTGGACGGTAAAGTGGTGGCGGATTTAATTAAAGTGACGGGATATACGGCCGTTCAAGCGACGTCCTTCAGCTACCGTGCGCTAGATACAGATCCCAATTTCTTATTTAAGCAAGATATTAACGTAGGAAAAGGGAAATGGAATCGAGCGTTGCTGTTTGACGGCGAAGCTATAAAAGTGGTTGAAGCTTCTGCCAATCTTCATGTGCGTATGCTCAATAAGGATATGCTCTTTGCGTCGAAGGCATTGAATCCAGATGGTACGACTTCCGGTAACCCAAATAATATTGGCAGCTATATTCAAAACGATGCCAACGAAGCTTGGACGATTTCGGCCTATGACCGGACGACCAAGACGGTCACTTTCCGTCTAGGCGTGAATATGCCGGGATACAACACAGAAGAAATGGCTAAGGACGGCGGCAGCCGGGTAATCAGCAATATCAGGCTGGTGGACACACTGCCTGAAGGCTGGGAATTCGTACCGTTTTCCGAGGGGAAGGATTTTGAGCTTTGGAAAGGCTATTCGGACAATGGCTCGGGCACGAGTTACGGTCAGACAAACACGGCCGTAACCAACGGAATTATTGCACCAGGTAGCCCTGCTCATGTCGTCAGTTTTGCTCATAGTGGAAACGTGGGGACCTTCACCTTCACGAAATTGGAGAGTCCTTATGTTATTCTAGTGAAGGCAAGACCTTCCAATGCCGCATTGGAGAAGTATTTAGAGGAATACACAACGAATGGAACAGATAAGCAAGTCTTGTATAACAAAGCCGACCTTCATATGACATGGGGCGGAGAGGAAAAGGTCGTCACAGAACAACGCAAGATTATCGTACCTATTCAATCCCTAGGGAAATCGGTAACGAAGCCAGTTCCAGGGGTGCTGGAATGGACTGTAAACTATACTCCGCCATTCAATATGGAGCAGGGCGTGTATTTGCAGGATACGATAGGTGCAAACATGAACCTGCGCTATGATGTAGACGACAAGTTGGTGCTGACAGCGCCTAGTATGGCAGTGTATCGTGCAAAACTGACTGCTAGTGGTGCTCTGGAAAGAGAGGAAGCACTTGATTTAAGCGATCCGAATGCTAAAGTTCAAGTGGAAGCCAAACCGGGTGAAGATGGCAAGACGATCCTGATCTTTAAGCTGGACGAACCGAATCGGTTCTACCAATTTGTGTACCAGACCGAGGTGGACAACACCAAAGCGAAAGCTGGCGACACGATGGGCAATGAGGTCAAGCTGGTAGGCGATGACAGACTGGAATCGGTCAGCGCCAAGAGCAAGACCACACTGGACAGCTCGGACGTAGCCGGCGCGTCTGCCTCCAATGCTCTGCTAGCGCTGAAAAAGGTGGATCCCGACGATAAGATTCTGCCGGGGGTACAGTTTACGCTATACAAGAAGGACGGCGGAACAAAAGTTGCAGAAGGGACAACCGATAGCGGAGGGAAACTTAATCTGCTATTCCCGGATCCAGGGTATTACGAGTTGAAGGAAACCTATATTGATCTGGAAACTTATTTGCCGATCACCCATGTGTATCAGGTGTATGTCGGAAATACGCCAGGCAAGCCGATCTGGGTAGACGGCGTGCAAGTAACCCCTGATAATCCGCTGGTTGTGCCAACTCCTATTGCCGGCAAGCTGACGATTAGCAATAAATTGGAGGGCAACGGAAGAGAACTGAACAAGGATTTTGAGTACACCATTACTTTCGCTGGAGAAGGTGCGGAGGACGAATATCCGTATATCAAATCGGACGGCACGAGCGGAACGATAAAAAACGGCGATACGTTCAAACTGAAGCATGATCAAAACTTGGTCATCCCTTTGCTGCCTAAGGATCTGAACTACACCGTAACCGAACATAATTATTCGACAGAAGGATATACCACGGACCCGGCGAATCGGGTTCATACGGACACGATCATCGGCAAGGGCGACCATAAGGCACCGTTCGTCAACACCCGAATGGTATATGGCAGTCTGTTAATCGACAATACCGTGACCGGCAACGGCGGCGACAAAACGAAAGATTTTGTCTACACAGTAACGTTCGCGGGTGAGGGTGCGGACGATGAATATACCTACACGAAAACTACGAAAGCGGGCGGTACGGAAACAGGCACGCTAACAAGCGACGGAACCGTATCGCTGAAAGACGGCGAGAAGCTCACAGTGTCTCTGCCCGCGGGTCTTGCTTACACCGTTAAGCAGAATAATTACGCAGGTGAGGACTACGTGACCACTCCGTCCGGATTGGAATTTACGGGAGAAATCGAGCAATCGGCAACTGCGGAAGCCAAGTTCACTAATCACAAAGATCAGCCCGGCAATCTGTTAATCAGCAATACGGTGATTGGCAATGGCGCGGATCTGGACAAGGAATTTGAGTATACGGTCAACTTCACGGGAGCAGGCGCTAGCAGAACGTATATCTATCAATACAACGATGGCACTAGCGGAAGTATCGGGAACGGCGACAAGCTGCTGCTCAAGCACGGACAGGCGGTCACCATTATGGACATTCTCAAGGACACGTCCTATACCGTCACACAACAGGACTATACAGCAGGTCAATACACGACCGATCCGGCGAGTCTGGAGCGAACAGGTGTCATCCAGGAAAACGAAACGGCCCAAGCGCCTTTTGAGAACGCCAGATATCTTCCCGGCACGCTTGCTTTGGAGCCAAAAATTCAGCGAGTGCCAGGAGACGGTAAAACACCTGCCGAACTGACGGCTACCCTCACGGGGACGGACGGCAAGCCGGTTGCGGGCAAGGTGATTGTATTCAAAGTGGGAGGCTCCGAAATCGGAAGGGCTACCACCGATAAAGACGGCAAGGCCACGATCCAATATACGCCGCCTAAGTTGACCGATGTAACGCCGGAGGAGTACGAGGTAACGGCGACCACCACGGCGACTAGCCCGTCGGGTGTGCCATACGACGACGATACGGCAAAAGTGATCACAATGCCGGCGGCGCTCACAGGTGTTCTGCGGGATAATGGGACTGGGCAGATCATTCCGGATGCGGACATTATCGTGAAGAATGTCAAGACGGGCGAAGAGTACTTTATTAAAACCGATAGTGAAGGCAAGTACTACCATCCCGTTCAACGGGATGAAGAGTATACGATTACGTACACCAAGATGATTCCGATTGGCGGAGTGTTAACGCCCGTACCGTTCACGCAAAAGGGAATCATTGAGGACAACGATCCTACGACCGAGGGCAACCTGATTCCTGCGGAAATTACGGCGGTCGGCATCGTGCTCTTCCAGCAGCCGAATGGACAGTCTTCGATACTGAATAGTACCCTTGCCGGCAATATGCACATCTATTTGAAGGATGCCAGCGGGCGCTATATCGAGGAGAACGGCAAGCCGAAAGCGTTCCCTCTAGGGACGAACGGCACCTTCGCCGTGGAAGGCTTAAGCACGGGCAAGTATGCGATGGAAGTGCGCTATGAGTTCGAACCAGGCAAGGAATTGAGGCTCATTAAGGACGTCGAACTGAACGTGGCGGCTAACGGAGAACTCAATATCTCTCAGGAGCTGGTTGATCCGTACGGCATTGTATACGATGCGACAAAAGGGATCTCGGCGCCGATCGAGGGAGCGACGGTGACGCTGTATTATGCGGACACGAAGCGAAATAGAGATAATGGGATTACTCCGGGCACGAAAGTAACCTTGCCTGCGTATCCGGTCGGGACTTTCCCGCCGAACGATAACAAGAGCCCTGAGCAGGACAGCGACGCAACCGGTTCCTATGCGTACATGGTATTCCCGGAAACGGATTACTATCTGGTTGTAACAAAGTCCGGATATCAGACGTATACGAGTCCAACGATCTCTGTCGAATGGGATATCGTCAGACATGACGTTCCGATGCAACCGAATAGCTCCGGCGGTAACTCCGGTGGAAACCCCGGCGGCAACACCGGACCCGACAACGGCAATCCGCCCGACGGCAACGCTGGACCCGACAACGGCAATCCGCCCGACGGCGGCAACAACGGTCCCGATAACGGCAATCCGCCCGACGGCAACAACAACGGACCCGACAACGGCAATCCGCCCGACGGCAACAACAACGGACCCGACAACGGCAATCCGCCCGGCGGCAACAACAACG
>JAEZZE010000265.1 GCA_023418755.1 Bacillota bacterium | reverse complement strand
GATTTGGCCATCAGCATATGATCGACGCCGATAATCAGCTCTCCCTCCGGATCCGGCGGGACAATATCGCAATGGTGGTGCTTGGGCAGGATGACCGACGATCCGAGCGTTCGATACACGCGGTTGTTGATCGAAGCGATCTCGGCGATCTGCAGCGCCTCCAGCGAAGGGTGGATGACGGCGCCGCCAAGGCTTTTGTTATAGCCGGTGCTGCCCGTCGGAGTCGAGATGACGATGCCGTCGCCGCGGAACATTTCGAACGGCTCGTCATTGATATGAATCGCCGATACGAGCGTTCCTTCGGCGCTTTTCAACGTGAACTCGTTAAGCACGAGATGCGTTTCCTTGCCCGCCGCCGTATCGATCTCGACATGCAGGAGCGGATAATGGATATTGCGCGGCTCGGAGGACGTCATGAGGTCGAGCAGTTCGACGAGCTCGTCCTTCTGCCAATCGGCGTAAAAGCCCAGATGCCCGGTATGAATCCCGATAAAGGCGATGCTGTCCAGCCGATCCTTGTAGCGGTGGAACGCCTGCAGCATCGTGCCGTCGCCGCCGATCGAGACGACGGTCTCCGGCGCGGCCTCGTCGTAGACCAATCCCCGAGCTTGCGCCTGGGCCTGGAATTGTTCGGATAATTCCCGGGATAGCCGGTCTCCCCGGTCAAGCAATGCATATTTCAAAACGTCGGCCGCTCCTTCCGAATGGACCCTGATCTCGATGCCGCTTCGATGCTCGAAAGGGATCGTTGTCTTGATCATACCCAATAACTTGGCCGAATTCAATCATCGGACGCGCGGAGCGGAGAATCGCGACCAGGCTCGGCGAATGCCGATAGCGGCCGTTCCGGACACGACGATCATGGCGATCGACGCGAAGAACAGAAGGGGAAGCCAGACGAACGCGGCTTCCCACCCGAACCGAAGACCGAAGGTATCCGGGACGGCATTCGCCCAGGCGGAGACGAACGAAGGCCATTCCGAGAACCCGGCCGCTTCCCCCCGATACAGGAAAGGCCAAAATCCATAAACGAGAAGCATGGCGATCAGTCCGTGAATAAACCGGGTCCGGGCGAACGGCAAATATCTCCAGCCGCCGGCGCTCATCAGGCCGGCTACCTGGGCGTGAACGGAGAAGCCTGCCCAAGAAAGCACGAAAGCGGCGACGGCCACGCGATCAACGAGCGGGAGCGCGGAATCCGCCGCGGAAGCTTTGGCGCCGAGCGTCACTTCGAATGCCCCATGCATGTAAGCTTCAGACAGCTGCGGGGAAAGGCCGAACCATGGCAGTAGCTGCGCGGCGACATGGCGCAAGGGCGTCAACCATCCCCCGTTCGAGAGCAAATCGAGAGCGGCGGAGAAAAACACGACCAAGCCGCCGACGATCATCATGAGGGCAAGGGACGACTGCAGCGACTGCTGGATCAGAACGCCAAGAGGCCGTCCGTCCTCTATTCGAGCCCGATGCATCGCGGCGAGGGCCGCGCGCCATCGGCTTCTCTTTACCGGGTCCTTGGCCGCGGAAGCGGCGGACAAGGTTTCATGGCGTTTGCCGAAGCGGGAAGCGACGCCGAGCAGCAGAGCTCCGATATAATGGGCGGCCGCAAGGACGGGGGCGACATGCAAGTTGCCGAAGAACCCGACGCACACGGCGCCGATCAGGAAGATGGGATCGGACGTCGTCGTCATCGCGACCAGCCGCTCGCCTTCGTCATTCGTAACCAGCTTCTGTTCCACCAAGCGAGCGGTCAGCCGGGCGCCCACCGGATAGCCGGAAACGAAACCCATCGAGACGATAAAGCCGCCCGCTCCGGGCAGTCGAAACAGAGGACGCATGAAAGGATCCAGCAGCGTCCCCATGAAATGAACGATTCCGAAGCCGAGAAGCAGCTCGGAAAGGACAAAAAAAGGGAACAGGGCGGGGAACAGCACTTCCCACCATACCGCCACGCCCCTTAGCGATGCGTTCAGCGCTCCGGAGCCGTCTCCCAGGGCCAGACAGCCGATCAGCAGAGCCGATCCCCCGATAGCCAGCGCTCTCGCCAATGCCAAGCCGCGGCCCGGGTTTTCCGGATTCGCGCCCGATGGAACCACGGTCATTCCTCCATTCCATTGACGTACCTTGTCCCAATATATGTTCGAATCCGGGCAATCTTGCCGATCGTCGAACTAGCCCGTCATTTTAAACTGAAAACGGTTGCAAAAAACGATGCAAAAAATGACGCGACTATGCTACAATAGAACTAGATCGTTATGATTCGTCCGCGCACCACAAATTCATCGAGGCTGGAGTGATGAGTATGGCGGCAGTTATCGCTGGTTTAATTGTATGCGCTTTCGTTTACGTGATTCGGGAGTCTCTCGCTCCCGCGGAAGAGGAAATATAGAGCTCGCGAGCCCGCCGGCGGCCCGTCGATTTAATCGCCCTTGCGGGCGATTTTATTTTTGCCTCAAGGCGAGAGCCCGTCGTTATGGTATAATGGGAGGAAATCGGACTGCCAAGACGTAGTCTGTTTAACCCATTTCAACCTATCTCGGGCATCTCGCATGCCCATGATTCAGGAGGCGCAACTTGTCCAGCTATGCGACGATTTACGAAGCGATAGGAGGGGCCGACGCCATTCGCGATATCGTGAGCCGGTTTTATCCGAAGGTTCAAGCTCACCCGCTGCTCGCTCCTCTGTTTCCCGAAGATATTACTCCCGTCATGGAGAAGCAATATTTGTTCCTGACGCAATTTCTGGGCGGCCCGCCGCTTTATTCCGACGAATACGGGCATCCGATGATGAGAGCGCGCCACTTGCCCTTTCCGATCACTCCCGAACGCGCCGAGGCTTGGCTTGCCTGCATGGCCGAGGCTCTGTCCGAGACGCCGATTCCGGAATCGCTGCAAAAGCTGACGATCGAACGGTTATCCGGCCCGGCGCATCATTTCATAAATACGGATTCCGATTCGGCACATCGATAAGGGGGCTCTTTATGGAACCGCTCTTCCAGATTAAAGTCACTTGCATCTGCTGCGAACAAAGCTTTCAAACGTCCAGAGTCCGGCCGAGCTTGAAGAAAGCGGTAAAGACGGATACCGATTTCTGCTCCTACTTCAAAACGGTGAACCCGGATTATTACGTCGTCAGGGTATGTCCTTATTGCGGGTTCGCTTCGACGGAAAATTTCACCGAGAGAATCAACGAGAAACAAAAAACGGCTTATTACGAAAAGGTGGGCAGTCACTGGAAAAATCGGGACTACGGAGGGGAACGCGGCTCGCAGGACGCGATGGAGTGCTACAAGCTCAGTTTGCTGACGGCGCAATCGATCGGCGAGAAGGATCGCGTGATCGCGGCTTTGCTGCACCATATCGCCTGGCTGTACCGCTACGAAGGGCAGCGGGAGCAAGAAAACCGCTTTCTTCAATTCGCTTTGGACGCCTACGTTCGGGTATACGAAACGGAGAGCGGCTCGATCAGCGGCGCCAGGCTGATGTATTTGATCGGCGAGCTGAACAAGCGATTGGGCAACAATCATGAGGCCGTCCGGTGGTTCGGGAGAGTCATTCAAGATAAAAAGATCGTGGACGCCGCGATGATCCGCGCATCCCGCGAGCAATGGCAAAGCATTCGCGAGGAGATGACCGGCCAAGGGCTCGAGCTCCCCGAGGAGATGGCGGAAAACGGGGCGTAAGGCCGCGGGCGGTTAACGGATCGCCCGGTTGGCGAGCAGGTAATCCCGGTCCGCGTCGATGATGCGCAGAGTATTCCGGCAGCAAGGAAACACGATCGTTCGCTTGCGGGCGCCGCCGTACATATCCAGCACCTCTTCGGGAGTTAACGGCAGTAGAACGTTGGAGCTTCGGCAGAACGGGCATTCTTGCGCGACGACGTCCCGCATCGTCACGTCGTAGGGCAGACTGTTACTCAAAGGAATCAAAACGCAGTCCTCTCCTTGCCTGTTTAGGATGACTTAAAGATACCGTACCGCGACGACCGAACGCAATAAGATCGGAGAAGTGAAAGAGATGTCAACACCGATATGGAACCTGGAGACGCTCTTCCCGGGCGGCTCATCATCGCAAGATTTCGCGGCTTTCGCGGAAAAAACCGAAGCCGGGTGCGCCGCGCTGCTGAAGGAGCTTCAAGACGGCGGGGAGTCCATCCCCGACGAACGGCGGCTCGCGGAATGGACGGCCAAGCTCCAGGAGACGCTAGCCCGGTTGCGGGAAGCCGACTCCTTCGTAGCTTGCCTGACGGCGCAAAACATCGACGACAAGCGCGCCGTCGGTTGGACGGAACGAATTCAGACGCTGGCCGCCCGCTCCAAGCAAGCGTTCGACCTGTTCGACGCCAAGCTGGCGCAGGTGCCGGATTCGAACTGGCGGGAATGGGCGGGTCGGCCGGAACTGGCGGCCGTGCGGTTCCCGCTTGACGAGAGGCGCGATTTCGCCAAAGAGAAGCTTGCGCCGGCGCTGGAGGCGGTTGCGAGCGAGCTTGCCGTGGACGGCTATCACGGCTGGGGCGAGCATTATAATACGATCGTCGGGAGAGTCGCGATTGCCTGGGAGGAGGACGGGAGAACCGTTCATCTCTCCGCGGGCCAAGCGGCCAACAAGCTGGACGATCCGTCTCGGGCCGTTCGGGACGAGATGGCCGCCAAATGGGAGGAGGCTTGGAGCGGGCAGGCGGATTTGGGAGCCGACGCGCTGAACCGGATCGCCGGCTTCCGTCTCAAGCTCTACGGGCTTCGCGGCTGGAGCGATCCGCTGAAGGAGCCGCTGGCGATCAACCGAATGAGCCGGCGTACGCTGGACGCGATGTGGGCGGCGGTCGAGACCGGCATCGAGCCGCTGAAGCGGTATCTGGCCCTTAAGGCCCGTTTGCTGGGCAAAGACAAGCCGAGCTGGCACGACGTGGACGCCCCGGTCGCCTCCACCAAGTCCAAAATCCCGTACGATGAAGCCGCCTCGCTCATTACGGACGCTTTCTCGCAGTTCTCGCCGCGGCTGGCGGAGCTGGCGAAGACGGCGTTCGCCGAAAGTTGGATCGAAGCGGAAGACCGCCCCGGCAAGAGACCGGGAGGCTTCTGCACGAGCTTCCCGATCGGCCGGCAGAGCCGGATTTTCATGACGTATTCCGGAACGCCGGGCAACGTATCGACGTTGGCGCACGAGCTGGGTCATGCTTACCACGCTCGGCTAGTTCAGGAGCTGCCGCCTCTCGCGCAGGAATACGCGATGAACGTGGCGGAGACCGCCTCGACGTTCGCGGAGGCGATCGTCAGCGACGCGCTGCTGCGCAGGGCCGGAAGCGACGAAGAGAAGCTTGCCTTGCTGGACGAGCGGCTGCAGCGGGCCGTTGCTTTCTGCATGAATATCCGCGCGCGCTTCCTGTTCGAGACGCGTTTCTATGCCCGCCGCTCCTCGGGGATGCTGGAGGCCTCCGAGCTAAGCGAGCTGATGGCTGAGGCCCAGAAAGAAGCGTTCGGAGACGCGCTCGGAAGCTGGCACCCGCATTTCTGGGCGTCCAAGCTGCACTTCTACCTGACGGAAGTGCCGTTCTACAACTTCCCCTACACGTTCGGATTCTTGTTCAGCACCGGGCTTGCGGCCGTAGCCGAGCGGGAAGGAGCGTCGTTCGCCAAGCGCTACGACGACTTGCTGCGCGATACCGCCGTCATGACCGTCGAAGAGCTCGCGACCCGGCATCTGGGGGTCCGGCTGGACGAGCCGGGCTTCTGGAAAGACGCGGTCGACAGAGCGATTTCCGACGTGGATGTGTTCGCCGCTTTATGCGAAACTTAGGCATATTCCCCGAAAATGGCGTGAAATCCTTGGGTTCGAGGGATTTCATGCCTTTTTTCGTCCATAATCTCCTAAATTTAGACAAAATCATTGAAATATTCAAAAAATTCAATTATACTGAGTCCGAAGTCGCATATGGAATCATTTGGGTTGTGGGAAGGATTAGAGAAACTAAGTCCAAAGGAGGAGAATAATGACATTGAATCAAATTTCTTTGGCCCGTCAGATCGACTTGGCTCTGGAGAAGTTAGGAGGAGAATTGAAGGGAATGACCGCCGGAACGATCGTGCTCCAGATTCGGGAGGATTCGGTCGGCCGGTTCGGAATTCGCCATCTTCCCGTCGATTGCGCCGATCGGGCTCCCGTTTCTTCGGGACTGACGGCGGAACAGGTGCTCGAATTGCGTCGGATGGCGATCGAGGCTCTGAGGCACAAGAACGGCTGGACTCACGGGGAAATATGCTACGATTTCTTATTGAAGCAGGGGCGGGTATTCGTCAGCGTACAATTCGAATCGAATTACAATATGGCGAACCTGATGTTCCGATATTCTCCGAAAAATCGGGATCGCAGGGAAGCATCGAACGGTTAAGGGAAGCCGAAGCCGATACATACGGAAAAAGCGGGGCTGTCCGGTCAAGGGTCGATTTTCGCCATTGACGGGGCAGCCCCGCTTTGCGTTGCCTTATTTTCTCGTTCACTCTAACTGATCCAGGCCGAAGTCGAAATCCGGAGAAACGTAAGGATCGTCCGGAGCCGGGATTTTGACGACCTTGACGACGTCGATCTGAATAATCTCGATGTCGTTATACAGCGTCGTTCCGAGCTTGCCGGTGACGGACACCCACTCGTCCGTCGCGAGCGTGTCCGCTTTGCCGAACGTTGCCATGACGCCGTAGGGCGACGCATCCGCCGAACAGCAGGAGATGGCGAAGCGGCTGACCCCGAACTGTTTCGGCCCCATGCTTCCTTCGCGGTAGACGAAACCGCTGATTTCGATCGTTTTGCCTAGAAAAGCTTCGCGGTACAGATCGATCGTGGTCAACGTTTCGATGTAGCGCTTGGGCGTCACCTGGATAACGTCGCGTTGAAACAGCTTTTTCCCGTAGGCCGCGTAAGTTTCGGTAAAATTGTCGGACGGGAACAACCGATCGAGCTCCTCGGACGAAAGCTCGCGATTCGAAGCGTCGGCATCCGGTCGGGCGGCATCCGGTTGTGCTGCGTTCTTCGATGGGGCCTCCTCCTGCCGAGCCTCTTCCTGTTGAATTCCCTCTTGCCCGGTTGGAACCGGGGAGGGGGCCGATGCGTTTCCGGAAGGAGCGGGCAGTTCGGCGGAGGGCGCCGGCACGGCGATCTTGAGCGCGGTTCTCGGTTCGCTCACGACCGTGGTCTGGGGCGCGAATTGCACGCCTTTGGCGGATGCTATGCTGCTGCCGAGCAGACCGTCCGGCACGGCATAGCCGATAATGAGCGGAAGCGCGAACCAGCCGTAGAAGAGCAGGCTTCTGCCCCAAGTCGCGGGCATCTCGTGCAGGCAGTCGCAGGAGGGATCGTCATGCTCTTTGTCGAAGAAAGCGCGAATCGCCGAATAAAACTGCTGGGCGGCGACCGCGTACATTCCGAGCGCGGCCAGCTTGACGATCAATTGCATCCGCTCGGCGATGTACAGATTCAGATTGCCGGACCGGACGAGATGTACGATCAGAAACGCGAAGCCGGCCAGGACGATCGCTCTTGCGGCGTAATGGAACGCCAGAACGGCGGATGATTTGGCCATGGAACAACCTCCTTATACGAAACCCAGCCGATCGAACGCAATCGAACCGAACAAGACGAGCGCGGCGATCAGCAGGCTGAATTTGAGTACGAATTTTTTGCGGAAGACGGCCAGCATCATCAACGTGTTCTTCAAGTCGAGCATCGGTCCGACCACGAGAAAGGACAGCAATGCGGCAGGCGGGAACAGATTGTTGAACGAGGCCGCCACGAACGCGTCCGAAGTCGAGCACAGCGACAGCACGTAAGCGAAGGCCATCATGAACAGATGGGATAGCAGCTCGTGGTCGGCAACCGACGCGAACGAAGCCCGCGTAATGAACGTCTGCATCAATCCGGTGATGAGCGATCCGAGAATCAAATATTTGCCCATTTCGAAAAATTCCTCTGCGATATGGGAAGGAGTCGAGACCAATTTCTTGAAAAAAGGCGCTTTGCCGTCGACATGATGATGGTGATGATGGTGATGATGAGCGCGATGAGACTCGCGGCTATGTTCGTGTTCCTGACGTTCATGATGCCCACCGCTACCGCTCGACGGGTTAACCGCTTGGGTCGAAACGGCGGCCGGCGGCACGGATTTCAGCGGACTTTGCTTCAGTCTGACGTAAAGAATGAATCCTAGCGCGACGGATACGAAGAACGCCAGATAGAAGCGCGAGTAAGCCAGGCTTTCATTCGCGCGAAAAGCCTGGAACGTAGCTCCGAACACGACCGGGTTAAGAATCGGCCCCGCTACGATGTAGATGAGTCCTATGTATGCGGGCAATCCTTTGCGCATGAGCCGCCGCACGATCGGAATCATGCCGCATTCGCAGAGCGGCAGCACGATTCCGAGCAGGCTGCCGAAGAGGACGCCGGCGACCGGATTGCGCGGAGTCAGCTTGCGCACGAGCTCGTCCGACACGAAGGCTTGAAGAAGCGCGGACACGATGACTCCGATCAACAGAAACGGCAGAGCTTCGAGAATGATGCTGATAAAAATAATTTTGAAATTTTGCAATCTGGCCTGATCCAAGCTCCACGCGGAAAAATCGCGGCCGAAAAAAATCAGCGCCAGAAGAGCGGCGCACGCGACCGAAGCCGCCGCGGCTGCGAGCTTTATCCAACCGTTGGGCACGACTTCGCATTCCTCCTTCTAATTGTAATGTTTACGATTATTATACAATATGCTTGTACGTTTGGCATTCATGACTTTTTGCGCAAAAAAACGGGGCGGCTTTTTGGACTGGCGATGCGGGACAAGGCGATAGCCGGCAAGCCGCCATGGCAAGGTTGACAATACGGTTCGGCGGGGTATAATGAGTAACAACATATTTGAATACGGCGATGAAGAGAACAAGTACGCCAGGATGGAGCGATCACAGAGAGCCGGCGATGGGGTGGAAGCCGGTACGCACGCCTTGCGGAATGGATCTTGGAGCCGGAAGCGGAACGATGGAGGACGGCCGAGCGACGCGCTTGCGAAGCGACGGCAAGCTTCCGTCCCATGCTTTCCCGACCGTTCCCCGTTACAGGAACATAAGGTATCGCGACCGGTCGCCGACCGTCCCGGTACGAATTAGGGTGGTACCACGGCTTTCCTCGTCCCTAGCGGAGGAAGGCCTTTTTTATTTTCCCAGAAAAAAGGAGCGATTCGACGATGACCAAGAAGCAACGCGTATTATCCGGCATTCAATCCAGCGGCAAGCTGACGATCGGAAACTACATCGGCGCGATGAAAAATTTCGTCGCCCTGCAGGAAGAGCACGATTGTTACTTTATGATCGCGGACCTCCACGCGGTTACGGTTCCCCAAGAGCCGGCGGCGCTGCGGGAGCAGACCGAATCCGTGGCCGCCCTGTACGTGGCCGCGGGTCTCGATCCGGCCCAAGCGGCGATCTTCATTCAGTCGCACGTGCCCGCGCACGCGGAGCTCGGCTGGCTGCTGACGACGATGTCCTACATGGGCGAGCTGGAGAGGATGACGCAATTCAAGGACAAATCCGAAGGCAAGGAAGCGGTGGGCGCGGGACTGTTCGTCTACCCCGCTTTGATGGCCGCCGATATTCTGCTCTATAACCCGACGCTCGTTCCGGTGGGCGACGACCAGAAGCAGCATTTGGAGCTGACGCGCGATTTGGCCGGAAGATTCAATTACAGGTACGGCGAAACGTTCGTCGTGCCGGAGCCGTTCATTCCGAAGCAGGGGGCGCGAATCATGTCGCTGGAGGATGGCACGAAGAAGATGAGCAAGAGCAGTCCGAGCGCGGGAAGCTTCATCTCCATGCTGGACGCGCCCGACGAAATCCGTAAAAAAATATCCCGGGCCAAAACGGATATGGGCCGGGAAGTCGTATACGACGTGCAGAACAAGCCGGAGGTCAGCAACCTGATGACGATCTACGGGCAATGTTCGGGCAAGACGGTCGAAGAAGTTCAGGCCGCTTACGAAGGCCAAGGCTACGGCGCGTTCAAAAAAGATTTGGCCGAAGTCGTCGTCGCGGCTCTCGAGCCGATGCAGCGCAAGTACGCGGACGTTCGTTCCTCCGGGGAGATTCATCGCATTTTACGGGACGGCGCCGAGCGCGCGGGCGCGTTGGCCGAGCAGACGCTGGCCAAGGTGAAGGAAGCGATGGGTTTCCTTCCGCTCGTTCGCTAAGCGGATTTCTTTCTCAACCTTGCCTTGACGACGAAGCCGAGTCCCGTCACTAAGAGGGTGACAACGCCGAAGAGCAGCGCCAGCCAAACGTTAGAGCTGATCGAGAAGGCCGTGGCAAGCATGCCGATCACGGACAAAACGGCGAATAAGAGTGACAAAGTTTTACTCACGATTTCACCTCGCATATTTTTCTTCGTATCTAGCATACTAAGTTGGCAAGCTTGCAAACCAATCATCAAGGCGAAGGGAGACTTCAATCATGGCATCCAACAACCAACTTGTCGTACCGCAAGCCAAAGCGGCACTGCAAAGCATGAAGATGGAAGCTGCTCAATCCCTGGGTGTTCAAATCCCGGCGGACGGATATTACGGCAACGTAACGTCCCGCGATGCAGGTTCCCTCGGCGGTTATATCACCAAGAAGCTTGTGCAAATGGCCGAGCAACAACTTTCCGGTCGCTAAGAACATTCGGTTCGGACCGAAAGCCCGAGGAAACCCCTCGGGCTTTTCATATTGTGCGCTTCCCGCCGGCATACGTCAAGGGAAGGCTCCCGGCGTCGTGGGAATCCGGGAGCCTTCCTCCATAAATCGGGCGCGTCAGTACGCGTTCATCCGCAGCCTTTTCTCCAGCCTTTCGTCGCTCAGCCAGCCGACGTACGATTGCAGCGGGACGAGGTCCATATCCATCAGAACGACGGCTACGAACGGGTACTGCTTCCGGTATCGGTAGCGCACGTCCACCCAGCGTACTTCGTAGCCCCAAGTACGCGGCTTGACATGGCCGCAGGGGAAGGGCGTCACGCTCAGGAAAGCCTGGACGTCCGCATGCCGCTTGGAGGCGTCGATCGCCGGATGCTCGTCGCACTTGAGGGTGTCGTGCCATTTGATTTTTCCGTCGTTCCACTCCCCGATGCCGTAAGTGCAATCCGCGGATACCCGGACGAGGTTCCAACGGTACAGCGAGACGGTCGGCAGCAACGTGTACCGATCCCCGGGCTTGTTATCGGGATCGTGCCGGGGGATCGTCCGCGACAGCTTGCGGTGAACGAGCGTTCGCCAGCCGTAATAGATGCCGAGAAGCGCGTACAAAACGGGGAAAATGACTTGAGGAACGGCGATGCCGGATAACCAGAGCAAGATGGCGAACAGGTGGGAGGAAAAAATAAACGGATCGAAAATATGAATGATGTTCCACGCCACCCATTGCTTGCTGACGGGTCGAAAAGCTTGCGTGCCGTAAGAGTTGAACAAATCGCTCAGTACGTGAACGACGACCGCCAGCAGCACCCAGAAAGCGATATGCCACCAGGGGATGCTGCGGAAAGCCAGGGCGATCGCGGCGGTGATCAGCGCGGTCCACCCGGCGATCGCCGGGAAGGAATGGGACAAACCGCGATGGTTTTTGATATAATCGGCATTGCTTTTGAATCGCAGCAGCCCGTCCAGGTCGGGCGCGTTCGAGCCTGCCACGGTGCCGATCAGGATGGCGATCGGACCGTAAGCGTGCGAAGCGACGACGGGATCGGTCATGGCAAGCCCGCCAAGGCCGAGACCAAACACGAAGTGCGTACCGGTGTCCATTCTTTAGCCCCCTTTAAGTACGATTCGGCAAGGATAAAATCGATTATCCTCGTCCGAATCGTCTCCGACAAAACGCATCCGCCGTCCTAAGGACGCCGAAGGCGTTCGGCATGGCTTAAGTATGGACGTAACGGCTATAAAATATGAAGGGAGCGGCAGCGCCTTGATCTTGTTTTGCGAGTATGTCGTTCCGGCGGAAAACCGCGAAAAATTCATCGAGTGGGCCGACGCCCATCCGGAGCTGTGGCGGGACGCGGAGCTCGCCGAAAATACGGCTCAGCCCGGCGTGTTCGTCGAGCTTCGGAGAACGAACACGGAGGCGGAAGCCGCCGAGCTCGAAAAGGAACGCCGCGAAGGGCGTTCCTGGAAAGAGATGGAGCAATGGGTAAAGGGCGGGCGGGAAGGGCTCAGAATTTGGACCTTCCGTCAGCGGCCCGTTCCGAAAGGTAAAGTGTAATTCAGCGGCTCGTCGAACGTAATGTAATCGAGGTTCAGCATAAGCAGCAGGTAGCGTTTGCCCGTTACCGGATCGCTGATGATGATGTGGTCCCGTCCGGCGGCTTCCAAGACGCCTTTGAAAATCTTCGCGTTCCATTCGGAATTGTTTTCGTACGTCATGTACAGCGTCGCGACTTTGCCCAGATTCATGCGGAGAATATTTTCGACGTAAGATTCCTCCGGCTGCCCCGGAAATCCGGGGATCCCGACTCCGGGCGGGGCAATCGGAACGCCCGACGGCACCGGCTGAGGCGTCATCGCCCCCTGAACCATCGTGTTCGCCGGCATCATGCCGGGCAGGCCCGTCATGCCCGTCGTTCCCGTCATGCCGGTCATGCCTGCCCCTTGGGCGTTCATGGGCATCATCGGATTTCCTTGAGGCTGGGCATAACCGCCCCAGGGCATTTTGTTGTTCAACATCGTGCATCCTCCTTGAAAATGTTAATACACGCTCGGACAATCCGCGCGGGTCCTGCTTGGTTGATAACGGCCAATCCTTTCGCCGCTCTCTCTTAGTCCAGTCGCCCGCGCCAAGCGGTAGGCACTGGGCGATTGTCGCAATACAGTGTATTTAGGCGGCCCGGATTGTGTGACTGGGCGGGACCGATTTTTCCCCTTCCGATCCCCGCTATCTCCGCATGTAGTGGCAATTTGATGAACTCGGACAGGCGATCATTGTCAATGCTTGAACAGATGCGGTATCATTGAACAGACATCAGGTAGGTATGAGGAGGAGCTCCGTGCTTAAAGATCTAGTGGCTCTAACCAAGCCGCGAATTATCCGCTTGAATTTGATCGCCGCTTTCGGCGGGTATTGGGTCGCTTCCAAGTGGGACCCGGATATATGGATTCTAATATGGATGCTGGTCGGATCGACTTTAACGATGGCTTCTTCCTGCGTCTTCAACAATTACTGGGACCGCGAGCTCGACTTGAAAATGGAACGTACGCGCGACCGGGCCCTTCCGCAGAAACGGCTGGCCCCCTCTCTCGTGCTCGGTTACGGCCTCGCGCTCGGCGCCGCGGGCCTTGCCGTATTGTTTCTGCTCGTAAATCCGCTTACGGGTTGGCTCGGGCTGCTCGGCATGTTCGTCTATATTGTCGTTTATACGATGTGGTTGAAGCGAAGCTCGACTTGGAGCACTTCCGTCGGGGGAGTTTCCGGAGCGATGCCGCCGGTCATCGGTTACTGCGCGGTAACGAACGAGGTCGATGCCGGGGCCTGGATTTTGTTCGCTCTGCTGTTCCTGTGGCAGCCTGCCCACTTTTGGTCGCTGGCCATCCGCCGCAAGGAGGAATACAAGGCGGCGGGGTTCCCGCTGCTCCCGGTCGTCAAAGGCGTAACGCGCACGAAATGGCAGATGCTTCCGTATATTTTGCTGCTCATTCCCGCGTCCGTCCTGATGTACCATTACGATTACGCCGGCATTTATTTTCTGATCTTATCCGTCGGCATCGCCGCGATCTGGTTCGTGCATGCGGTTTCGGGACTGCGAGCAAAGGACGACGAGAAGTGGGCGAAAAGGGATTTCATGATTTCGATCAACTACTTGATGATCATGTTTCTAACCATGATATTAAATACGACGGGGGTATAAGAGAATGGATCAATCGAAGGAAGAGCATTTGCGCGCGGAGCGGCCGGCCGCTTCCGAAGCGGACGTCGTCGTCGAGCCGGTCAAACCGGACAAGCCGCAGAAGCCTTGGCTCCAGCGCTACGGCTTTTCGCTGATCGTGCTGGCCCTGTGCGTCGTGATGGGCTATTTTATTTTGCAGCAGCAGAACAAGAAGGACGAGCTGGCGGTATTCGGGCAAGGCGAGGAATTTTCTTATACGGATATGAACGGCGAGAACGTATCTCTGAGCGGCACGAACGGCAAGGTCAGATTGCTCTATTTCTTCTTCGCGAATTGTCCCGACGTCTGCCCGCCGACGACTTTCGTCATGTCCCAAGTGCAGGACGAGCTTAAAGAAGAAGGCTTGTTCGGAAAGGAAGTTCAATTTCTTTCGGTGACGATCGATCCGGAGCGCGATACGCCCGAGCTTCTTCGGGATTACGCGAAGCGGTTCGACGCCGATCCGGAGGGCTGGAAGTTTCTTCGGGGAGACGAGAAGGAGACGGCCGCCTTGGCCGAGAAATACAATATTCTCGTTCAGAAGGACAAAGACGGCAATTTCGGCCATATGAACCTGATCGTGCTGCTCGACAAAAAAGGGCAAATCCGCGACTGGATCTCGGCCAACGACTTCATCGATTTGGAAGCCGGCTTCAACTCGGATATACTCAGTCCGAGCGAGATGACCAAAAAAATCAAAAGCATTCTGTAGACGAAACCGCCAAGGGCCGTCCGTAGTCGCGTTGGACTAAGGGACGGCCCTTTGCCTTGCCGAAAAACGGCTAACCGAAAAGCGGCGCGTCCGGCTCGGGGTAGAGGATATAGTCCTCCAAACCGGCCTTTTCGAGCTGCTGGATCAAGTATTCTTCCGGGGTTCCTTCGACCCCCGTGTATCCTCTGCGCGTATAGAGATGATCGGCGTCCGGAAACACGTCCCGGAGAATGCCGCGGATTCGGCGGCCCGATGCGTCGTGATCGGTAAACAGGTAGACGTGGCGGTCTCCGACCGCTTTGCGGAGAGTTTCGATGCGGTCCGCGTTCAAAGTGCCGAACGTGCAGTGGATCGGCACTTCCGGAGCAAGAACGCGCGCGAGACGGCTTTTGTCGTTTTTTCCTTCGACGATAATGGCGATATCCACGGCTGGTTCCTCCGTCTGAGGGATTTGCCCCTTATTGTACCATTTTCCCGCGTTTTGTTGCGTGCCGGCCGCTTGTCCCCGCGACGGCCGCCGTTAAGCCGCCGTGGGCGGCTCGGCGAAGCTCGGCATCTGGAATGTCCCGGCGGGGAAGGTGCGAATACCCAGAAGGTAAATTCTTCTCTTTATTTAATGGGCGTGGGGCGGGAGCGCCGCGTCCGGATTCCAGTTGGCTTTGAACGATTCGCGCGGGAACAGGAGGGTCAGGGCGATCATAAGCGCGAGGAACGAAATAAAATAAGGCGAAAAATAATCCCTGACGGCCCCGGCGGCGACCGGACCGAGGAAGGAGCCGATCGACAGGGAGATGGACAGCACGGAGAACGTTCTCCCGTACCGGGTCGGGCCGCTGAGCTGCAGCAGAAAGGAGGTCATCGCCGGAAAGATGACCCCTTTGGCCATGCCGACCACAAATAGCAGCACAAGAATGGAAACCGGCCATTCGGAGGCTAATCCGTAATAGCAGATCGCCAGCAGCATGACTCCGATTACCGTCCGCAGGTACGGCAAGTAACGGTTAAGGAACAGAAGGCTGAGCGTAACGAGGGAACCGAGGCTAATAATGGAAAACAGAATGCCGGTGCTCATAATCGTCGCGGCGTCCGTGCCCCGAAGAGGGAGCTCGAAGGAGAGAATCCCTTGCGCGCAAGCCATGCCGATCGGCAGCACGAATATGGCCCAGGAAAAACCGCCGGCGGCGGGAGCCTGCGCATTCGGGCTTGCTGCTTTAGGCGCCGCCCCGGGGGAATCCGGTTTCCGGGGCGCCGCTCCCTCGGCGTCCGGGTGAGGGACGGGGACGGGCTCCTTGACGAACCAGAACGATAATATGCCGGTAATGAGCAAGATCCACCCCAACAAGGCGAAAGACTGGCTGAAGCCGAGCTTGGCCGCAAGAATCGCGCCCGCCGCCGGAGAGACGACGGATGCGATCGTATGCACGAGGCCGTTGCCGGCCATCAGCTTTCCTTGCTGGATATGGTTTTTCGCCAGCCGGGCGAGCAGCGACATGCACGCCGGGGACAGGAACGCGAGTACGAAGCCGCTGAGGGAGCGGATGTACAGCAGCTGCCAAGGATCCGTCACGCGGGCCTGGAAGAGCAGCAGAATGCCGGCCCCGATCAGGCTGAAGACGATGAACAGCCGGCTTCCTCGGCGATCGACCGCGAAACCCGCGATCAGGTTGCCGGGCAGATGGGTCAAGGAATACATGCCCATCACCAGGCCGATAAACGACGGAGCCGCCCCGAGCGATACGGCGAACGGAGTGAGCATCGGGTACTGAGCGTGCAAATCGAAGAACGCGACGAACAAAAATAAGTAAAGCCATACGGCGGTTTTCATCTTCCGCGACCCTCCTAATCAATAAGGGGACGAGCCCCCTTGTCCGCATCCGCGGGCTTATCCTACATTTACGTTCGAGCTTCGGCGGATATGCCCGTCGTTTACTGCGACCGAGCGGTTACGGTATAATAGGAATTATGCGAATTCGAGAGAAGATTTTTGAGGGGGGAGATCGGATGAATCTGGATACGGACGCGTGGCTGACGTTTCTGCAGGACAACTGGATCGTGATCGCGGTCGCGATCGTGGCGATTCTGGTCGTGATCAAGCTGGTGAAGACGGTGCTGAAGTG
>JAEZZE010000252.1 GCA_023418755.1 Bacillota bacterium | reverse complement strand
TTCCAGGCCCATCGGGTGGAACTGGATACGAGACGGGAAGTGCTCGTCGATTATCTGGTTCGCCGTTTCGGGTTCCCGCAGGAGGAGGCGCGAGGGGAACTAAGCTCGGCGAGCCTTGAGGAATTGGCGAGGGTCGGCGGACGATTGTTCGAATGCCTAACCGCGGCGGAGGTCCATTCTATATTGAACGAGGAATGAAGTCTCCTAATATGCCCGAAGATTTTTCGACGAAAACCGCGCATCCCGCGAAGGATGTTATGCACCCGTTCGGAGACAATGATATAATGTACGGGGCAAGCTACATAGGAGCACGGCCGGAAGCGCCGAGCGCGCTTGCGGGGCCGTCGAAGAAAGGGTAGAACTTAATGGGACGACTCGTCATTTGCGATCATCCGCTGATCCAGCACAAGATCACGTTCATTCGTGACAAAATGACAAATACGAAGCAATTCCGGGAGCTGGTCGACGAAGTGGCCATGTTGATGGCTTACGAGCTGACGAGGGACTTTCCGCTGTCCACCGTGCGGGTAGATACGCCGGTCCAGTCCGCCGAAGGGAAAGTGATCGCCGGGCGCATGATGGGGCTGATTCCGATTCTGCGCGCGGGACTCGGGATGGTCGACGGCGTGCTTAAAATCATTCCTTCCGCCAAGGTCGGCCATATCGGCCTCTATCGCGACCACGAGACGCTGCAGCCGGTAGAGTATTATTGCAGCTTGCCGTCCGACGTGAAGGAGCGTGAACTGCTCGTCATCGATCCGATGCTGGCGACTGGGGGCTCCGCGAACGCGGCCATCGATATGCTGAAGGCCCGCGATTGCCGGCCGACCAAGCTGATGTGCCTGATCGCGGCGCCGGAGGGCGTAAAGGCGGTCCAAGAGAAGCACCCGGACATCGATATTTATTTGGCGGCCTTGGACGAGAGGCTGAACGAGCACGGGTACATCGTACCGGGGCTGGGCGACGCGGGAGACCGCTTGTACGGCACGAAATAAGGCTCTCGCCGCAAAAAGGGAGAGAAGAGAGACATGAGCCATAAAATCAAAGTCATGACCATATTCGGAGTGAGGCCGGAAGCGATCAAGATGGCGCCGCTCATTCTGGAGCTGGAGAAACACCCGGAGCGGATCGAATCCGTCGTATGCGTCACCGCGCAGCATCGCCAAATGCTCGACCAGGTGCTCGAGGTGTTCGGCATAAGGCCCGATTACGATCTCGACGTTATGCAGGCGAGCCAGACGCTGAACGAAATCACGATTCGCGTCCTGCAAGGATTGGAGCCCGTGCTGAAGGAAGCGAAGCCGGACATCGTGCTCGTTCACGGAGACACGCTGACGTCGTTCCTGGCCAGCTACGCCTCCTTCCTGCAGCAGATCAAGGTGGGCCACGTCGAGGCCGGGCTGCGGACATGGAACAAGCTGTCCCCGTATCCGGAGGAGATGAACCGGCAGCTCACCGGCGTGCTGGCCGATCTGCATTTCTCCCCTACCTCCTGGTCGGCGGGCAATCTGATCAAAGAGAACAAAAACCGGGATACGATCTACGTCACCGGCAATACGGTGACCGATGTTTTCCAATATACGGTCAAACCGGATTACGCCCATCCCGTTCTGGACTGGGCCGCGGGCAAGAGAATGATTCTGATGACGGCGCATCGCCGCGAATCCTTGGGCGAACCCCACCGGCAAATTTTCCGCGCGGTGAAGCGGATCGCGGACGAGTTCGACGACGTCGCGATCGTCTACCCGGTGCATCTGAACCCGGCCGTAACCGGGCCGGCCCGGGAAATTCTCGGAGATCATCCCCGGATCCGGCTGATCGATCCGCTGGACGTCGTCGAAATGAACAATTTCTATCCGCGCGCGCATCTGATCTTGACCGATTCCGGCGGAATCCAGGAGGAGGCGCCTTCGTTCGGAGTGCCGACGCTGGTGCTGCGGGATACGACGGAGCGGCCGGAGGGCATCGATGCGGGAACGCTGGAGCTCGTCGGAACGGACGAGGCCGTCGTGTTCGAACGGACGAGGGCGCTGCTGAGCGACGCGGAGCTGTACAAGCGGATGAGCGAAGCTTCCAATCCTTACGGCGACGGGCAAGCATCCAAGAGAATCGTCGAAGCGATTCTCCATCATTTCGGCCAGGGCGAACGTCCGGAGCCGTTCGGAACGGGGAAGTGACAAATTTTTTGGGCCCCTTCTGTACAGTGTACAGTTCAACTGTATGGTTAGCTCTGCCAGAAAACCGCATGGTTATAAGGTTTTTTTGGAGGATGTTCACATAAAATTTGAATTTCTTCGAATTGACAAACCTTCTTGGACTTCGATAAAATGTATGAAGGTCGACAGAGGTACACATGATGATAAAGAGGGACAATGAGGACAATCCATGGCGTGCGTTAGGCTTGGTCGGAGCCCTTGGCTTCGAGGTGGGCGCTTGCACGGCAGCGGGTTACTTGATTGGCGGTTGGATCGGCCCGACCACTTCCGGATGGAAGATGGCGGGCGTTTTCGTGGGTCTGGGCATCGGACTCATGATCGCGATCCTGCACGTCAAGCGGGCTCTGGAGAACAAAGATGGATGAAATATTAGCGAAATCGACTCGAACGGCGTGTTGGTTCCTTGCGATCTGCCTGATGTGCTGGGCGATCTTGCCGGAATGGCGGATCTATTCCGCAGGCGTTGCCCTCGGCGTGTCGGCCAGCTTGGTAAACGCTTTTTTGCTGCGGAAGAGAGTCGCGTGGATCGGCACCCTATCTAAGGACAACCCCAATCCGCCGCGCAAGGTCGGACTGGGATTGGCTAGCCGCTTGGCTATGGTGCTGCTGGCCGCTATGCTGGCGTACCGCTTTCCCGATCGTTTCCATCTGCCTTCTGTCTTGTACTCTTGTTTCTTTATGCCTGTCGTAGCGTTGTTCTTTGCTTTTCTTAACAACAGACGTTCATCCTGACGGAAAGGAGGGGGACATAACAGCATGCATGAATTTCCTGTGCTAGAGGTCGGAGGATTGCACATCGATATTTCGACCTTTCTGGCGATTACCGTCTCCGCTATTATCACTTTCGTGCTGGCGAAGCTGGCGGTGCGCAACCTGTCCGTAGAGAACCCGTCCAAGCTGCAGAACTTTCTGGAGTGGGTCGTCGAGTTCGTCCAATCCACGATTGCCAGCACGATGCCGCTTCGCCGGGTCAAGCCTTTCGTGGCGCTAGGCATGACTTTAATCATGTTCATCTTTATTTCCAATCTCCTCGGACTGCCTTTTGGGATCGTAACCGAGACGCATCACGTCAACGAGACGCTGGGCGTGACCAAAGAGATGCTGGATGAGCATGGAGGCCATGTAGAGCTTGCGTGGTGGAAATCGCCGACGGCGGATCTCAACGTGACGGCCGGCTTGGCCGCTACCGTATTCGTTCTGGTGCATTTCCTGGGACTCAGGCTGAACCGCAAGCATTACCTCAAGCATTATTTCCAGCCGTACGGGGTCTTCTTCCCGCTGAATCTGATCGAGACCATCGCGAAGCCCGTGACTCTGGCGCTGCGGCTTTACGCGAATATTTTCGCGGGCGAGGTGCTTATCGCGACGATTCTGATGCTGGGAGTGGTAGGAACGCCGTTCATGATCGTCTGGCAGGGCTTTAGTATATTCGTCGGAGCGATCCAAGCGTTCCTGTTCACGATCCTTACGATGGTTTATATCTCGCAAGCCGCAATTCACGACGAACACGAGCATGCTCACTGACTTCGCTCTCCGGCTTCGATAGAAGGCGCGCGCGGATGACAGGATAATGAAATTAAAACCCAATTTTGAGGAGGATTTACACAGTATGGATTACAACGTATTGGCAGCAGCAATCGCAGTAGGTTTGGGCGCAATCGGCGCCGGCGTAGGTAACGGTCTGATCGTAAGCAAGACGGTTGAAGGTATCGCTCGTCAACCGGAAGCCGCGGGCAAACTGCAAACGACGATGTTCATCGGCGTAGGTATCGTCGAAGTCGTTCCGATCATCGGCGTCGTTATCGGCTTCTTGGCATTCTTCAGCTAATTGCATAGCAAAACGGAATATGGCGGGGAAGGCCAAAGCCCTCCACGCCATCGTTTTTTAATCAGATAGGGACAGATTACGGAAAGGAGTGCAACCATGGATTTCAGATGGGAATCTTTTGTATACGCGATCGTCGCGTTCGGCATTTTGTACTGGCTTCTCAACAGGTACGCATTCGGTCCGTTGTTCGGCATCATGGAGAAGCGTCGCGAGATGATTCAGGAGCAATTGAACAGCGCCGAGAAAAACCGCGCGGAAGCCGATCAATTCATAGAAGAGCAGAAGCAAGCGTTGCAGCAGGCTCGCAAAGAAGCCTACGACATTATCGAACAGGCTAGAGTGACGAGCTCCAAGCAAGCGGACGATATCGTACAGACGGCTCGCAACGAGTCTGTCCGTATCAAGGAAGATGCGCTTCAAGAAATCGAATCGGAGAAGAACAAGGCGGTTGCCGCGCTTAAAGCGCAAGTCAGCGGCTTGTCCGTCCTGATCGCATCCAAGATTATCGAGAAACAAGTCGACGAGCAATCCCAGAAGGAACTTGTCGATCAATATTTGCAGAATGTAGGGAATAAATCATGAGCCGCGGCACGGTAGTGGCGAAGCGGTACGCGAAAGCGCTGTTTTCCGCCGCCCAGCAAAAAGGGCTCGTAGCCGAGACGGAGGCGCAGTTGCAGCTGATCGTCGACGTTATCCAAGGCAGCCCCGAAGTTCGCGCGTTCCTCGTCGCTCCCAACATTACGCTGGAGACGAAGAAACAGACGCTTTTCCAAGCTTTCGGCGCGGAAGTGTCGCCGCTTGTCCTGAATACGATCGGCCTGCTGATCGAACGCGGCCGCGAAGGCGAACTCGCCTCCGTTCTGGCTGCCTATTTGCAGGTGGCCGGGGAAGCGCTCGGCCGCGCGGACGCGCACGTCGAATCGTCGACTCCGCTCGACGCGGACGAGCAGGCGAAGCTCGCCGACAAGTTCGGCGCGCTGCTGGGCAAGAAGGTGCGGGTCACGAATAGCGTGAATCCCGAACTGCTCGGAGGATTGACCGTGCGCATCGGCGATACGCTGTACGACGGCAGCCTCAAGGGCAAACTCGAACGTCTGGACAAAACGCTGCAATCGGCAGTGATCTAACGAATAAACCATACCATTTACCATTTGCAAGCAATGGAGACAGGGGTGAACGAATTGAGTATTAGGCCCGAAGAAATCAGCAGTCTGATCAAGCAACAAATCGAGCAGTACCAATCCGATATTCAAGTCGTCGACGTCGGCACCGTTATCCAAGTCGGTGACGGAATCGCTCGCGTGCACGGTTTGGAGAAGTGTATGGCGGGGGAACTGCTCGAATTCGAGGGCGGCATCGTCGGCATGGCGCTTAACCTTGAGGAAGATAACGTCGGCGTCGTCATTATGGGTCCTTACACGTCGATCCGCGAAGGCGACCAAGTGAAGAGAACCGGCCGCATCATGCAAGTGCCGGTCGGCGAGCAGCTGCTCGGCCGCGTCGTGAACTCGCTGGGCCAGCCGGTCGACGGCAACGGTCCGGTGAACACGACGAAAACCCGTCCGATCGAATCCCCGGCTCCGGGCGTTATGGATCGTAAATCCGTTCACGAGCCGATGCAGACCGGCATCAAAGCGATCGACGCGATGATCCCGATCGGCCGCGGCCAGCGGGAATTGATCATCGGCGACCGCCAAACGGGTAAAACGACGATTGCCGTCGATACGATCGTTAACCAAAAAGGCAACGGAGTTATCTGTATCTACGTTGCGATCGGACAGAAGCAATCGACCGTTCGCGGCTTGGTCGAAACGCTCCGCAAGCATGGCGCGCTCGACTACACGATCGTCGTTACGGCGAACGCGTCCGAGCCTGCACCTTTGCTTTATCTCGCTCCTTATACCGGCGTATCGATGGCCGAGGAGTTCATGTACAACGGCAAGCACGTTCTGATCGTCTATGACGACCTGACCAAGCAAGCCGCGGCATACCGCGAACTTTCCCTCTTGCTTCGCCGTCCTCCGGGCCGGGAAGCTTATCCGGGCGACGTCTTCTACCTGCACTCCCGTCTTCTGGAGCGCGCGGCCAAGCTGAGCGACGAGAAGGGCGGCGGCTCGATTACCGCGTTGCCGTTCATCGAGACGCAAGCAGGCGACGTTTCCGCCTATATCCCGACCAACGTAATCTCGATTACGGACGGTCAGATCTTCCTGGAATCGGATCTGTTCTACTCCGGTCAGCGTCCGGCGGTCAACGTCGGTATTTCCGTATCCCGGGTAGGTAGCTCCGCGCAGATCAAAGCGATGAAGAAGGTCGCGGGCACGCTCAAAACCGACCTTGCCCAATATCGCGAATTGGCGGCGTTCGCGCAGTTCGGCTCCGACCTCGACAAAGTCACGAAGTCGCGTCTGGACCGCGGGATCCGCACGCTGGAAATTCTGAAGCAGGGCGTCAACCAACCGCTTCCGGTCGAGCGCCAAGTCGTTTCTCTGTATATCGTAACCAAGGGCCACCTGGACACGATTCCGGTACAGGACGTTCGCCGTTTCGAAGCGGAATTCCTGGCGTACGTGGATGCGAACCGTCCGGAAATCTTCCAATCGATCCGCGATACGAAGGACTTGACGGCGGAGACCGACCAAGCCCTGATCGATACGGTCGCGGCATTCAAGAAAGGCTTTAACGTATCGGCCTAAGCCGATTGCCGATAAGGAACGAAACATTAAGCTTGAGCCGGACCGGCCCTAGCCGGTCCCGGCAATAAGGTGGTGAAACGATTGGCTAAAGGGATGCGCGAAATCAAGCGCTCGATTCGAAGCAAGCAAAACATGAAACAAATTACGAAGGCGATGGAGATGGTTGCGGCCTCCAAGCTTAGAAGAGCCCAAGAGGCGGCCGTCTCCGCTCGTCCGTACACGGATAAATTGAAGGAAGTCGTCTCCAGCATCGCTTCCGGTTCGGGCGGCAGCAAGCATGCGATGCTCCAGAGCCGTCCGATCAAGCGGACCGCGTATTTGGTCATCACGTCCGACCGCGGACTGGCCGGCGGGTATAACTCCAACATTCTGCGCAAAGTGCTGCAGACGATCAAGGAGAACCACAAATCTCCGGAGGAGTACGCGGTCTTCGCCATCGGTCGCAAAGGACGCGATTTCTTCGCTCGCCGCGGCATACCGTTGGTGGAGGAAGTGACGGGATTGGCCGATTCGCCGAAATTCCACGACATCAAAGAAATCGCGGCCAAGGCGGTCGGAGGCTTCGAAGCCGAATCGTACGACGAGCTTTACCTGGCCTATAACGAATTTCGCAACGCGATCGTGCAAGTGCCGACCTTGAAGCGTCTTCTGCCTCTCGGGGACATCGAGTCGAACGCAGCCAAGGGCGAGTACGAATACGAGCCTTCCGCGGAGGAAGTGCTTAACGTGCTGCTGCCGAAATACGCGGAGACGCTCGTCTTCAGCGCGGTGCTGGAAGGCAAAGCCAGCGAATTCGGAGCGCGGATGACGGCGATGGGCAGCGCGACGAAGAACGCGACGAAGATGATCGCCGAGCTGACGCTGCACTACAACCGTGCCCGTCAAGCGGCCATTACGCAGGAGATCTCCGAGATCGTCGCCGGAGCCAACGCACAGCAATAACAATCGTGACGATTGGTTTCATGCCCGTCGGGGCAAGAACTCAATTGCACCGTGACGATCAACCGTAGACGCCGAAGGCGCAACTGAATTGATCGCACTATTTTAGGAGGTAAATCCATGAGCAAAGGGCGCGTTGTCCAGGTCCTGGGGCCGGTCGTCGACATCGAGTTCGACCACGGTCACCTGCCTGACATTCTCAATGCGATTAAAATCGAAGCAAAAACCGATAGCGGCGTCGAAATCAACCTGACGGTAGAAGTCGCGACGCACCTCGGCGACAACCTCGTCCGTGCGGTCGCCATGTCCTCTACGGATGGTCTGGTCAGAGGGATGGAAGGCGTGGATCTGGGCGTTCCGATCACGATTCCGGTCGGTCCCGCCACGCTTGGACGGGTATTTAACGTTTTGGGCGATTCCATCGACGGTAAGGGCGAAGTCGATCGCACGCACACGAACCCGATTCACCGTCAGGCTCCGACGTTCGAAGAGCTGACGACCCAGACGGAAATGCTCGAGACGGGCATTAAAGTCGTCGATCTGCTCGCTCCCTACACCAAGGGCGGTAAGATCGGTCTGTTCGGAGGCGCGGGCGTAGGAAAGACGGTTCTTATGCAAGAGCTTATTCATAACATCGCATCCGAGCACGGCGGTATTTCCGTATTCGCCGGCGTAGGGGAACGTACCCGCGAAGGGAACGACCTCTACCACGAAATGACGGAATCCGGCGTTATCGCGAAGCTGGCGATGGTGTTCGGCCAGATGAACGAGCCTCCGGGCGCGCGTATGCGCGTTGCTCTGACGGGTCTGACGATGGCGGAATATTTCCGCGATCAAGAGGGCCGCGACGTTCTTCTGTTCGTCGACAACATTTTCCGCTTTACCCAAGCGGGCTCCGAAGTATCCGCCCTCCTCGGCCGTATGCCTTCCGCGGTCGGTTACCAACCGACGCTGGCTACCGAGATGGGTCAGCTTCAAGAGCGTATCACTTCTACGAAAAAAGGCTCCGTAACGTCGATCCAAGCGATCTACGTACCTGCGGACGACTATACCGACCCGGCTCCGGCTACGGCGTTCGCCCACTTGGACGCAACGACGAACCTGGAGCGTAACATCGCTGCGATGGGGATTTTCCCGGCGGTTGACCCGCTGGCTTCTTCCTCCCGGATTCTCGCTCCGGAAATCGTCGGCGAAGAGCACTATAACGTAGCGCAAGGCGTTAAGAGATTGCTGCAGCGTTATAAAGAGCTTCAAGACATCATCGCCATCCTCGGGATGGACGAGTTGTCCGACGAAGACAAGCAGGTCGTTCAACGCGCACGCCGCGTTCAATTGTTCCTGTCCCAGCCGCTGCACGTCGCAGAGGCGTTCAACGGCATTCCCGGCGTCTACGCTCCGATCAAAGAAACGATCCGCAGCTTCAAGGAAATCCTCGAAGGCAAGCACGACGATCTTCCGGAACCGGCTTTCCACAACGTCGGCGTTATCGAGGAAGCGGTCGAGAAAGCGAAGAAGCTCGCTGCCGAGGTATAATCCGGCGGCTGGTTTGGAGGGATCGATATGAGTACCTTACGGTTGGAGATCGTCACTCCGGAGCATAAGGTTTACGAGAAAGACGTGAATATGGTCGTCGTCAAAGGCGTGGCCGGCGAGCTCGGCATTCTGCCCGATCATATTCCTCTGGTTACGCCGCTGAAAGTGGCTCCGGTGAAAGTCAAGATCGGCAATACGCACGAGAACATTGCCGTTCATGGCGGTTTCATGGAAGTGCGCAAAGACAAAGTCGTGATTCTGGCCGATGCCGCCGAGCTCGGCGCGGACATCGACATATCCCGCGCCCGACTCGCGAAGGAGCGCGCGGAACGCCGTCTGGCGCAGAAGCAAGCGGAAATTAGCGCGATACGAGCCGAACTGGCTCTGCAACGCGCGATCGCTCGACTGGAAACGGTCGAGAAGCAGCAATAAGAGTAAACAGGCAAATTAAGCGGCAATAAACGAAATAATCGCGCTGTGCGGCAAACCGTCGGCAGGAGAATCGGAATCGACTCTCTTGCCGGCGGTTTTTTTGCCGTTATCCCGTTCGATCAGGAGCGCGTACTTTCACGGAGTCCCGCGGATTCGTCCTATTTGCCAGTATCCCGTTCGATAAGGAGCGTATTTGCACGGAGTATCACGATTTCGTCCTTTTTACCATTATCCCGTTCGATCAGGAGACTACTTGCCCGGTATTGCGATTTCCTCCTCCTTTTTTCGGTATTCCGTTCGAACGGACGGGGCCGAGGGTGGGAAAGTACCTTGGCTGGCTGTGTGGACGAAAGAGGGAAGTCAGCTCCAAGCAGGACATTGAAATGGTAAGGCTGAGGAGGTTGAGAGTAGTCGGAATCCGAGAGCATGTCTTGGAGTAATCTAGACGGACGGAGCAAGAGGAAGGGCTGGTCTGAGCCAGCGGGATAATGCCTGTATGTGAGAATAAGGGGGCCTCAATGAGAGAAAAGAACATGAGCGAAGGGGATAATGGCAAAAGAGCCAAGAATGAGCATGAGAGACGACGCGAAGACTATACGACAGCAATACGTTAGGACGAGAATGCGTGTGGACGAAACAATAAGTAGAAAAGACAGCTGGAAAACGTTAGGACGAGACGATAAGTCGAAAAGACGACTGGTAGTCATGAGGGCGGACGAGTAGACGTAAGAACGAGACGTTAAGTCGATAAGACGGGCTGGTAGACGTGAAGGCGGATGAGTAGACGTAAGAACGAGACGATAAGTCGATAAGACGGCTGGTAGTCGTGAAGGCGGACGAGTAGACGTAAGAACGAGACGAGAAGGCGTAGGGACAAGATGCAAGTTGACAACACGACAACACAACCACGCGACAAGGCGATTAGAAAACGAGAAAACGCGATGACAATGTTGCGCCAGTGACGATTGTCGCTGATTCTTTTTCGCGGCAAAGGGTACATTATAGAAAGGAAGGGAAAGTTAGACGAAGGAGGAGTCGCGATGAACAAGCTGACGGATGCGTTAAACGTTCAACTGTCCAATTGGACGGTACTGTACATTAAACTTCACCATTATCACTGGTATGTGAAGGGCCCGCACTTCCCCGTGCTGCATGCGAAGTTCGAGGAACTGTACGAAATGGCGGCGCTGAAGCTGGACGAGCTGGCTGAGCGGATTCTCGCGATCGAAGGCAAGCCGGTGTCGACGATGAAAGAGTTTCTCGAACACGCAACGATTAAGGAAGCGGATAAGGCAAAGAGCGAGAACGACATGCTGGAGGCGACGATAGCCGATCTGAAAGAGCTGATCCAGGGGTTGAAGGATTCCGCCGCTTCGGCGGAGGAGGCTAAAGATACAGCGACATCCGATATTCTGATCGGGCAAGTGGAAGAGCTTCAAAAGCAGGTCTGGATGCTGAAGTCGACGTTGGCATAAAGAGTACGGAAACAGGTAAGAACCGCCGCAGCGAAATGCTTGGCGGTTCTTGCGCGTTCGGCGACCATGAGAGACCAAATGTTCGGCAGATTCGAAGCGTTTCCAATGAAAACGCTTTTTTCGTGGACTTGAATGGGGGCATTTGTTATAATTATGGGGTAAATTTACCTATTTGCGGAGGCGTTGCAGTGGAGAACTACATCAACTCATACGTCATTGTTACCGTCTTCCTGGTGCTAGGTATTGCGTTTCCGATCTTCGTCCTGTGGCTCGGCTCTATCCTAAGGCCTCGCAAGCCTACCGAAGAGAAGATGACCACGTACGAGAGCGGAAACGAACCTGTGGGAGGCAGCCAGATCCGCTTTAACGTCAGGTATTATTTGTACGCGCTTATGTTCGTCGTTTTCGATGTGGAAACCGTTTTTCTGTACCCTTGGGCCGTAGCTTACAATCAGCTGGGTCTATTTGCGTTGGTTGAGATGTTGATATTCGCGGGCTTGCTGCTCGTCGGCCTGGTGTACGCATGGAGAAAGAAGGTGTTCAAATGGAATTCGATTTAGCGAACGTATCTCCGGAGGACCGGAAAGAAGTGGAGCGCAACGTTTTCTTTGGCACCATTGAACAATTGAAGGGGTGGGCGCGAAGCAACTCGCTGTGGCCGCTGACCTTCGGTTTGGCATGCTGCGCGATCGAGATGATGGCCGCGGGCGGAGCCCATTACGATTTGGACCGTTTCGGCGTTATGTTTCGGACCTCTCCCAGGCAAGCCGACGTGATGATCGTTTCCGGAACGGTGACGAAGAAAATGGCGCCGTTGCTCAAGCGACTGTACGATCAGATGCCGGAGCCGAAGTGGGTCATCGCGATGGGTTCCTGCGCAACGGCGGGGGGACCGTACGTGAAGTCTTATTCCGTCGTTAAAGGGGTGGACCAGATCGTTCCCGTGGACGTGTATATTCCGGGCTGTCCCCCGAACCCTGCCGCACTGATCTACGGTATTAATAAATTGCAGGCGAAAATCCGCTACGAGGCGAAAACCGGGAAGCAGGTGACTAGCCAATGAGCGAGGATAACAAGCGGGATGAAAATCCCGTTGAAAATAGACCCCCGCAAGCGGAGAACGAAGAGCAACTGAAAGCGGATCCTGCCGTCCAAGCGGAAACGGAAACGGCGGGAGAGCGGGAAGCCGAAACAAATGCGGAAGTCGAGAAGAAAGCGGAGCCGCCGGTAACGGAGGCATCGACGGAGAAGGTCGAAGCTGCCGCGACGGAGGCGTCTGCGGAGAAAGTGGAGCCGCCGGTAACGGAGGCATCGACAGAGAAGGTCGAAGCAACGGTGACGGAGGTGTCTGCGGAGAAGGCGGAGCCGCCGGTAACGGAGGCAACGACGGAGAAGGTCGAAGCTGCGGTGACGGAGGCGTCTGCGGAGAAAGCGGAGCCGCCGGTGACGGAGGCATCGACAGAGAAGGTCGAAGATGCGGTGACGGAATCTTCTGCGGAGAAGGCGGAGCCGCCGACAACGGCGGTGTCGCCAGAGAAAGCGGCAGAACCTAAGGGAGCGCCGCCGGAGAAGGTGGAAGCTGCCTCGCCCTCGCCTGCAGGCGAGGGCGAGGCACCCGCGCCGGCCCGGCGCAAGGAGACGGACGAGGAGAAGGCGGCCCGACGCAAAGCCGCGCTGGAAGCCCGGGAGGCGGCCAAGGCGGCGGCAGCCCAAGCGGCGGCGCAAGCCGCGCAGGGAGGAAGCGCGCCGGCGAAGGCCGCGGGCGGAGACGGCGGAGCGAGCGGAGCCGAGGAGCCCCCTCCGAAGCCGCCGTCGCCGAACCAGCCGCGCCTGGACCGAGTCGCGTCGATGCTGCGCGAGCTGATCGCGGAGGACGCGGTGGAGGAAGCGTATATCAACGAAGCGAACGATCACCTGCCGACGCTGGTCGTCAAGAACGAGCGGTGGGGGCAGGCGGCGAGGCTGTTCCGCGATCACGCGGAGCTGGCTTGCGCGTATTTGCGCAACGTTTCCGGCGTAGATTACGAGACTTATATGGAAGTCGTCTATTACCCCTGGAACATGAACGCGCGGCAAGGCTATTGCTTGAAGGTGCGCACGGACCGGGAACGTCCGTCCGTCGCTTCCGCGACTCCGGTCTGGGAGACGGCGAACTGGAACGAGAGAGAGATTTACGATCTGCTGGGCGTCGATTTTCCGGGACACCCGGATCTGAGACGCATCATGATGCCCGACGATTGGGTCGGCCATCCGCTACGCAAAGACTACGTTCCGCTGGACCCGGAGGTGTAAGATCACGTGATTCGTACAGAAGAGCTGCTGCTCAACGTCGGTCCGCAGCACCCGAGCACGCACGGCGTGTTTCGGATCATCGTCAAGCTGGACGGGGAAATCATCACGGAAGCAACCCCCGTGATGGGTTATCTGCATCGGGGAACGGAGAAGCTGGCGGAAAATTTGAATTTTACGCAGATCGTTCCTTATACGGACCGGATGGATTACGTCTCCGCGATGACGAACAACTACGTTCTCTGCCATGCGGTAGAGAAGATGATGGGACTGGAAATTCCGGAACGGGCGGAGTTTCTGCGCCTGATCGTCATGGAGCTGCAGCGCGTCGCCAGCCACCTTGTCTGGTGGGGAACCTATTTGCTGGACATCGGAGCCCTTAGTCCGTTCTTGTACGCTTTCAGCGACCGGGAACGCGTACTGGGGCTGTTCAATGAATTGTGCGGCGCCAGGCTGACGTACAATTACATGCGCGTCGGCGGGGTCAAGTGGGATGCGCCCGAGGGCTGGATCGACCGGGTGAAGACGTTCGTCAAGGATATGCATTACCGGCTCGACGAATATAACAACCTCGTCAGCGGCAACGAGATTTTCTTGTCCCGGGTCAAGGGGATCGGCAAGTACGACGCGGCTACAGCGATCGACTACGGGTTGTCCGGGGCGAACCTGCGATGCACGGGCGTGCAGTGGGATCTGCGCAAGGCGGAGCCCTACAGCCTGTACGACCGCTTCGAGTTCGACGTGCCGGTCGGCAAAAACGGAGACTGCTACGACCGCTATCTGATCCGCTTCGCGGAGATCGAACAGAGCCTGCGCATTCTGGAGCAGGCGCTGGAGCAGTTCCCGGGCGAGGGGGAGACGATGGGCAAGGTTCCGCGCGCCATCCGTCCGCCGGCCGGAGAGATCTACGTCCGCATCGAGTCGCCGCGGGGCGAGATCGGCTGCCATATCGTGTCCAAAGGAAAAGCCGAGCCTTACCGGCTCAAGTTCCGCAGGCCGTCTTTCGTGAATTTGCAAATCTTGCCTAAGCTGCTCGTCGGCGAAAGCATGACGAACCTCGTTACGATTCTCGGCGGCATCGATATCGTGCTTGGGGAGGTTGACTGCTGATGCAACGCTTTTGGGATCAGCCCCTGAGCTGGGGCAACGCGGCGATCTTCGTCGCGGCAGGAATCGGCGTGCTGGCGGTCGTGATCGTGTTCGTGACGTACGCGATCTACTTCGAGCGCAAAGTCATCGGCTGGATGCAGTACCGCAAAGGACCGAACCGCACGGGGCCGCTCGGGCTGCTGCAGACGGTGGCGGACGTCGCCAAGCTGCTGCTCAAGGAAGATACGATTCCGCGCAAGGCGGACCGGGGATTGTTCATTTTGGCTCCGGTGCTGGCGTTCGTGCCTTCGTTCCTTGTGCTCGCTTTTATCCCTTATTCGATGAATCTGCAGTTCGCGGACCTGAACGTCGGCTTTCTCTACTATATCGCCCTCTCCGGGATCACGACGATCGCGATCGTCATCGCCGGATGGGCCGCCAACAACAAATACTCCCTGCTGGGAGGCATGCGTTCCGCGGCGCAGATGATCAGCTACGAGGTGCCGCTCGTCATGTCGGTCGTCGGCGTCGTCATGATGACCGGAAGCCTCAATCTGCGGGAGATCGTATTGGCGCAGAGCGGCTATTTCTGGCACTGGAACTTCCTGCCGCAAATTCTCGGCTTCGGGATCTTCATCATCGCGGCGGTATCCGAGCTGAATCGCACCCCGTTCGACTTGCCGGAGGCGGAATCCGAGCTGGTCGCCGGCTACCACGTCGAATACAGCGGCTTCCGGTTCGCGTTCTTCATGCTTTCGGAATACGTCTACGTCTACGCGATCGCCTGCCTGACCACGATTTTGTTCCTGGGCGGCTGGAACGCTCCGCTGCCGCAGCTTGATTTTATCCCGGGACTGATCTGGTTTTTCCTGAAGTTCGCCTTTATCGTCTTCTTCCTGTTCTGGCTGCGGGCGACGTTCCCGCGGCTGCGCGTCGATCAACTGATGGGAATGGCATGGAAGGTATTGCTGCCGCTGGCGATTCTCAATATTTTCTTGACGGCAATTGGCATAGAATTGATGGGATAGGGAGGCGGCCGACATGAAAGGCATGCTCAAAGGACTAGGCGTAACGCTGAAAACGATGGGAACCAAGAAGGTGACGTACGCGTATCCGGACGTCCCGCTCCAGATGCCCGAGAGGTTCAGGGGGATTCAGTATTTCGACCCGGAGAAATGCATCGTGTGCAACCAATGCGCGCGCATCTGCCCGACCGATTGCATTACGCTGACGGGCAAGCCGAATCCGGATCCGGAGAAAAAGGGCAAGGTCATCGATACGTTCGACGTCAATTTCGAGATCTGCATTCTTTGCGACTTGTGCACGGAAGTCTGTCCGACCGAGGCGATCGTCATGACGAACAACTTCGAGCTGGCGGCGTACAGCCGCGATGAATTGTTCAAGGACAAAGATTGGCTGTTCGACAACAACACGAACATTCGACTGGACAATAACAACATCGGCTCTCCGAAAGGAGGCGCCAAATAGACGGTGTTCAATTTCAACATTGAATTCACGGGAGAATTCGTCGCCTTCTTCCTGCTGTCGGTCTGCGCGATCGTCGGCGCGGTGCTGGCGATCAATTTCACGAAGGTCGTTCACACGGCTCTCTCGATCGCATTCACTTTTATCGCCCTGGCCGGGCTGTACGTCGTGCTCGAAGCGGAATTTCTCGCGTTCGTGCAGGTGCTGCTCTACGTGGGCGCCATCACCATTCTGATGATCTTCGGCATTATGATGACGAAGCACGACGGAGAAGGGAACGAACCGGCGAGACCGCTTCTGGAGACGCTGGCCGCGGTCGGCTGCATTTGCTTGTTCGGCATTTTGTTCTTCGCCATCCGCAATGCGAATTTCCCGGCCGTGGAAGCCGCGTTGGCGGAAGATAACACGCGGGAAATCGGCATTCTCATGTTTACTCAATACGCGATTCCGTTCGAGCTGACTTCCGTGCTGCTGACGGTCGCCTTCATCGGAGCGATCGCACTGGCGAAGAGAGAGGAGGGGGAGGAATGAGCATGCTGTCCTCCTACCTGACGCTGGCGGCGGTCTTGTTCTGCATCGGCCTCTACGGAGTGCTTACGAAACGCAACGCGATCATCGTGCTTCTGTCGATCGAACTGATGCTCAACGCGGCGAACCTCAACCTGATCGCTTTCTCCAAATACGGAGTGCTTCCGTCGCTGACGGGACAAATCTTCTCCTTGTTCACCATCTCGGTCGCGGCGGCGGAAGCCGCGGTCGGCATCGCGATTCTGATCGTCTTCTACCGCAGCCGCGTTACGGTGAACGTGGACGAATTCGACGAGTTGAGGGGGTAACTTCATGAGCACCTTCTTTACCGAATACGCCTGGCTGATTCCGCTGTTCCCGTTTGCCGCGTTCGTCGTGCTGACGGCGACCGGCAAATCGCTTAGAAGAGCGGGGCCCTGGATCGCCACGATCGCTTCGTTCGTCTCCCTGGCGCTGGCCGTAAGCGTCGTCGCGGAGAGAACGTCGGGCAATGCGCCCGATTACAGCAATCAGTTCGAGTGGATCTCGATCGGCAAGCTGAAGCTCATGGCCGGATTCGAAGTGACGAACCTGTCCGCGCTGATGCTGGTCGTCGTTACGCTGGTGGCGTTCCTGGTCAATCTGTATTCGCACGGATATATGA
>JAEZZE010000178.1 GCA_023418755.1 Bacillota bacterium | reverse complement strand
GTATTGGGATCGCTGACCGATTTCACGAGATGCGGCTCCAGCAATCTGCCGCCGTTGGCGACGGCCGCGACCGCGGCCACCTGCTGAATCGGCGTGACCAATACCTTCCCCTGGCCGAACGTCGCCGTGGCGACCTCGGACGGCCAGTCGAGACTGAACGGTCTCGACACTTCGTTCGGCAGCTCGATGCCCGTCTTCTGGCCGAAGCCGAAATCGTTAATATATTTGACCAACCGCTCCTTGCCCAACATCTGATAGCCCAGCTTGACGAACGCCACGTTACTGGAGTGCTTCAACCCCTCCAAGTACGTAATCATGCCGTTTTCGCCCCAGCCGACGCCGTTGTTGTGGTCCTTGATCGGCTTGTCTTTATCGCTGTACTTGATCGAGCCGGACTTATAATAAGCGTTCGGATCGAACAGCCCTTCCTCCACCGCTCCGGCAAGCGTCACGATTTTGAACGTCGAGCCGGGCTCGTACAGCGATTGGATCGCGTTGTTGCGGAAAGCGGACAGATCCTGGGCCTTCTCCCAATACGTATTCGGATTGAAGTCCGGCAAGCTCGCCATTCCGAGAATTTCCATCGTGCTCGGATCGGCGGCGATGGCCGTTATGCTGATCGGCTTGAACTTCTCGTATCCGGTCCGCAGAGCTTCCTCGATATAAAACTGAATGTCCTCGTCGATCGTCAGAGTTACGTCCTTGCCGTCCATCGCCTGCTTGTATTCCACTTTCCCGTTCGGCAGCTGCATTCTCGCGCCGTCTTTCTGATACTTGATATAACCTTCGGAGCCGCTCAGCTCCTCGTTCAGCTTTTTCTCGAGCCCGAGAATAGCCTTGCCCTCCTTATCCTCGTAACCGATAATGTGGGAAGCCAGCGTCTCTTTCGGATAATAACGCTTCTTCTCCTCGATGAAATAAAGTCCCACGTCCGTCTTGATGCCGGTAATTTTGCGCAGCTCCTCGCGGAACGCATCGAGCCTGTCCCTGACCTGCTTGTCGACCTTCCAGCCTTCGGGACGAATTTCGCGCTGATCGCGGTACTCCCCGTTGTCTTTTTTGGACTCGATCATCTTTCTCAACTCGGCTTCGGAGGTTCCGAGCACGTTATGCAGCTTCGATACGATCCGATCCGCCATTCTCCACTCCGGGTGCTCCAGCTCGAACTTCGCGATCAGCTTCGGATTGACCGCGATCGTGTACGCGGCGGCATCGGCGGCCAGCACCTTGCCGTTGCGGTCGAGAATCATGCCTCGCTCCTGCTTGATCGTCTCGCTCGCGTTCCAGGTCTTCATCGCCTCTTCCGTCCAAAATTCGGCTTTAACCACCTGGACCCAGTATACCCGCACGACCAAACCGACAAAAAGGAGGGTGAAGATCCCCCCCGCCAGCAGCGTTCTTAATTTGATTCTTTTCGTCATTGCCATGCTCTTGTCCTCCGGGATTTGCTTAAGGCCTTGGCGCAACGGCGTTCCGATCGTTCTTGGAGGCTTCGATGCTATCCGTCGTCACCGGGACGTACCCCAATTCCAACGCCTTCTTCCGAATCGCCCCCGGATCGCTCAGCCGATCCACTTCCCTCTGGAACTCTTTCGTCTGTTCCGTCGCCTGGTTGTAAGTCTTGTTCGCCGTCTGCAGCTGACCGTTGATTTGATAGATTTGCGCGTAGCGAAAAATGATTAAACCGGCTACGAAAGCGATCGCCGCGATCGTTAGCAAATAGATCAGCTTCTCCCCGATCGGCAGTTGCCGCTTCCGCGGCCCTCTCGCGGGCGGAGTCGGATTGCGCGGGCTCTGCTGCGTGACCTTCTGTTCTTCTACTCGCTCCGGACGAAGCGCCAAGTTGCCGTAATATGCCATGTAGAGTCAGTGCCCCTCTCAGATTAAAATAGGCTTTGAATATATACAGCCCGGTTATCCGAGCTTCTCGGCGATTCTCAATTTGGAGGAACGGGCTCTCGGATTTGCCTCCAGCTCTTCCTCCGACGGTACGATCGGCTTGCGCGGCGTCAATCTGAGCCGCCCGTCGCCGCCTCCGCATACGCAGACCGGAAAGTCCGGCGGACAGCTGCAGCTGGCGACCTCTTTGGCGAACGCCGTCTTGCAAATGCGGTCCTCCAGCGAATGGAAGGTAATGACCGCGATCCGGCCGCCCGGGCCGACGCAGTCGATCGATTGCGCCAGCGCCTCTTCGAAGGCGCCCAGCTCGTCGTTGACCGCGATGCGCAGCGCTTGGAACGAACGCTTCGCCGGATGCGGTCCCGTTCGGCGCGTCGCCGCGGGAATCGAATTTTTCACGATCTCCGCCAGCTGGCCGGTCGTCTCGATCGGGGACTTCTCCCGGAGCTTGACGATGTTGGCCGCGATTTTGCGGGCGAACTTCTCTTCGCCGTAATCCCGCAGAATGTCCGCGATCTCTCGTTCGCTCCATTCGTTCACGATTTCTCTGGCCGTGAGCGGCTGCCCTCGGTCCATCCGCATATCCAGCTCCGCGTCGTGATTGTAGCTAAAACCTCGCTCCGCTTCGTCGAGCTGCGGGCTCGAGACGCCCAGATCGAACAAAATGCCGTCGACTTGAGGCACGCCGTCCCTTTCCGGGACCCCGGCGCGGTTCAGCTCCGTCTTCAGGTGCCGGAAGTTGCTCTTCACCAACGTTACGAGATCTCCGTAGGAGGCCAGCTTCTCCCTCGCGTTCGCGAGAGCGGCCTCGTCCTGATCGAACGCGATCAGCCGGCCTTTCGGGCCGAGCTGCGAGGCGATCAGCGCGCTATGCCCGGCGCCGCCGAGCGTGCAATCGACATAAATGCCGTCCGGGCGCACGTTTAATGCTTTTACGGATTCTTCTTTCAATACGGTAACATGGTGAAACATAGCTGCTGCCTCCCGGCGCCCTGAAAGGGGGCCGTCTTTCTTGTTTATGTATGGTTAAAGAGGTTGTAAACGGCATAGGAGAAAGATCAAAAAGTCCAATCCTTGAACGCGCCTTAAAAATTAAAATCGAAATCGACCAGCTTCTCCGCGATTTCGTTGAACGATTCGGCGGATTGACGGGAGTAATCTTCCCAGGTCGCCTTGTCCCAAATCTCGACCCGGCTGGAAACGCCGATGACGGTGCATTCCTTGTCCAGCTTGGCGTATTCCCGCAGGTGGTTCGGTACGTTTACCCTGCCCTGTTTGTCCCATTCGCATTCCGACGCGCCCGAGAACAGCAGACGCGAGAACGCCCTGGCGTTCGCCGCCATGGAAGGCAGGCTCTTCATCTTCTGCTCGAGCATGGCCCATTCATCGCGGGGATAGACGAACAGACAGTTGTCCAGTCCGGGGTAATGATAAAGTCGGTGCCGAGAGCTTCGCGGAATTTCGCCGGGATGATAATTCTTCCCTTATCGTCGATCGTATGCTGAAATTCCCCTAAAAACATAAGCTCTCCACACCTCCCCCATTCTCCACCACTTTCCACCACTCTGAACCACTTATGATGATTATTCGCGACATAAAATAAAAATCCTGCCCCGAAGGCAGGATTTTGTTAAAAAATATTTTACGAGATTAACGACTTTCTTCTTCCGAATCCGGATTTTTCACTTCCGTCTCTTCCGATCCGTCAGGCCCTTCCGATGTTTCTTCGCCATCCGGACGCCCGTAATCTTCGCGCTCCTCGCGCCCCCGGTTCCATTCCTTGCGCTTCTCCTCGGAAGCTTTGCGTCTCGCCGCGCCGCGCTTGCGAACGACGTAATAAGCGGGAACGCCGACTATCGCCGCAACGATGAGCACCGGGAGCATCGCCGCCAGCACGACGAGCAGGCCCTCCCCGAATTTCCGGAGCACGTTCGCGCTGCCGAGCAACGCGTCCGATATCCGGTCTCCGAACGTTTTCTCTCCATCCTCGTCTTCCCGCTCCGGCTCTACGATCCCGGACTCCTGGTACAAGCGCAGATTGACCGTTGAGAAGGCGACGTTCTGGTCGAGAAACCGCATGCGGCCTTTGATCTGCTCGATCGTCCCCTGGACCTGCGCCAGCTCGTTCGCGAATTTGACCAGGTCGTCGGTTTTCGTCGCCTTGTCCATGAAGTCGAGGTAACGGGCTTCGAGCGTCGTTTGGGTTTTCAGGCGGGCCTCGAGATCGACGAACTCCTCGGTGACGTCGTTGCCCTGCACTTCCCGTTCGAACTTCAGGCTCTCGATCTTCTGAAGCTTCTCGAGAAACGAGGAGAATCCGTTCGAAGGCACCTTGATCACATAGTTCGCTCCGACCTCGTTCGCGTTGCGGCTGTCGGAAAATTGCAGCACGTACGCCCCGCTAAGATGGATCTGATCCAGCAACTGCTCCTCCGCCGCCCGGAATTCCTTTACTTTCATGACCATATCCGCGCGGTAGATCACTTTGCGGCCGTAGCCCGCGTTCGCGTCCGCGATCGGTCCTATGCCGCCCCCCGTATAAACCGCGGCTCCTTCGGCCGACGAGGCGGACTCCCCCCGCACGGCCGACGAAGCCTCGGCGGCGGGCGCTTCCGACATTTGCAGCGCTTCCATTTCCGCCGGCGCCGCGGCCTGATCGGCCATGGACATCTTCGCCGAGCCCGCCGAGTCGTTCGATTTGCTGCTGCATGCCGCTAGTCCTGCCGCCAGCGCTGCCGCCATCGTCGCCAGCAGCAAACGTTGGCTCCATGCGCCTATCCGCTTCCCCTTCATCGAAATCTCCCCTTTTCGCTTTGTCTGGCTAATGGCTGACTTCTATAATAGGTTGAACCGACGAAGAGGAAGTCCGTTTCATTCGGTTCATCTCCTATAGTTGGATAGACGTGAGCGAAAAGGAAAATGTTGCCGCGAGGTTTAAAAATAAATAGGGGGCTGTCTCTTAAAAATTCGGATGCGTTACTAAACGATGATCGCTGGAGGAATATAAAAAGCATCTATCTCCTTCCGACGCTATACGATCCTGAAATTGGAATGGTTAAACCCGTGGCGGGGTAATTTCAGGACCGTACGAGGCAGTCTCCAGGAGATAGATGCTCTACTTTTTTCATCGATAATCTTTACGCCCTTACTTAAGAGATAGCTCCCTCGGCTTAATGGGCAGTCCAACTTTCCAAATAAGCTCTCTGCTCGTCGGACAGCTTATCGATGCCGATACCGAGCGACTCCAGCTTCGTCCGGGCGACTCTTTCGTCCAGCTCGTACGGAACGTTGATGACTTGGCTGCCGATCTTCTCGTAATTCTCGTTCACGTAGCGCAGCGCCATCGCTTGCAGCGCGAACGTCATATCCATGATCTCGGCGGGATGTCCGTCGCCCGCCGCCAAATTGACGAGGCGTCCTTCGGCCAGCACGTAGATTTTGCGTCCGTCCTTCAGCACGTACTCCTCGATGTTGCGGCGCACGACGCGCTTGGATGACGACAGCTCGGCCAACTCGACCAGGTTGACCTCCACGTCGAAATGGCCCGCGTTGGACAGGATCGCGCCATCCTTCATGTTCGCGATGTGCTCGCCGCGAATGACGTCCTTATTGCCCGTCACCGTAACGAAGAAATCGCCTACCTTGGCCGCGTCCGCCATGGACATGACCGCAAAGCCGTCCATGTAAGCTTCAACCGCGCGAATCGCGTCCACTTCCGTGACGACGACGTTCGCTCCGAGCCCTTTGGCCCGCATCGCCACGCCTTTGCCGCACCAGCCGTAGCCGTTGACGACGACCGTCTTCCCGGCGACGACCAGGTTGGTCGTCCGGTTAATGCCGTCCCATACCGATTGTCCCGTTCCGTAACGGTTATCGAACAAATATTTGCAGTAAGCGTCGTTGACGGCGACCATCGGGAACTTGAGAGAGCCGTCCTTTTCCATCGCCTTCAGACGCAAAATTCCGGTCGTCGTCTCTTCCGCTCCGCCGCGCACCTGCGCGAGCAGGTCCTGGCGCTCCGAATGGAGAATCGACACGAGATCGCCGCCGTCGTCGATAATGAGATCCGGCTTCGTCTCCAGCGTCTTGACCATCAGATCCTTGTACTCTTGCGGATCGGGATTGTATTTCGCGAACACCGCGATACCGTCCTCGACAAGCGCCGCGCATACGTCGTCCTGCGTCGACAGCGGGTTGCTGCCGGTAATGACGACTTCCGCTCCGCCGGCTTGCACGACTTTCGCGAGATAGGCCGTCTTCGCCTCGAGATGAAGCGAGATCGCGACGCGCAGCCCCTTGAACGGCTGATCGCGTTCGAACTCCTCTCGAATCCGGTTCAGTACCGGCATATGGGCCTGCACCCAGTCGATCTTAAGCTTTCCCTCCGGCGCGAGCGAAGGATCGCGCACGATGCTTTTCAAGGCGGTTTTCATAAAGATAAATTCCTCCATCGTTCGGTTAATTAGCGTTCGGGGTCCTGCCAGCCGCCTACCAGCCGATGGCCGCCGGCCGTTTCGAACGGAACGTCGTGCCATAGCGATAGCCAGCCCGGACCGTAGCGGTTCCAGAAGTGAATCGTTCCGTACACCCTCTCCTGCGGCTTGGCGAGGGGAGTAAGAGACTGCCTGATCCTGTCCCACTGCCGCAGCGACGACTCGTGACGCTTGGCGATCGCGTCGGCGGACCTCGACTCCAGGTAAGAAATCTGCTCCACGATGCGATCCCGGTTGCTTTCCGCAAGCCGGGCAAGGCCCGGCTGCAGACCGGACACCGTATTCATGACCGGTTCGTATAATGCCGCAAACTGCTCCTTGACCCGGCGGAACTGTTCCTCCAGATTCCACTCGTCCTGATTGCCGAGCCATTCGGCCCGCATTGGCTCCCATTCCTCGATCGCTTGCTTCGGGGTGAGGGAATATTTGTCCATGAGGCCCGCAACCGCCGGCTCGACGTACGTGAACGATTGCCGCGGCAGCACGAGCGGCATCCTCATGCCGAACTCCCCGAAAGCCGGACCGAGAATCGCCCAATAGGCGATCTCCGACGGTCCCAGCACGGTCGCCAGCACGGGAAGCAAATAATCCTGCATAAGCGGCCGGGTAAGGGCGTTCGTACTGAGCAGGTCGGGACGATGGGCCGTCAGCCCCAGCATCTCGTCGCGGGAAAGGGAGACGGCGCCCCTTCTGTCGACGAAGCGCCCGGCGTCCTTATGCAGAAGCAGCCTGCCCTGCTCATGGTGCAGAAACAGGTTCGCGCTGCCCGGAGCGGTCTCCGCCTGAAGCTTGAAGCCTTGCCCGAGCACCTTGCCCTCGCCGGCTTTGAGCGCCTCCTCCAGCTCGTCGCTGCGGGAGATCAGCTCGCGGAACATCGGCCCCTCCAACGCCCGCAGATTCGGATCGTCGGCATCGAGCAGCAGCAGCCCCTGCTTGCCGAACCAGTCGGCCAGCAGCCGGGCGAAGGCCAAGCTAAGCGACGGAGCGTCCGTCACGTGGCTTTGCAGCCGGTCCAGCACCTGCGGCTTAAACTCCGTGTCCGGCAGCTGGGCGGCAAGCTCCCGAAGAGCGTCCGCCCATTGCTCCGCGGACAAAGGCGTCCGGCTGACCGCAAGCCGCGGCCCCTCCGGACGTTCGATGCGCACGCGCCTGACTTCCCCTCCCGGGGACTGCACGTTCACGTGATTCGCTTCGTCGAAATCGTGGTCCTCTCCCGCGATCCAGAATACCGGAACGACCGGGCGCGCCAAGCGGCGCTCCGCCTCGCGCGCCGCTTGGATGACGGACAGCGCCTTGTAATAAATCAGGAGCGCTCCGCCGAACAGCCCCGCCTGCTGGCCCCCGACCACGACAAGCGCGCCCTCGCTCTCCAGCTTCTCTAGGGCTTTATCGGTTTCGGCGCTCGGCGGAAGCTTCCCGTGATAAGCTTTGATCGCCTGCGCCACGCGACGGAGATCGGCTCTCCCGCCGGCCGAACCGTCGAGATAGGCCGCCCTGTCCGTCCAGGAACGCGTCTCCGCGGGATGGCTGCCGAACAGTTCGCGAACTTGCGAGTCTTCTAATCTATATCGTTCCGCCAAAGATGAACGATTATTATCGGAATAAGGGATTATATCCAAGGGAGCTTTCCCCCGATCTGTCGTTGTGCTATCAGAATCGATTTTACACAACAGCAGACGGATCGTCAAAAGATTTGCGATGAGCCGGCGGATTCTCGCCGCGTCGATTAGGTATGCGCCTTCCGCTTCTTCCGCGTACGGCCTCCCGGAACGCTTCTCACTTCGGCGAGACCGGAAAGAGGATCGCCAGCAGCATTAAAAGAATATACAGCGCGGACAAGCCGAAAAAACTCAGCCTCCATACGGCGCGAAGCAGCTTTTTAGGATCGACCTTGCCCCTGACCCGGTTTTGCGCGCTGCCGATCAACCCGCCGCCGACCAGCATGACGAGAAGCAGAAAAAAAGGCCCGAAGCCCGTATGCAGCCGATCGTTCAGCAGGGAAGCCACGCAGCCGAACAAGAACGCCGTCGTTACGTCCATCGACAGTTGGATCGCGCTTTTCCGGTCGCTGCCCCTGAAGGTCATGATGACGAAGACGATTATAAACGGAATAACCGGCACGGTCGCCAGAAAAGCGTATGCTTGGACGAGTGCATTCCAGATGGAGCTCATGCGTCACCTCATATCCGTTGTTAATGCAGCGCCTTGACGAGCGCCGTCACCATGCGGTTCCAGGACGCATCCAAGTTTTTCGCCGCAGCCATGCGCGCGATCATTCCGTTGATCGAATCGATCTCGGTCGTCTTCCCCGCGTCAATATCCTGGAGCATGGAGGAGCGATTGCCGGCGGTCGCCTCGCAAACTCGCAATATCGCGTCCCATAAGTCGGCTTCTCCCTTAAGGCCATATGCGGAGAGCACTCTATACGTCTCCCGAAACAAAGCTTCGGCCAACTCCAGCCTCGCCGGCGATGCAGCTATTGCTCCGTTGGGAATGCGCAAGATCGCCGTAATCGGGTTGATGACCGCATTGATCAGCAGCTTACGCATCATGTCGATATCCAACTGTTTCGACAGAAAGACGGAAAATCCTGCCTGCTTCAGCATTCGTTCGACAGCCTTCAGCCGCTCCGGCCGCGTCCGACCGTCGTCTCCCAGCCGAATGTCGCCGCGTCCGGTATGCCGCACGCGATTCGCGTCGGTCCTCAGAGCGCCCTCGGTCGTCAACGCGACGACGACGTCTCTCCCCGGCAGAGTCTCGCGCAGCGTTTCGACATGTCCGATTCCGTTCTGGAACGGAACGACCGTTCCTCCCGGCGGCACAAGCTCGGCCAGACGGCTTAGAAACCGCGCTTCCAGCGCCGTCTGCTTGACCGTGAGCAGAACGATCCCGGAGAACGGGGAGGCATCGTCCCACGGGCTGGCCGCAACGGCCAACCGCCGCCCCGGAACGCCCTCCCCCTCTTCGAGATACAATCCCTCTTCGTTCAGCCTCTCGGCCTGCTCCCGCGTTCTCGTCCAGACGACGCATTCCCGCCCCGCCGCATGCAGCTTGCTTGCAAGAAGCAGCCCCAACGAGCCGCCGCCCAGCACGGACGCCTTCTCGTCCATGTTCGCGATCCTTCCTCTCCGCCTCGGCTCTTCCCGCGAAATTCCCGGGTCCGCCCCTTATCGTTCTCTTAAAGATACCAAAGCAAAACCCGCAGGGATAGCCCTGCGGGTTCGATCGCCTTATTCGATTCGTTCCAGATTGCCGTTAGCGTCCATCTTGAACTTCGCCCGTTCTTCTTCCGCCTCTTCCGTCAGGAACGCCAGCTTCCGCGCCCGGTCCATAATGCGGATAAGCGCCTTGTAATCGTCGTTGACGACCTGGTAGTCCGTCTGTACCTCGTTCACTTCCTTGGATAGCCGTTCGTTCGTTTCGCTCAGCTCGGCTAACCGGTCTTCCTTCTCCTTCAGCTCCTTTTCGAGCTGACGGATTTGCTTGCTCATCTCTTGAACGGTATTCTTCCATTGGCGCAAATAGCGGATGATCGATTCCAGCGACAGCGACTCCGCCGATAACAGCTCCTGTTTGCCGCCTTCGCCTTCTTCCGCGACCAGCCGCTCAGAGCCGGAAATAGAAATCCCTTGCTTTTTGAGATAATTCCGTTTCTGGCGCTGTTGTTTGGCCAATCCGATCGCTTCGCTGTATCTTTTGCGTACGCAGCTATTCCATCGAAAACCGCACGCCGCGGAAGTCCGGGCGATTCGCTGCCCTACTTCTTCGAATGCGGATAGCTGCGTGCTGCCCTCGCGAATATGGCGCAAAGTAACCTCCGCCAAAATCAGGTCGTCATCCGGACTCCATGCGTCTTGTCTCGCAGCCGTCATGTTGCCCTTCCCTCCTTCAAGCTTCGCATATATTTTGCTGCTTTCTTCATTTCTATGCCCGTAGTAGAATTCATAGAATCTATCGGATACTTCTATTTATATCCACTTTTTCAGTCGCTATACCTTTTGAAATCGCAAAACGGTTCGTCAAGAAAGAATGCATAATCGCGCATGGACGGGGGAAACGTAACGATGCGGCGAAAAAGTTTGCCGATTCGTCACGACTTGTTGGGTTTACATGCCTATGCGTAGCCGTTATAATATGCTTTAGAAATCGTCTTTGCGCGTATGAGAGGGGTATTCACGATGGCACGTATGTTTAGGGTCCTTGGTTTCTGGACGCTGGCAATTGCCCTGATGGCGTTTGCGGGAGACATGTACGAGTTCGCCCTGCTGTTCTTCATCCAGACCGCCGTTTTTTTCCTGATCGGCTATTTGAATTTTACCGAGCGCACGTACCTCTACGTCTTCTGGGGCTATATGGTCGCTGCATTCCTCGGCTTTACGTACTGGTCCGTCTTCGAGATGGGAATTCCCGTATAACCTGAGACCGGATACATACGGAACAACGGCAAAGACGCCTTCAGTCCTCGGGACGAAGGCGTTTTTGCTTGATCCGATTCCGAAAGGTTCGCGGATTATTGCGCTTGACGAATCGTTAAAGAATGGCGATGCAAGCTAGCCCCGCATCGCCATTCTTTGCTTTCGGTCGACCGAGAACGCCTGCACCTTGAACAGCTCGCTCATGCCGTCGGAGAGCAGCAGTTGGCGGATCGCCCGGTTTCTGCGCGCCACGGGGTGAAAGGGGTCGAAATGGCCGTGCGCCGTCAATTGCTCCAAAATACCGGCCTCGACCAGAAACGCCTTTTGCGAGCCGTACCAGATTTCTTCCGCTCCCTGCCGTTCGAGACAGCGGCGGATATGGCTGAAATTCACGTGCGCGGTCATATCCTGCTCGCCCGGCCAGGCATACGGATCGTTATGGGCCCGATGATCCCGGTAGCATAGCAGCGTTCCGTCCATCCGATGAGGCCCGGTCAATTCAGCGGTCTCGTCGCCGTAATCGATAAAGACGAGCAAAGCCCGATCGAAACGGGCCGCGATTTTCGCCGCCCATGCCGCGCCGTCCAGGTTTACTTCGACGGTCTGTCCGTCCAGCAGCCCGATCCCTTCCTCGCGCAGCCACTCGGACAGCCTCGGATCGGTCGGTTCCATGCGGCACGGGACGAGCCCCCCGCCAGCCGCGCAAGCGACGCCCCATTCCCGCAGCGCCCCGCCCTCCATGACGAGCCGATGAACGGGAAAGGCGTCTAGCAGCTCGT
>JAEZZE010000169.1 GCA_023418755.1 Bacillota bacterium | reverse complement strand
TTCCAGGCGAGGATCCAGCACCTCTTCGACGATCGTCTTGCGCGCATACACTTTAATCAGGCCCGTAGCCCGGTTGATATCCACGCGGACGTTCTGCGCCGTATTAAAATTGCGTTTGTAGCTGGAGATAAGTGCCGCTTCGATAGCTTCGATCAGGACGTCCTTGCTGATGCCCTTCTCGCGCTCGATTTCGGACAGCGCCTCGATAAACTCCATGCTCATGGCTACCTAATTCCTCCTCAATATACGCGGCTGCCGCGGCTTTGGCCGCAACCCGCGCCTTCATTAATAGATTAGAAAACGATGGCCAGCCTTGCGGAAGCCACTTTATCGTAAGGGATCGCCTGCTTGCCGCGCCCGATCGTCACGACGAGCGTCGTACCGTCGAAAGCTTCCAGACGTCCTTCAAACTCCTTGGCTCCGTCGATTTTCTCGTAGGTCGTCACGAACACGTGCTTGCCTACCGCCTTGGCGACGTCCTGCGCCTTCTTAAGCGGGCGTTCCGCTCCCGGCGAGCTGACTTCCAGGAAATACGCGTCTTCGATCGGGTCCAGCTCATCCAGCTTCACGCTGATGAATTCGGAGAAACGGCCGCAATCGTCGATATCGATGCCGCCTTCCTTATCCACGTAAATACGCAAAAACCAGTTGCTACCCTCTTTCACGTATTCCACGTCCACCAGTTCCAACCCGTTCTCCTCCAGGTAGGAGGCCGCGCAGTTTTCCACGATGGATTTGATTTGCGGTGAATTCAATAAGGTATACCTCCCGAGTTACAAATGGATGGCCGCAGCCTTCGCGCCTGCGCGCACCTTGCGTTCGCAGCCTTAAAGACCCGCAGACAAAACGGAAAGAGTGGGTTTCCCCACTCTTCTGCAGACAGTGTTATCCACATGATTACCAAAATTAATATAACATAACCTTACAGCCTCTGGCAACTACAACTTTCCTGACATGGCGCTTCGTCCCTAGAACAGCATGAGCTGGTTCGATTCCGGCAATCCCCGGAACGTGCCGAGCCCCGCCAATACCTCGACGATCGTTTTACTCGCCCGCGAGCGCTGCTGGAAGTCTTCGATCGACAGGAAGTCTCCGTCTTCGCGCGATGCGGCGATGTTGCGCGCCGCGTTCTCTCCGACGCCCGGTATGGCGCCGAAAGGCGGAATCAAGCTGTCTCCGTCCACGATGAAACGGGTCGCTTCGGAACGGTACAGGTCGACGGTTTTGAACTTGAAGCCCCGCGCCGTCATTTCCAGCCCCATCTCGAGAATCGAGATCATGTTCTTCTCCTTCGTCGTCGCCTGGAAGCCTTTCTCCTCGATTTCGAGCAGCATCTTCAAGATTGCGTCGTAGCCTTTGCAGAACAGCTCGACGTCGAAGTCGCCCGCGCGCACCGAGAAGTACGTCGCATAATATTCGATCGGATAATACAATTTGAAATACGCCGTTCTAACCGCGGAAATAACGTAGGCGGCGGCGTGCGCTTTCGGGAACATGTACTCGATGCGCAGGCACGAATCGATGTACCATTGCGGCACCTTGCAGCGTTTCATCTCCTCGATCCATTCCGGGGTCAAGCCTTTGCCCTTCCGCACGCTTTCGGTAATTTTGAACGCGAGCGACGCGTCCATGCCCGCCTTGTAGATGAGAAACAGCATAATGTCGTCGCGGCACCCGATAACCGTCTTGATCGTGCACGTGTTGTTCTTGATCAACTCCTGCGCGTTGCCGAGCCATACGCCCGTTCCGTGCGACAGCCCGGAGATTTGCAGCAGGTCGGCGAACGTGGACGGCTTCGTCTCCTCGAGCATCTGGCGCACGAAACGCGTCCCCATCTCCGGCACCCCGAACGTGGCCACCGGCGAGCGGATCTGCTGCGGCGTCACGCCGAGCGCTTCGACGGAATTGAACAGGCTCATCACCTTCGGATCGTTCATCGGAATCGTCGTCGGATCGACACCGGTCAAATCCTGCAGCATCCGCATCATCGTCGGATCATCATGTCCCAGAATATCGAGCTTGAGCAGGTTCGCGTCGAAGGCGTGGTAATCGAAATGCGTCGTTTTCCACTCCGCGCTCGTATCGTCGGCCGGATACTGAACCGGCGTAATATCTTCCACTTCCATATAGTCCGGCACGACGACGATGCCGCCCGGGTGCTGCCCGGTGCTTCGCTTGACGCCCGTGCAGCCGGCTGCCAGCCGGCTCAGCTCCGCTCCGCGCCACGTCTTGGCGTGCTCTTCCTCGTATTTCTTCGTGAACCCGTACGCGGTTTTCTCGGCGACCGTGCCGATCGTCCCCGCCCGGAATACGCTTTTCTCCCCGAACATCACTTTCGTGTAATTGTGCGCGTGCGGCTGATACTCGCCCGAGAAGTTCAAGTCGATATCGGGAACCTTGTCGCCCTTGAATCCGAGGAACGTCTCGAACGGAATGTCCTGCCCTTCCCCGCGCATCTTCGTATCGCATTTCGGGCATATCTTGTCCGGCAAATCGAAGCCACTCGGCACGCTGCCGTCGAGAAACCATTCGCTGTGCTTGCATTCCGGATTGCCGCACAGATAGTGCGCCGGAAGCGGATTAACCTCGGAAATCCCTAGAAACGTCGCGACGATCGAAGAACCGACGGAGCCCCGCGAGCCGACCAAATATCCGTCCTCGTTCGACTTTTTGACGAGTCGGGCCGAAATGAGGTAGTTGGCCGAGAATCCGTACTTGATAATCGGCACGAGCTCCTTCTCCAGCCGGGCCGTCACCACCTCGGGCAGCTCGTCGCCGTACATGTCGCGCGCCGTCGCGTAGCACGTATTGCGGATTTCGTCGTCCGCGCCTTCGATGATCGGCGTGAACAGCTCGTCCGGGAACAGCTTGAATTCCTCGAAGCGGTCGGCGAGCCGGGACGTGTTGGTGACGACGACCTCGTACGCCTTCTCTTCGCCGAGGAATTTGAACGCCTCCAGCATCTCCGTCGTCGTGCGGAAATGCGCGTCCGGCTTGCGCTGGTCCTTGAGCGGGCTGAAGCCGGTAATGCCGTGGATCGTAATGTCGCGGAAGATTTTGTCCCGCGGCTGCAAATAGTGGACGTTGCCCGTCGCGATGACCGGCTTCGTCAGCTTCTCTCCGAGCCGTACGATCCGGCGCAGCGCCTCCTCCAGCGACGCCCGGCTGGAGACCAGTCCCTTCTCGAGCAGGTGCAGGTAGAAGTCGATCGGCTGGATTTCCAGCACGTCGTAGAACGACGCGACTTCCTCCGCTTCCTCGATCGACTTGTTCAGCACCGTCTCGAACAGCTCGCCTTTCTCGCAGCCGGAGATGACGAGCAGACCTTCGCGGTACTCGATCAGCTTGCTCTTCGGAATGCACGCCACTCTATGGAAGTACTCGGTATGCGACATTGAAATGAGTTTGTATAAGTTCTTCTTGCCGACCGCGTTCAGCGCATAGATGCCGCAATGGAACGGACGGGTCGTCTTCCAGCCGTTCTCGTTGAGGCCGTTGAGCGTATTCAGCTCGTTCGCGCCTCGGGCTTGCAGATCCTTGAGCAGGCCGTTCAGAATACCGCCGAGGGCGATCGTATCGTCGATCGCGCGGTGATGGTTTTCGAGCGACACTTTGTAGAGCGAAGCGAGCGTGTTGAGTCGATGGTTTTTCATCGTCGGGTGCAAATACCGGGCGACCTCGAGCGTATCCAGCACGGGATTGCCGACCGGCGGCAGGCCGAACCGCTTGCACGCGTGCTGGATGAAGCCGATGTCGAAGCCGGCGTTATGCGCGACGAGCACCGCGTCCCCGGCGAACGCGATGAATTCCTTGAGCTTCGGCTCCAGCTCCGGCGCGTCCCGGACCATGTCGTCGGTAATGTTCGTCAGCTGCTGAATGTTGTACGGGATCGGCTCGTGCGGATTGACGAACGTCTCGAACCGGCCGATCTCCTGGCCGTTCTTCATCTTGACGCCCGCGAGCTCGATAATCTTGTTGTCGGTGACCGACAGACCGGTCGTCTCGATGTCGAACACGACGTATTCCGCGTCTTCGAGCGTCTGCTCCCGCGGCTGGATGACCATGCCGACCGAGTCGTTGACGACGTTGGCTTCCACGCCGTACATCACTTTGATTCCGTGCTTCTTGCCGGCCTTCGCCGCGTCGGGATAGCATTGCACGTTGCCGTGATCGGTTACCGCAATCGCTTTATGGCCCCATTTGGCCGCGGTTTTGATATAAACGTCGACGGGCGTGACCGCGTCCATCGTGCTCATCGTCGTGTGCAGATGGAACTCGACGCGCTTCTCCTCGGCCGTATCCTTCGGCTCCGGCGGAGCGGGAACTTCGCGAATATCGTTAGGGAACATAACGAGCTCCGGAGGATTGAGGAAGCGGTCGTATTCGACTTTCCCCCTCATCTTCACCCACTTGCCGTTGGCTAGCAGGCTGAGCATCTTGACGTCCTCTTTGTTTTTGCCGAAAATCTTGATCGACAGCGAATCCGAAAAATCGGTAATCGAGCAGGTGAACAGCGTGCTGCCCGTCCGAAGCTCCTTCGTCTCCAATCCGAAGATGACGCCTTGAACGGTCACCTTCTTCTCTTCCTCGCGAATTTCCTGGATCGGAACCGGGGGCTCTTTGATCTCGTAACCGTGCTGCAGCACCTGCGGCGCTTCGCCTTCCTCGACGGCAGGAGCCTCCTCCCGCGCGCTCGCCATGATCTGCTC
>JAEZZE010000132.1 GCA_023418755.1 Bacillota bacterium | reverse complement strand
CCGCTATTCCGCGCCGACCGATCCGATCCAGTTCCGGCCGCTATTCCGCGCCGATCCGATCCGGTCAGTTCAGTCGTTATTCCGCGCCGACCGATCCGATCCAGTTCCGGTCGTTATTCCGCGCCGATCCGATCCGGTCAGTTCTGGTCGTTATCCGCGCCGACCGATCCGGTCCAGTTCCGGCCGCTATTCCGCGCCGATCCGATCCGGTCAGATCCGGTCGCTATTCCGCTCCGATCCGGTCCAGTTGAAATTCCGGATTCCAGGCCATGTCGCTGCCGACCGCCCGGAAGGAAATTTCAATGTCGGTGACCGATGAACGGCCCGCCCACGCCGATATATCGGCGGTGATGCGGTTCCACCGATCCGCGCTCATGGCGCTCGCGTAGCTGAAGCTGTCCTCGCCGTTCTTCAGCGTCACCCTGGTTTCATAAGAGGCTCCCGGAACGCCGCCATAGCTGTCGATGTCGTACGAGAACACGGAAGCCCCGCTCAGGTCGAACGGCCGCTCGGGCGTCGCCTTCACCGTCTTCCAGGCCGAAGCCGCCGCGATCGCGGAGCGAGCCGACAGGGCTTGCCGCCCTTCGCTCGGCACGCCCGGACCGTTCGGGAACGATTGCACGGCGGCAACGCTAGCTACGTTAGCGCCTGCGCTCCAGCCCTGAACGCCATCCTCGAAGTCGTACAGAACGCCGTCCACCGGGGTTGCCGGAGCTTTTCCTTTTAACGGGAAGACGTAAGCGCGGTCCTCCAGCTTGATTTTCAGTTCGGGTTCTACCCCGTCCATCGGCGTATATTGCGAGACCTGAACGGTGAAAGATCGGCTTTCGTCCGTGCGAATGCCGCCCGGGTGAATGTCCTTGCTGGAGAGCTTCAGATCGGGCGTCGTCTCGAGCTCCAGCTTTTTGTTCAGCTTGTCGGAGCCGAAATTCGTTACGATCACGGAAACCTCCGCCCCCGCTTCGAGAGCCGGAGAGACGAGCTTCGCTTCTACCTCGACGTTCGGATAGCTCTTTTCTTCCTTGATCTTCTTGACGAATTTCGCCTCGTCGATGCGGATTTCACCTTGCCAAGGCGCCCCTCCGACGGAGCGGACCCAGATTTTTACTCCGTCAATCGACCTTAAGCCGTCCCAGCCCTTAAGCGGCAGCGCCAGATGGTTCCAGCCCTTCGACAGATCCAATTTCGCCGTGCCCTCCACGCGCTCGGAGCCGCTGTAGACGATGAACTTCGCATAGTACGCCTGGTTCGGATCCGCGCCGGGAAGTTGAACGGCCGCCGTGAAATACGGCGTTTTCTTCGCGTCGATCGGCTGAGAGAGCTTCTTCTGCACGCCGGCCCAATTGAGCCGATAGGCGCTGTTCACGGTCGCCGCCAAGTAGCCGCCGCCGCGGAACGCGGCTCCCTGCTCGGAACGGACCGAGCTGACTTCATCCGATGCCGCGAACCCGTCAGTCCCCGCTTCGAAGCCTCCATCCGGCCCGGCTTGATCGGCACTGGCGACAAACTCGAGACCGTTAGCCTGCGGAAGGCTCCGATCGGCCAGGCGAGCGGGATCGAAGCCCGGTATCGCTTGCTGCCAGCTCGGGATGCCGATGATCGCCTTCGCGAAATCCGTAACCTCCAAGGAACGCTCCGTATCAATATACTTGAACACGTCGTAAATCGCTTTGTGCTGATCCGGAGTCACGACGGAAGTCGGCGTATGCGTCCACAAGCCGAGATTCAGCCCGCCCTCTTCGCCGTGATCGACGTGCCGGTGCAGGATAAAGGCGTCGATACCGTCAAGGAATCGGATCTTGTAATACGCATACGCGTAAGCTGCAGCTTGAACCTTCTGATCCTCCTCCGAATTCGTCAGACTGTGGAAGCCTTGCTCCGACAGGATAATACGGCGCATCTCCCCATCGTACGTATAGTCCGGCTGCTTCATGTAGTCGACGAGCACGTCTAAATTTTTGAACGTAATCCGCTCCGTGTCGAAGGAATCCGTAGCCGTCGCGTCGTTCCAGAACCGGGGATTGAACAAATTTTCCGGATAGGGGTGGAACGCCACGTTCCAGCCGAAATCGCCTTCCGCGCGCGTTAATTGCGTCAACCGGTCCACGATTGCCTTGTTGTCGTATTTCCACAAGGAATCGGCGCTCAAGTTTTCGTTCCAGAAATGGTCGAGCGAGACGTACGTCCTGGCGTTCGCGTAAGCCGATTTGACGATCGTATCGACAAGACGGAGCGTCTGGGCGTATTCGCGGATATAGGCCTCGAGCTTCTTCGGCCCCATGTTGTTCCATACTTTGTTCTGTCCGACCTCGTTGCCCACGATATAATTGACCGCGCGTCCGAATTGCTGGTCGGGCCTGGAATAGCGCTCGGCCAAAAATCGGGTCGCCGCTTTCACGTACTCGACGCCGACCGCGTTGGACGTATTCAGCGCGTAGACGATGCCGCCGGGCTCCGAGTCCGGATGAAGCAAATATTCGTTCGCGGATTCCGAGTCCTTCGTGTCGTACATGATGAGAATGAGAGAGACGATAATGCCGTTGTCGGACAGGCTCTTGACCTGGCGGTCCATCTGCTCGATCCGATCCTTGCGGAAAAAGTAGGTCTTGCCTTCGACTTCGAACGGAATCGAATTGTTCGGGTGATTGCCGTTCTTGTACATCAGCTCGTTGTAGGCGACGTTCAGCGCCGCGTGGCTGATCCCGAGCTCCTGCGCGTCGCCCGTCATCTGCACCTGCAGCCCTTTGATGCTGTCGGCCTGCGGGAACGGCTCATGGTTAACCGAGAGCGCCTCCGCATTCGCGACGTATTGCGGAGCCACGACGAGCGTATATTCGCCTCCGTCCGAACGGGCCGCCACCGCGAACTTGGAATACAGCCGGCTCCTCGTTCCGTCGGTCAAGCCGGTCTCGAACCGGAACGATTCGGCGAGATCCGCGTCCGCCAGCGGCGAGCGTGACGCCAACGCCGTCAGCGCATCCTCATAGGTGGCCAACTCGAACAAATACAGGCGCGCTCCGGGATGATCCGCGACGAATTCGGGCTTAACGGTTCCTTCAATAGAGATCGCCCCTCCCTGCTCAATGCGCGCCCGCGCCGTTCCGTCGAACGGTTTCTCCAGAACGGGCATCGATTTGGGCGCGATCTGATCGATCGCCAGCGTGCCCGAGACGGAAGGAAGGATGAAGCGAAAAGCCGTCACCGTCCCGCTCCAATCCTCGCGGTCCGAGAAGTTGAAGTCGCGGGTGAACGTGCCCGAGGCCGGAATGTCGAACGTCTTCGCGCGGGCATCGTCCCAATCCGTTCCGGCCGTTTTCCACTGTACGGTCAACTGCTCCGCCCCCGTTCCGTTCGTCATCGTCACGGACAGGCCGTTCCGCTTCGCCGCGTCGATCGCCAGCTCCGGGGATTCGAGCGTTCCGGCCGTTCCTTCCAACGCGTAGACGAGCTGACCTCCCGTCGCCTGCAAACTTCCTCCGGCAGCGGCGAAGCCTTCGGTTTCGCCCTCGATGTCGAAGCTGAGGTCGCGCGCGTTCGTCGCCGTAATGTAGTCGATCTGGAAGCGGCCGTTCCAGTAATCGTAGCCGGGCGCTCCCGGTGGAACCCCCTCCAGGTCGAAGTTCTGCATGAAGGAAATTTCCATTTTCGTGACCTGGTTTCTTCCCGCCCAGTCCTCCAGATTGATGAAGATCGGCCTCCAGGAGTCCGGCCGGATCATGGCGACGCTTTCAAAACGGTCGTCCCCGTTAATCAGCGCGACCTTCAGCGCGTAATCGGCCGTCGCCTGCCAGCCCCAGCTGTTGGCCGCCAGCGCCAAATAGCGGTAGCCGCTCAAATCCAAAGGCTGTTCGTAGTCGCGATAGATCGATCTCCACTCGTATACTTTCACCAGCTCCGGCACTTGCTCCAAGGCCCCTGCGCCTTCGAACGGCTGATTGGGACCGTTCAGCAGACTGGTCACGTAATGGACCGAGTCCGTATTTTGTCCGGGCTTCCACGCAAGCACCGACTCCTCCGCGTTAAAGTCGTCCAGTACGACCGCGGGATACACGTCCTTGCCCGTCGACACCCGGTCGGACTGCCGCAGCTCCGGATCATGCTTGCCCGCCGAGACGGCGGCGGCAAGCAGCAGCTGCAAAAGCATCAGCATTGCCAATACCGCAGATACGTACCGCATTCGAAACATAAATAGCCTCCTCCACAGAATTAAGAATGTTTTCGCAAATAACATAACAAATAAGTATTCTTTATACAATATTTATTTCACTAAGTATACATAAATGAAGCTAAAGGACTAATATTTCATGTGAGCAGCGGAGCACGCAAAAAGCATCACCGATGGAGCGACGCAGCGATGCGCCGACTCCTGGTGATGCTTTCTGCCTACGTATGCGGATGAACGACCGGTGCGTTGCGTCGGAAGCCGTTACTCGATGGCCAACTGCTTTCGCACCATATAAGCCGCTCCGATCATTCCGGCGTCATTGCCGAGACGAGCGTACTCAATCCGGGTAATCGTCCCGATCCTCGCTAACGAATGCCTGACGAAGGCCGCACGAATATCGGCCAGAAACCAGTCGCCCGCCTGGGAGACTCCTCCGCCGATCAAAATTTTCGATGGATTAATAATACCAGCCGCGTTAGCCAGCGCAATGCCGAGCTTATCCGCGACCCGGGCGATGACGCGGATGCAAGACGGATCTCCGGCTTCGGCCAGCGAGAATACCTCCTTGGCGCTGACGGCTCCTTGCCGCGCGTACAAATCAGCCAATTTCCCCGTCGGTTCAAGCGCCAGCTCCTCCATGGCTTGCCTTGCAATGCCGGTAGCCGATGCTATCGTATCCAGGCAGCCCGTCCGTCCGCAATTGCACGCATAGCCTTGAGGATCGATGACGATGTGACCGATCTCCCCGGCCGTTCCGTTAATGCCGTGCAAAATTTCGCCGTTGGCAATGATTCCTCCGCCCACGCCGGTTCCCAATGTGACCACGATCAGATCTTTGGCTTGATTGCCGGCTCCCCGCCAATTCTCGCCGAGCGCGGCAATATTGGCGTCATTCTCGACAAATACGGGAAACGCGCACTTGCGCCGCAGCATGTCGCCCAGCCCGAAATCCTTCCACCCGATATTGACGGCTTCATAGACATTGCCGGTTTGGGCGTCCACGAAACCGGGAGCGCCGACGCCAATGCCCAAGACGGATCCAAGGTCGGCCAATAAAGGATGACGAGCGAGGGAAGACCACATATCCTCTACGATATAAGCGCCGTTATCGGCCAGATTGGTAGCAATCTCCCACTTGTCCAGAATCGTTCCCTCGATATCCAATACGCCGAGTTTCACTTTCGTGCCGCCGATATCGATACCTACAATATATTTGCTCACACCATTCACCTTTCGTTACCTTGAGGTAATCACTATAAGTCCGTCATTGGGTTAGCAAGGACCCGGCCGCCTCGTCAATAATAAAGATCGCATTCGGATGAGTCCGCAAAATGGTCGCCGGACAACTTTCATCGATCGGCCCTTCAATCGTGTCTTTCACCGCCTGGGCTTTCCGTTCCCCGGATGCAACCAGAAGCACCTGCTTGGCCTCCATGATATCCGCCAATCCTAACGTCAGCATCTGCGTCGGCGCTTCTTCGCGGGTCAGGTTCTGATACCGCATCGTGCTTTGAATCGTAGACTCATCGCTATCCGCAAGAAAGACGCGCGATTGAAAGGACGTCCCCGGTTCATTCGCGGCAAGATGGCCGTTAACGCCCAAGCCGAGAATTTGCAAATCGCGGGGATATTGCGCCAGCACCTGCCGATAACGATCGATCTCGGCCTGCAATTGCTTCGTGCCGCCATCGAGAAATTCGATCGCTTTGGGCTTTTGCGAAATGAGATTGTAAAACTGGGTATGCATAAAGGTATAGACGGTAAACGATCGGTCGCGATCCGCGATATACTCGTCGAGATTCATGAATACGGCGTCTTCGATGGACAAGGCGCCTTCGTTAATGGCCTTGATCATCAACTCGAACATCCCGTCATAGCTGGCGCCGATCGTCGTATTGATAACGGCGTCTTTTTTTCGATCCAATACGTCCTTCAACACCTCGAAAGCTTTTTGCGACATTTCGGCATAATCTTTGGTTCGAATGATTTTCATGCTGGGGTATTCTCCTTTTTGTTATATTCGTTCCACGGCATCGGGCAAGGAAAAGTAGTTCAATTCCGCGATTTGCAAATAGGTCGCCCCGGGAGTCAGGGCCAGTACTTCTCCTTGGGCTACCTTGGTCAATGCATCGAATAGGTAACCCTGCTTAAGCACGATCACGTCATAATCCGTAAATACCAGGCCGGCCCGCGCAAAATGCCGCACGGAGATAAAGGAATCTCCGCGATTGGCGATGACGACGTCCAGGTTCCCCATTGCGAGGGTACAAACCCGGCCCACCACATCGTTCTCGGCATTCAGATAGCCAAGCAGCTCCCCTTTTGCTTTCAGCTCGCCCGTTATCATCACTTTCTCGCTATCGTCATCCGCGCCTCCTCCTACCCATACCGAAACCGTCTCGCCCGCTTCATGCCGGTCCAGCTCGGCAAACGCCGCTTTATCGAAAAGGGAGGCAACGACGGCTTTTTTTCCGTTCAAGTCGCGTTTCATCAGCAATTTTAGCAGCACCGTATTGTAGCCCGGCGCTCCGGCTGTCGTGTTGTCGCCCGAATCGGAGACAAATACGGGCTTCTTCTCAAGCTGCAACGCATAATCCAATGCCGGCTCGGGGGCCAGCGCCCGTGCGGCAAAATCGAATTGGTGTTTCCGCCCCATAATAAATTCCGCCAGACGGCGACAGGCTTGCGCCGCCGCTTCCGCATCGCGCTGGGTACGCGGCACGACAAAAACGGAGGCTCCCGTATGGGCGCTATCGCTCCAAGCATGCCCCAGGAAGAAGGAGGCCGTGACGATCCCTTCTATCTCTTCGATCGCGGCGAGTTCCGCAAAGATGGATTGCAGCGGCTCGCAGTTGCCGAGCGCTTTTTCGCCGCAAATGATAACGGGAAGCTTAAGAAAAGCCGGCGTAACGGGTTCCTTCAACCCGATCATGGCCGTTAAAGCTTGGGCGGTGACTCGTTCGGTGTCGGCTTGATCCGTATGCGGCACCGTACGATAGGCACGTACAATATTCACGTGCCGGCTGAATTGTTCCGGAATGTTGCCATGAATATCCAAGGCGAGAGAGATCGGAAGATGCGGGCCGACCCTCGCCCGAATCCGCTTGATCAATTCCAGCTCCCCGGAACCGATGTCTTCTACGATCATAGAGCCGTGCAAATGCAGCCAGATACCGTCGACTTCCGTCTCCTGCAAAGCGGCCAGCAGTTTCCCGGCGAAAAAATCGAAGGCGCTCTTCGTGACGATGCCCGAGGATAGACCGGTGGCATAGATGCCCGGTATGACATCGACCCGTTGCTCGCGGAACGCCGCTACGCTATACAACCGCTCCAGTACGGCATCGCCCTCCGCAAACACAAAATCTTCCTTATGCGTCCGGATCGGATTAAACGTGTTCGTCTCATGGTAGAAACAGCCGACTAACACTTTCATGGTTATCCCCCTATCTATTCGCTCGGAGATCTACGCGATCCCGGCAGCTGCGAATACGTTGCGAAAAGCATGGCCTGAACGTTCCGCCAACCGCTCTGCCGAATCTTGCGGTTCTGTTACGGACAGAATTTCCTGCGTCACCACGCCCTGATAATGCTTGGCCTGCAAGGCTTTTAGAAAGCCCGTCAAAGGAATGACGCCTTCTCCCGGATACACCCGATCATTGTCCAGCACGTTCTCTACCGGCATATCGCGCGCATCGTTGAGGTGGACGTACTTGATATAGGAAAGCTCAATGTCCGCTATAGTCTGGAGAGTTTCTCCGCTTGTATACCAATGGAAGCTGTCAAGTACGATGCCGACATTCGCTTCGCCGACCAGATCGAGCCATGCAATCGTTTCGGCCGCCGTCCAAATAAAGGGATGCTTCCATTGCTGGCGCAAATGATGCGGCCCGACATACTCCAACGCCAAATTCATCCCGTATTGCGCCAGCAGCTTGCCGAGCAGGCGAAGACGCCGCGATAATTGAATGAGATGCGATGAGATGGCGTTGTCCGTCGATGGCATAAAATAAGTGAAGAAGGTCCGGCAGCCGAGCTGCGAGGCCAACTCGGCCTCCGTCAACAGACCCGGCAGCCCTCTGCGGAAGGAGGAATCGTCCTGTCGCCATTCTACGGGCAACGTTACCGCCCCCAATTGAACACGATGACGCTCCAAACAGGCGCGAACCGTTTCCAGGCCCTCGCGCTCTACAAATGCCCTCAGATCTTGCCCTGTCGTCTCTACCGCGGAAAATCCATGGGAGGCCGCAAGCTCTATCAAATGAGGCAGACCATTCACTCGGCCCAGCCCCGCCGAACTTAATCCCTTGATCATCGAACCACTCCTTATCGTTTGTGCGCCGCGCTATCCGTCAGCCTTTAACGGAACCCGCCAAAAGCCCTTGTATGAAGTAACGTCCGGCAAATAAATACACGATCATCGTCGGGATAGCAGCGAGCAAGGCTCCCGCCATCTGAACGTTCCATTCAATAATTTGACTGCCCGCCAAGTTTTGCAAGGCGACCATAACAGGCTGCTTGGCATGCCCCGTGATCGTAATGGCAAACAAAAACTCGTTCCATATGTTCGTAAACTGCCATAACCCCACCACGACAAAGCCCGTTATCGATAACGGCATCATAATGTAGACATACGTCCTGAAAAATCCGCTTCCGTCGATTTGCGCGGCTTCGATCACCGTTTGCGAAATACCCGCGTAAAAATTTCTAAACATCAGCGTCGTCATCGGCAGGCCGTACACGATGTGTACGAACGCCAGTCCCGTAATCGTATTGTATAAATTCAGATCGCGAATAACGGTGATCAGCGGAATGAGAATACTTTGAAAAGGAATGAACATCCCCAGCAGCAATAAAGTGAACAAAGCTTCGGAACCGCGAAATTTCCATTTCGATAGGGCATATCCGTTCAAGGAACCCAAAAGGGCGGAAATCAGACATGCCGGAATCACCATGAGAAAGCTGTTCAGCAAGTTGGGGGAGAGCACTTGATAGGCTTTCGAGAAACTTGAAAAATCCAGCCGGATCGGCAGCCTCCACATGTTCATGAACGATACTTCGTCAAACGGCTTTAAGCTGGTGACGATCAGGACATAGAAAGGGATGAGAAAAAGCGCGCCTAACCCCGTCAGCACGATGTATAGCAAGGACTTGGAAAGGAGTTTCGGCATCACATCTCTTCCTTTCGACTGAAAATGTACGGGACGACGAAGATCATCACCATCAGCAGCATTATCATGGCGATCGAAGCGCCCTCCGAGTAGAAATTGCTCTTGAAGGTGGCTTCATACATATAGATGGCGGGCATGTCCGTAACGAAGTTGGGACCCGAACCCGTCATGGTATAGACGAGGTCGAAGATTTTCAACGAGATCTGCAGCATGATCAGGACAACCCCGTAGGTGATCGGCTTTAGTTGCGGTAGAATCACTTTGTAATACATCTTCCACGTTCCGGCTCCATCGATCATCGCGGCTTCCTTCAACTCCTCGGACACATTGCCGAGGCCGGCTAAATACATGGCCAAGGAAAAGCCCGTCATTTGCCAGATGGCGGCAATCAATACGGCAATCAGGGCAAGCGGCATGCCGAATTCGATTTTGAAGATGCTCCAGCCGGGGAAGATGGTGACATCCGTATACCAGGCCGGGGAAATTCCGACTTTTTGCAATAGAAGATTGACTCCCGAATCGGGATTCAAAATCCAACGCCATGCCACGCCCGTCACGACGAAAGACATCGCCATCGGAAACAAAAAGACGTTGCGGTATACCCACTTTCCCGCGAGCTTCTGCTCCAGGAAAACCGCGAGCAATTGCCCTAAAACGACTACGCCGATAATGAAAAAGATCGAGAAGAAAATCATATTTCGCAAAGCCGATTGAAATCGAAACGAGTCGAACAGCTGCGCATAATTTTTCAGTCCGACAAACGTAAAGTCCGGCTTTAGCGAATTCCAGCTAACAAGAGAAACAAAGGCGGTCCATCCGATAAACAAATAAACAAATATAAACACGAGCACTACGGACGGCAGGATAACAAACAACGGCAGCCATTTTTCGAGAGATCGTCTTTTTCTTCCTTGGATCAGCATTATCCCATCCCCTAGCGAACTGTCTATGACAAAGGATTCTTTTAGAGAGACGTTCGGGATCGCCGGGGCGGCGCTCCCGAACGCCAGGGT